>JADCJJ010000218.1 GCA_020247085.1 Myxococcaceae bacterium | reverse complement strand
CGGTGGTGGTGCGGGCGCCGGTGGTGGTGCGGGCGCCGGTGGTGGTGCGGGCGCCGGTGGTGGTGCGAACGCCGGTGGTGGTGCGGGCGGCGGTGGTGGTGCGGGCGGCGGTGGTGCGGCTCAGTTGATGGACGCTGGAGTCGACGTCATTGACCTCATGATTCCCTCGAGCGGCTCCAGCCTCGCAGCGCGACTCTTCGCTCCAGTCGGAGCCACGGCCCCCGTACCTGGGGTGAGCCTTCTGCCAGGCGGGGGCGCTGGCATCTCGAGCGTCGAGTGGGCCGGGGTGGGGCTGGCCCGCAGCGGCTACGTCGTGGTCATCACCCAGCCCTCGAGCGGCGGCAGCCTCGCCGCCTATCACCAAGCGGCCGTCTCAGGGCTCGACTTCCTCGTGTCACAAGCCAACCCGGCGCGCGCCATCACCAACGCCAACGCGCTCGGGGTAGCCGGATGGTCGCTCGGAGCGCGAGCGCTGGTACGAACCCAGGAGGAAGACCCTCGCGTCAAGGCGTTCGTGGCGTGGGACAACCTGGCGACATTCGAGACCGGCGACCTGGGCGCGCCCAACTGTACGGGGAGCATCCCGATGCAGCGCCGAACGCCACGTGTCCCTGCCATGGGTCAGGCCTCGGACTTCTGCGGCCCGCCTGGCGCGACGCCAGACAGCAAGAAGGTGGCCTTCGAGTGGTGGCGCATGAACCAGCAGCCGACGATGCAGGTCGTCTTCGCGCAGTCGAACCACTTCGTGTGGGGCACGCCCGGAGCGGGAACCCCCCGCCAGGCCTTCGCGCTCGCTTATTCGACCGCGTGGTTCGATCGGTGGCTCAAGGGTGACCTGACGGCGACGGCGAGGCTGCTGAATCGATCGATCGGGCAGACTCCAATCGCCGACGTCCTGAGCGCTACGTACCGGTCGGCGGTGTCGTTCGACGGCGTATTCTGCGCCGATCTGCGCCAGGGGTGCCCGTGAACGCCGACAGCTCAATGCGGCAGCGGGGCGTCGCGCAGGGAGGCCTCGAGCACGGCCACCAACACCCGCTCCAGCGCCTCGGCGGAGCAGCCAAGTGCCTCGACCTCGTCGTTGGCCAGGGCATCGCAGAGCCGCTCGACGATCAACAGCGTCGCCAGGACGTCCTCGCGCGCCCGGGGCAGCGAACCTCTGGCGCTCCGCCGGTTCATCGCCAGTTCCAGCTGCCGGCGCCCCTCGGAGAGGTACAGCTCCCTGAAGGCAGGGGCGCGGAGCGCTGCGGACTGCACCGTCGCTCGAATGCCGCGGGCCTTCCGGTAGTGCTCGACGAGCGAGCGGGCCATGCGCCTCGCGATCACCTCGGGAGGGCCTCCGGCGATGGCGTCGAGGCTGAGCCGCTCCCACATCTCGGAGACCCATGCCGAGTACACCGCCCGGAAGACGTCGGTCTTGTCGACGAAGTGGACGTAAAGCGTGGCCGGCGCCACCTGGGCCTCTCGGGCGATGCGGTTGGTGTCGGTGCCGTGAAAGCCGTCTACGCTGAACAGTCGCCGGCCCGCGTCCACCAGTCGCTGTCGCGTCTCGAGTCCGTCCTTCGGAGGCTTTCCGCGTCGGCTGGGCATCGCGACACCTCGACCTCAGTGAGGCGAGCTTGTCAAGAATGGGCCTATTCCAATCGCTGGGCCTTCTCCTGCTTGCTGGCGGCATGCCTGGCAGCGTGTCAGGGGCTGCCGTCGCCGGGTATCGATGGTGGGAAGGCGGGGCTCGACTCCGGGCTGGACGATGGGCGAAGTGACGGTGGCGCTGATGCTGGCGCGTGCGTGCCGACCTTCGCGTGGGCGCGCGGGGGCACGCTCGAGGGAACGCTCCAACAGGCCATTCGAGGGGTCGACGTGGGTCCTGATGGGGCGATCGTCATCTGCGGCAATCTGTCGGGGTCGCGCTCGATCGCGGGTCAGCCGTTGACGAGCTCAGGAGGCGAGGACCTGTTCGTGATGATGCTCGAGCCCGACGCGACGGTTCGATGGGCGCGTACTTTCGGAGCGGCAGGAACCGACGTGGCCATCGACTGCGACCTCGCGCCGTCGGGTGCGGTGGTTGTCACGGGGCTCTTCCAGCGGCGGGTCACCTTTGGCCCCAGTGTGGTTGGGGTCGCCGTGGGCGCATCCGACGCGTTCACCCTGTTGCTGACCCCCGGGGGCACGCCGTCCTGGGTTCGAACGGCGGGTGGCGCCGCGAACGACTACGGCAACGAGGTCGCCGTCGACCCCGCGGGCAACGTGGTGATCGCCCTCATGTACGAGAGCGCCGACTTCGCCTTCGCGGGGCAAGCGCCAGTCGCGGTGGGGCACCAGGGGCGAAACGACACGCTCGTGGTCTCATACGCGCCCGACGGAGCCCTTCGGTGGTGGCGCTCGGTCACGGGAGACGGTGACGACCTCGGGCGGGGCGTGGCGACGGACCCCGTCGGGAACGTCATCTTCGTGGGCGAGACAACGAGCGCGGTGATGCAGGTTCAGGGCACGCCGGTGGGAACGCCGGCTGGCGGAGCGGATCTCTTCGTCACGTCGTGGACGCCTGACGGCGCACTGCGGTGGGCGCGTCGGCAAGGAGGGCCGGGCGATGACGCGGCCCGCGCGGCGGGCGGAGGCCCCGGTGGCGTGGCCTTCGTCGGCGGGAGGTTCACGGGCTCGGTCGACTTCGGCGGCATGACACGCGTGAGCGCTGCCGGCACGGCCGACCTCTTCCTCGTCCGGTTTGGAGCGGCCGGAGCGGTCGACTGGGTCAACACGGTTCGCTCGACCGGCACTGAAGAGGGCGTGGAGCTCTCCGTCAGCCGCCTGGGCGAGGTGGTGGTCAGCGGAGACTTCTCGTCCGAGGTGACCCTCACGGGGAACTCGACGGCGCTCACCCTGTCCGCGGGAACGGCTCAGTCGGACGAGTTCGTCGCCGCATGGACGCTCGACGGAGAACTCCGCTGGGCGCTGGCGGGCGGTGGCCCGGGACGAGAGGTGAACTACGACGTGGGCGTGGGGCCAACCGGGGCGGTCGTGCTCGTCGGCACGAGCCAGGGGGCCGCGACCTTCGGAGCCCACAGGCTCTCGTCGCAGGACCGGGTCTACATTGCCGCGACCGACCCATGCCAACCGTGAGCTGGACCCCGAGCCGGTCAGACGCCACGAGGTCCGGGGACCCGATGCCCCCCTTGCCGGTCTGCGGGCTCCCGTTCGACATGCGCTCTGGCGTCACGGGGGTTGGTCGTCGCTGCGGGGCGTCGCTACGGCTCGAGGTTCCCGCCGCGGGCGCTCCTTTACGCCACGCGCCGACTCGGTCTCGCGCGGGCCCTCGGCGAGCCACGACCAGGTTCACCTCTCTCAACCCTGCGCGCCCTCCGGCGCGCTCGTCGCGCGCCTCTCACCGCGCGGTCGGGGGCTCCCCTCCTCACGCCGTCCCGCCCCCCCACCAGGCGCGCAGGGGCCCCTCGCCGTCATCGCGCTGGCCCTCCGGGCTCGCCAGCCGAGCGACGCCGCCGGCGGCTCCCGGGCGACGTCACGGCGGCAGGATGGCGAGGACGTTCGCGATCGTCGTCTGGGGCTCGACGAAGACCGGTGGGTCGCCCGCAAGCCAGAACCCCGTCGAAGGGCCCCCGTCGAGGTTGAGCGCTGCTCGGCATCCGAGACCGCCGAGGAGCCTCGGAAACGCCGCCAGTCGACCGGTCTCGAACAACGAGGGCCCGGCTTCGCCAGCGCCGGGCAGAATCACCACGAGCGCGACGACGCCCGGCGTCGGTTCGCAGACGAGCGTCCGCGGATGCCCGGGGTCGTCCTCAGTGCGTCGGATGGTGGAGCGGCCTTCTTCCACCAGGAGCGGGAAGTTCTGGAACGCGAGCGTCGGTTCGAAATCAAGCTGCTCCCACCGGCCGATGAAGGCGCGGTCGCGGTGAAGGGCGAAGACGTGGTGCGGGCTCGTCTGCCGCCGGGGGCTTCGCTCCACTCCGTCGACGACGAGCCACCCATGCGCGGTGAAGTCGGGCTCGAAGAAGGTGCCGTTGACCGCCGCGAGCGCACGCGCGGGGACGAGGTCGGCGAGGCGCCCTCCCCCTGGCCGGCCGCTCACGCTCAGCGTCAGCCGTGAGAGCTCGAAGGGGATCACCGTCACCTGCCACGTCGTCCCGAGCACGCGCCCGGACTGGACGGAGAGCGCCGAATGCAGGTGACGCTCCCGGCGGTCGACGAGCACAGGAAAGAGCGGGCTGGGAATCGCCTGGGGGTTCCACGCAATCCAGGCGAGCGCGGCCAGGAGCGCGCCCATCACCAGCCGAATCGGGACCCTGGCGTTGCGCCTCACCATGAGCGCTCCTCGTCTTACGACGCCACGCCGCGGGTGTCGCCCCGAGCGAACAAGCCGGTTTCTCGCAGTCATTTCCAGGGGGCGGGGGCCGGCTCCCCTGCGCGGCGCTCGCGGCGGCCGGCTGTCCCGACCTCGAGCCACGTGCTCGACACGGCGCGCTGCCTTGGGCGGGCCCTCGGGGCCAGCCGGACGCGCCGGGTCGCCCGCACGCAGCGGCGCCCGCCCCTCCTGGCCGACGACGCCTCGGTGATGGCCCCTGCCACCTCGACCCGGGCGCGCGTCACCCGAGCGCGGTGCGGTAGTCGACGTCGTACTCCTCCTGCGCCCCGTGCGCGTCGTCCTCCGCGCCGAGGAAGAACTGCTCCACCGCCGCCTCGACCTCGGCCCTCGTGTCGAGCCGGTTGATCAGATTCCGGAACACCGACGCCCCCGACAGCCCGTGCGCGTACCACGCCAGGTGCTTGCGGAAGTTGTGCACGCCCGCCTTCTCGGCCCGCGCGGCCTCTTCCTCGGAAGACAACTTCTCCCGGCTCACCCGCTCGTGCGCCACGAAGTGCAGGTGCTCCTTGAAGTGCCGCATCACCAGCGTCGCCCGCTCCTCGCGCGTCGGCTTGGGCCCACCGTTCAGCTCGCGGAACAACCACGGGTTCCCCAGCGCCCCACGGCCGATCATCACGTAGTCGCAGCCCGTCTGCTCCGTCATGCGCGTCGCGTCGTCGACCGACTTCACGTCGCCGTTCCCGATGATCGGGAACCGGTTTCCCACGTGGCGCTTGAGATCCGCGATGACGGTCCAGTCGGCCTTGCCCGAGTACCCCTGCGCCCGCGTGCGCGGATGCACCGCGAGCGCCGCCACGCCCGCCGCGCCCAGCACGTCGGCCATCTCGAGGTAGTTGCGCTGCGACGAGTCCCACCCGGAGCGGATCTTCGCCGTCACCGGCAGCCCCGTCGCCTCGCGGATCAACTTCACCAACAGCCCCGCCCGCGGCGGGTCGCACAAGAGGCCCGAGCCCGCGCCCGTCTTCGTCACCTTCTTCACCGGGCAGCCCATGTTGATGTCGATGAGCTGCGCGCCGTGCTTCTTCCCGATCACCGCCGCCTCGGCCATCACCTCGGGCTCTCCACCGAAGATCTGCAACGAGTATGGCCGCTCGATCTCGGCGTTGAACCGCAGGTACCGCAGCGTGCGCGTGTTGATGCGGAAGAGCCCCTGCGCGCTGACGAGCTCGGTCGGGCACAGCGCCGCGCCGAGCTCGAAGGCGATGGTGCGGAACGGCATCTCCGACACCCCGGCCATCGGCGCGAGGATGAAGCGGTTCTTCAGGGTGTACGGGCCGATGGGCAACATGGCCCTGGCCCTACCCGACCAGCGCGGGCGAAGTCGAGCCGTCGTCCGGGCCCCGGCTGGCGCCGCACCACCGGGCCCGCCCTGCCCGCGCCGGGGCTGCGTGTTACGAAACACTCCGTGTTCCAGTTCAAGCTGCGCGGCATTCCGGTGCAGGTGCACTTCAGCCACGTGCTGATCGCCCTGCTCCTCGGTTGGAGCTTCGCGCAGAGCGAGCGCGCGCCCACCGGCTGGCCGGGCCAGGTGCTCGTCAGCCAGACCCACCCCGACCGGGCGAAGACGCTGGCCGCCGTCGTCATCATCTGGTTCTTCATCATCAGCGTCTCGGTGCTGGTGCACGAGCTGGGGCACGCGCTGGCGGCGCGGCGCTTCGGGCTCGAACCCGAGATTCACCTCGTCGGCCTCGGCGGGCGCACGCTCCCGCACGCGAAAGAGGAGCTGCCCTGGCACCGCGAGGTGCTGATGACGCTCGCGGGCCCGTCGGCGGGGCTGGCGCTCGGGTTCGTCGCGGGCCTGACGCTGCTGGCGCTCCGGGCTCTCGGCGCCCCCCTCTCGTCGATGGTGGCGTACACGCTCGAGGCCGCCTTCGCAGCGAACGTCTTCTGGTCGCTCGTCAACCTGGTGCCCGTCGCGCCACTCGACGGCGGCCACATCGCCCGCGCGGTGCTCATGCGCCTGTTCGGCCGCAGGGGCTTCCTCTACGCGCAGCTCATCACCCTCCTCTTCGCTGGCGTGGGGCTGGGGGTCTCGCTCTTCCTCCGGGCCCCGCTCCTGGGGTTGCTCTTCGGCCTGTGGGGCTTCCGTGGCGTGACGGTGGTGCAGGCCTACCGGCGCGGCGAGCTGCCGCTGGGGGCCGCCGCCCACCCCTTGGCGCAAGCCCTCGAGACGGCCGAGCAGCAGATTCGGGCGGGCGCGCTCGACGAGGCCGCCCGCGCCGGAGCGACCGTGCTCCGCGGCGCCGACGTTCCGCCCACCGTGGCCTCGCGCGCGCACCTGCTCCTGGGGTGGGTCGCCGTCAAGCAGTCGAACGGCGCCGAGGCGCTGCGCCACTTCCGCGAGGTGGCGCACCAGCGCGTGCCCCCTGCGGCCCTCGCCGCCGCGCACTCGCTCGCCGGCGACGACGCCACCGCGCTTCCGCTCTGGGCCGAGGCCGCGCGGGTCGCCGACGACGCGACGCTCCGCGCCGAGTACGCGGGCGCGCTGCTGCGCCTGGGCCGCGAGCCCGAGGCCAGACAGCTGCCCGGCGTTCGCCTCGCCGCCGCCTTTCTCGCCGCCGAGCGGGTGCACTACGTCCGCGGGCAGTACGAGCAGGCCGCGCACGCGGCCGAGGGCGCCTTCCGCGCCGAGCCGAGGCCCGAGCACGCCTACACCGCCGCCTGCGACTGGGCCCGCGCGAAGGACACCACCTCGGCGCTGCGCTGCCTCACCCTCGCCTCGCAGAACGGCTACGCCGACGCGCCCGCCGCCCGCGAAGACCCCGACCTCGCCTCACTCCGCGGGCTCCCCGCGTTCGAGGTCTGGCTCCAGAGCCTGCGCGCTGACGCGCCCATGACAGAGCAGGGCGGGTGAGCATTCCCTCCGAGACAGAATGTCGATGCGGCTGACGGTCGGGTGACGCCAGTCGGTGTTCATGGCGTCGACCACACCATGAGCACCTCCACTCAGACGAACGCTGGCGGCCGCGGGACGAAGTTCGACCTCGTCGCCCTCATCCCCTTCATCGGCTGGCACCTGCTGCTGGTCCCCGGGTTCCTCTTCATCGACTTCAAGTGGGAGTACGCCGCGCTCGTCGTGGCGACGTACGTCCTGCGCATGTTCGGCGTGACCGCCGGGTACCACCGGTACTTCTCGCACCGCGCGTTCAAGACCAACCGCGCCTTCCAGTTCGTGCTGGCGTTCCTCGCGCAGACGAGCGCCCAGAAGGGCGTCTTGTGGTGGGCCGCCAACCACCGGCACCACCACCGCCACAGCGACCAGGAGCAGGACCTGCACTCGCCGGTGCGCTCGGGCTTCTGGTGGAGCCACATGGGGTGGTTCATGGCGTCGGATTACGAGGCCACCCGGCTCGAGTCGATCCGCGACTTCGCGCGCTTCCCCGAGCTCGTCTGGTTGAACCGGTTCCACGCCGTGCCAGCGCTGGTGGCCCTGGGCGTGATGTGGCTGCTCGGCGGCGTCCCCTGGATGTTCTACGGCGGCGTCGTCTCGACGGTGCTGCTGTGGCACGGCACCTTCACCATCAACTCGCTCAGCCACATCTTCGGCTCGCGCCGCTACGTCACCACCGACACCAGCCGGAACAACTTCCTGCTGGCGCTCCTCACGATGGGCGAGGGCTGGCACAACAACCACCACTTCCACCAGAACACCGCCAACCAGGGGTGGTTCTGGTGGGAGCTCGACGCCACCTACGCCATCCTCAAGGTGCTCTCGTTTCTCGGCCTGGTGTCGGACCTGCGCCTGGTGAGCGACCAGACGAAGTACAGCTACCGCGCATACGGCGAGGCCCAGCAGGCGCAGCTGGCTGCCGAGGCGACGTTCAACCTCTGGCGCAAGCCGGCTCCGCCGACGCCGTCGAAGACACCCGACGAGGTGCCGGCGCTCGGCGGCCTGGCGCCACAGCCGCTGCTCAAGCGCTGACGCAACCGACCTGCGTCGGGGGGAGCGGAGCGGCCGCCACCGGCCGTCGCGGGTGGTCCCGACGCGCCGCGCGGGGCCCGGGGTGTGACCGCGGTGTCACTCGAGGGCGGTTGCCCTCGTCACCCGCCGTTCGCCGAGCAGCCTCGACATCCATGAGCCGTTCAGGGCCATCCCTGGCCTCGGAACCGCCCGCAGGGTTGATGCCGCCGCCACCCCGCCTGGACGCGCTCGCCGGCAGAACGTACGGCCGCCGACCAGGGCAGACGTTGGCTCTGCGCTCACGCCGACGCGGCCTTGCGCCAACAGGAAGGCCCGCGGCGAACTGGCATCGAGCGTGTCCTTCCGGTAGGCGTGCGTGAAAGTCGCTGCCAACACGACGTAGTCCCCTCGCCAAGGCGAGGTGGACGATGGAGAAGCAGTCGAATGTGCGCTCGGCGCAGCGAGAGCTCGAACGTTGGCGAGCGGAGCACGGCGGGCGAGGCCGGCCGATACCCGAGCGGCTGTGGAACGTCGCGGTCGAGGTGGCGCGCGCGGAAGGCGTCGAGTCGACCGCGGCCGCACTGCG
>JADCJJ010000217.1 GCA_020247085.1 Myxococcaceae bacterium | reverse complement strand
GCTGAGCCACCGGCGCTGCCGCCCGCTGAGCCACCGGCGCTGCCGCCCGCTGAGCCACCGGCGCTGCCGCCCGCCGAGCCGCCCGCAAGGCCACCGCCCGGCCCCGTGGGCGTGCACGCATTGAGCACGCACGCGCTCTGCGGTCCGCACGCGACGCAGGCCGCGCCGCTGATGCCACACGCGGCGCTCGCCGTCCCGGCGGCGCAGACCCCACCGGGAAGGCAGCACCCGCTCGCGCAGCTCTGCGGCGTGCACCGCGTCGATGGCTCCTCGGGCGTGCAGCCCGCCAACGTCACCGCGACCGCGACCAACCCTGGTCCGAACCACGTCTTCATCGTTGCCTCCGACGCGAAGCCCCCTCGGGCCTCGCAGCCTCCGGTGGGCACGACGCGACGGGAGGTAGTCGCGAGGACGGTCGCGTCACGGCGCCGGCCTCCACCCGAAGGAGACCAGACGACCGCCCTGGCGCGTCGCCCCGCGGCTGACCTGTCCGTCGCGCTCCCCGCGGAGCGAGATGGAACTGCTCTTCCGGCGGTGGCGCTCCCCGATGGAGCGGCCGACGGGTCGGACAGGTCTTCGGACTCGCAGGCTCTGGTCGTGCTCCTCGCGCGACCCCCTACTCGCCGTCGCTTCCCAGGCCCAACCGCGCCCAGTGCTCATCGTGACGGCTTTCGTTCCTGCTCACCGCTGCGGGGCAGTCCCGGAGTCACACCGGGTTCCCTTGACCGACGCGGCGGCGCGTACACCGCTGCCTCCGCCAGGTGCAATCGGATTGTGGCTTTCACGCCCGCGGGCACGCTCTCCCGGGGCTCCCGTCGTCACCGGCGTCGGCTCGAGCGCGCGAGCAGCCCGATGGCGAGCGGGAGCGTGACGACGGCCAGGCCTCCGCCACAGCCCGACGCGTTCCGCACCGGCGCTGGGGTGCAGCTCCCGTTCGTGCAGCTGAAGCCGCGCTCGCACTCCCGACTCGAGAGGCACGGGTCCCGCATGTCGTTCTCTTCTGAGGTCATGTCCGCGCCTCCCATGCCGACCGAGGCGTCGGGGAGAGAGGCATCGAGCGCCGAAGCGAAAGGCGCTGTGAGGAGGGTGAGGCAGAGGATGGCGCGATGCATCGCAGAAGCTCCGAGCCCATCGTAATGTGTTGGCACCATGGCGCCCACCATTCTCATCGTCGACGACAACAAGGAGCTGGTGTCGCTGCTGACGTCGCTGTTCGAGGACGCCGGCTACGCGGTCGTCGGCGCGTCGGCCGGTAAGCCCGCCATCGAGCTCGGCAAGTCGCGGCCGGTAGCGCTGGCGCTGGTCGACCTGCTGCTCCCCGACATGATGGGGTTCCACCTCGCCGAGGCCCTCGTCGCAGCCCGCCCGGGTCTCTCGCTGGTCTTCATGACCGGGGTGTTCAAGGGCGCCCGTCACTCGAAGGAGGCGCTCACGCGGGTTCCCTCGGCGCTCTTCGTCGAGAAGCCCTTCGACGCCAAGCAGCTGCTCGAGACCGTCAAGGGGCTGGTGCCGCTGCCGGACGGGGCCGCCGCCACGGCGCCCGCCGACAACCCCGACTTCGAGGTCGAGCTCGAGGTCGACTTCGAGGACGCGGACCAGGAGGCGATGGAGCTCACCGGTCGTATCAAGGTGACCGGCGGCGGAGACATCACCGCCGAGCTCTCGGGTGCGACGCTGACGGCGACGATGCCACCCCGCACCGGCTCGGTACCCCCGCCCACCCCGCTGCCCACGCCACTCCCTTCGACGCCGGCGCGCCTCGCCCCGCCGGGGACGTTCCGCACGGGCCAGCTGAAGGACAACTTCCCCGGGCTCATCACGGCGTTCTACCTGCTGCGCGAAACCGGCGAGCTCACGTGCCGGAAGGGCCAGGTGAAGAAGGTCGTCTACTTCGAGGCGGGGCAGCCGGTGTTCGCTCTGTCGAACCTGGCCGCCGACCGCTTCGGCCAGTTCCTCGTGCGCGTGGGGAAGATCAAGCCCGAGCAGCTCGCCGACGTGGCGGAGGTGGCGAAGAAGACCAACCGCCGCACCGGTGACGTGCTGGTCGAGCGAGGCCTGCTGCGAGAGACCGAACGCCTGTACTTCGTGGGCCAGCAGGTGAAGAGCATCATCTACAGCCTCTTCGCGTGGCCCGAGGGCGAGTACGTGCTCACCTTTCAGGAGAAGGCGCGCGCCGAGTCCATCAAGCTCGACGTGTTCCCGGCCAACTTCATCGCGCGCGGGGTGAAGAAGCTCTACAAGCCGGAGCGCATCGCCAGGCTGGTGCGGCCCGAGGACCGGCTGATGCCGAGCCAGCACCCGCCCTACCAGCTGAGCGAGCTCGAGCTCGAGCGGTGGGAAGCGGCGCTGCTGCCGCGCTTCGACGGCACCCACACCAACGCCGAGGTGCTCGCCCTCGCGCAGCGTCCGGAGCACCAGGTCCGGGCCTTCCTCGCGGCCATGCTCAGCCTCGAAGTCCTGGTCAGGCGCGACGTGTAGGTTCGCCCTCGCTTCGGCCGGGCGGGAGCTGGCCAGGGCGCGGCGTGGCGTGTCTCGATGGTGACAAGCGCGTGTCCCCGTTTTGGCAGGCCGGCACCGCGCTTTCGCGCTATCCCCCCATCCGCCTATTCGCTTTTCCCGGAGGATGTCCCCGTGAACACCACTCCCCTGCGTTGGTTCGGACGGTTGGCACTGCTTGGTGTCGTCATCTCCACCTCGACCGCGTGCGGACCGACGACGCCACGCTGTGACGCAACGACCTGCGCCAACGGCTGCTGCTCCGACGGCCAGTGTGTCAGCGGCACCGCGACGAATGCCTGCGGGTCTCGCGGCATGACGTGTTCGGCTTGCTTCGACGGGTTCGCGTGCCTCAGCGGGGCCTGTATGCCCATCAACTCAGGAGGGGGCCTGGCGGGCGGGAGCGCGGGAGGCTCCGCAGGCGGAACGGCGGGTGGCGTGGCGGGTGGAACGGCCGGCGGAACGGCCGGCGGAACGGCCGGCGGCATGGCCGGTGGAACGGCTGGCGGCATGGCCGGTGGAACGGCTGGCGGAACGGCTGGCGGCGCGGCGGGTGGAACGGCTGGCGGTGCGGCGGGTGGCACGGCCGGCGGAACGGCGGGCGGCATGGCGGGTGGAACCGCTGGCGGCGCGGCGGGTGGAATGGCCGGCGGAACGGCTGGCGGAACGGCTG
>JADCJJ010000216.1 GCA_020247085.1 Myxococcaceae bacterium | reverse complement strand
CTCGGGCGCCATGTACGCCGGCGTGCCCGCGAACTGGGTGCTCGCGCCCGCCGTCGTCGCGATGCCCCAATCCACCAGGTACACCTCGCCGAAGCGGCCGAGCATGACGTTGTCGGGCTTCAAGTCGCGATGCACGATTCCGCGCGAGTTCGCGAAGTGAACGGCGTTGCACAACTGCATCGTGATTCGCAGGTTCGACTCGAGGCGGGTGCGGGCCGGGGCGTAGAGCGACAGGTCGGCCTCTCCCGACAGCAGCATCGACCAGGTCACACCTTCGATGCGCTTCATCACGACGACGGGCAGGCCGTCGGCATCGAGTGACAGCGCATGAATGGGAAGAATGCCCGGGTGCTCGAGGGAGCCCGCGAGCCATGCCTCTGACAGGAGCGCCTCGACGTCTTGCTCCGACTGCCGATTGCGCAGCGTCTTCACTGCGACCCGGCGGTCGAGCGACACCTGGCGCGCGAGCTTCACGATGCCCATGCCACCACGGCCGAGTTCGCCTTCGTCGACGAGCGCCCGGTCGTCATGCGTCAGCCCCCGCAGCACCTCGAGGGCCCGACGACCCGTGCGGACTTCTCGCGCCGGCTCGACCGTCGACCGGGGGCGCCGAGCGACCGTCTCGGCATCGGCGCCCAACGTCTGCATCAGAGACGAGACGCGCTGCTCGAAGTCGGAGTCGGCCGGCATGGAGACGGGCAGGAGCGTAGACCAACTGCTTGCGACGGCGACTGACTGACTGCCGCAGGTCTCGATGGGCCAGGCGCGCGGGGCTTGCGGTGACCCCAAAGGAGCCGTTCAGGGGTGGCGTTGCGGGCCCGGTCGGTGCGTGCGTCGTCCGGTCCTCACGACCAAGAGATGGCCCGAGGCCGAGACGTTGGAGGCGAAGGTCGCCCGAGTCGTGCGCGAGCCCCTGGCCCAGCAGCAGTCGGTGGTGGTGGCGGTGCTCGACGAGGCGCTCGGGCTGTCGGCGACGCCGTGAGGAAGACCACCGCGCCGAGCGCCGCATGCGCGCCGTGCAAGCCATGAGGTCGACGAGTGCTCCGGGGGCCCGTTGCAGGCGGTGAAGGCCGGCCCCGAGGGAGTCGATGCCGGTGCTGGCCGCGCGCGTGGGTGGGAAGCCACGAGCGCTGCAGCGGCCGATGATGCACCTCGAGGCGACGGGGCGGGTGCGCAGCGCCGGTGAGCGGAACTTCACCAGGTTCTTCCCGATGGCGGCGGCGAAGGTGGCGTAGGCCTCAGGCCAACGCGAAGCGCGACGGCGGCTTCGCGCCAGTGCGGGCGGCAGCGCAACACGGCGTGATGAACCCGACGACGTTCCAGCGCTGCGTTCGAACGGTGCGGGCCACCGTCGTCAGGCGCTCGGCGGAGCGGTTTCCGCGCGCGCTCTGCGTCCCGAAGCTGCGTCTGGCCTGGGTGAAACGCCCGAGGCGGCTTCAGGCGGTGGGGGCGCGGTTGATGCACGCTCTGGGGCGCTGGCCGCGGCAGGTGGCTCGGCCGCTGGGCGCCCCTGGCCAGCTTCGTCGCGGCGCCATCACCTTCACGCGCGTGGTTCGGCTCGAGCCTTCACGTCTCGCCCCCTCGCCCTGCCGCCGGAGACGTCGCGGAATGCAAGACGGCGCGGCGGTGGCGCTCCGTGCGCTCGACGACGTTGTCGTCGACTTCCCCGAGGCCTCCGGGCAGGCGATGCACGAGCACATGAAGGACCTGGCTCGGCGCTTCGGGTCGCCCTGGGACGAGGCCTGCTGAATCGGGTCCGCCTCCGCCATCGCGCTCCCAGGCCGATCGAGCCAGGCTTCTGGAGCGAGGCACAGCAGGCCCTCGTCGGTGACTTCGAGAGCGGCATACGCAGTCGCGCCAACGTCACCTGGGGCGTCATCGTCGCCGCGGGGCTCGCGTTCACTGCGGCCCGGGCCGGCGTGCCGCCCATGATGGGGTTGTGTGGTTTCTTCTTCCGCGTCCCGCTCGTCTGGCTGACAGGGCGGCTGTTCGCGACCGTCTTCACCGTGAAGCAGGTCGGCCAACGCGCAGGTCAGGCTACCGCGAACATCGACTGGCAGCGCGCGACCGAGGAGGGCTCGGTTCGGCAGGAGCTCGAGCTTCGTGCAGGTCGCCGAGCAGTTCTCCATCACGCCGGCCGCCTTCGAGGATCTCGAGGCCTCCGACGCCTTCTGTCTCGAGCTTCAGGGCCGCATCTGGCAGGCCGGTCGCAGAGCCGACGCCCGACGATGATGGAGTCGGCCGCCAGGAGGGGCCCCTGCGCGCGCATGGACGGTCGCACCTCATCTCCCGGGCGTCGTTCGCACGGCTGGTCACCTCGCTCATGGCGGTTCCCGCCGGAGCGCGACCGCTCGTGTCGCCGACCGGGGGGGCTCCGCGGCGACGGGAGGACCCCGGCCGCTGGTGCTGGTGACGGCACCCGATGCGCCGTCGCGTCCGAGACGGTGAGCCGTCGAACTCCAGGCACCAGGCGCCTCCGTCGAACGAGGCTGTGTGGCGCAAGGCGAGACGGCGGCCGCGAGCGGGGCGGCGGCAGGTGACGCGGGTTGAACGGCCGTGGTGGACCTGGTCGCGGCAGACCACGGTGCTCCGAGACGCCTGGTTGGAACTCGAGGGCGCGCGGTGCCCAGCGCCTCGCTCGTCTGCGACGACTGCAGCCGCGGTGCGTCCGGGCCATCGTCGGCGCGGACCCTGACGCCCAGCGTGACCGACCGGCACCCGGTCCATGGGCGCGCGCGGTACGGGCGTGGGAGGTGCTCCCGACGCAGGCGGGTCCGATGACGGTGCGAGGGCTCGACGGCCTCGTCGTGAAGGGGCCGACGTGGGTGCCGTCGCGTCGCCCAGCGGCCGCTTGGCGCGGCCCCGATTCCACGCCCCGGCGCGTGCGCGTGGCCCGGCGACGCCACCCTCATCTTTCCCGAGGCTGGCCCACGCCTTGCTGTAGCGTCCACGACACGCATGAACGCCCTCCCCCTGCTGCCGTGGCTGGTGACGTCCGCGGCGTCGTTGAGCCAACCCACGCTCCCCGCGTCGGGCCGGCACGAGACGCTTCTCACCCTCGACGCGCCGGCCGCAGTGCACCTGGCGGCCCGCAGCGCGAGCGGCACCTCGTGCGAGGTCATCGACCGGGTGCGAGGCCCCTTCGCGCGGGCCGGCGCGGTGGGCGGGAAGAACTGCGAGCTCGACCTGCTGCTGGATGCCGGCCAGTACAAGGTGCGCGTCGAGTCGCCGCCTCGGGGGCGCGGCGTGGTAACGCTCTCGGCCGCCGTCTTCACCGAGCTCAACCCGGAGCCGGTGAAGCTCGTCGCCGGCGCCCTCGTCGAGGCGACGCTCGCCCCGGGCCAGCAGGCCTCGTACTGGCTGCCGATGGCGACCCGCGGCGTGCCGTACCTGCGCGTCAGCGGCCGCAACGCCGGCGACGTGCGCCTGTGGCGAAACGGCGAGTGGCTCGAGCCCTCGACGCCGCGCCGGGCCACGGTGACGAACACGCCGGGCTTCCCGATGCACGAGTGGTGGCTCGACTCGGCGCTCGAGGCCGGCACCTACAAGCTCGTCGTCTACGGCCGCGACCCGGTGCCGGTGACTGGCTCGACGAAGGACGACTCCCTCACCCTCGAGCTTGGCTTCCGCCCGGGGCCCGCCGAGCGCGGCGCCACGTTCACGCTGCCCACCTCGGGCGTGCTGGCCCTCGAGCTGCCGACGACGCCCACGGCCGCCTTCGCCTCGCTCGACGCGCCGCCAGATGCGCCCGTCACCCTCTCGCTACATGAGCTCTCGACGCTCTCGGCGCTGGGCAGCGGCACCACCTGCGTCATCGCGAAGGGAGCCCTCGTGCCCGAGTGCGCCACCCGCGGCGCCGGCCGGCCCGACCGCCGCGTGCTGCTGCTGCGCGGCCCACGCGGCACCCGGGGCTCGGTCGAGTGGGCCACCCTGACGACGGGCGACCTCGGCAGGCTGTGGTCAGGCGGCTTCTACGGCGCGCCGAGCGCCAGCTTCACCTTCGACGTGCCCCCGCTCGGCCAGACGCTCGTCTCGACGCACGACCTGCCCGTCGACCCCGACGGCCCGCCGATGGGGTGCCAGCTCGAGGCGCTCGACGGCCAGCGCGTGCTGGCGCGGTCGATGACCGTCATCGGCGAGGGCGAGGCGCTGCAGAAGGCGTTCAACTACGACGAGGGCGGCGCCATCGTCTGGTTCGAGGTCGCGGCGGCGAACCGCTACCGCATTCGCACCGAGGGCGCGCGCAAGAGCCGCTGCGAGGTGTACGCCCACAAGCCCGACGGGACCCTCGAGCGCCTCACCCAGGCGAAGACGAGCGACGCGCCGGGCTGCGACGAGCTGCTGTCGCTGGGAAGGGGCCAGTACCAGCTGCAGCTCTTCGGCGGCGTGTCGGGCATCGAGACGCTCGTCATCCGCGAGGAGTCCCGACGCCCCACGAAGCCCGCCGCCGCGCGCGCCGCGTGCCTGCTGCCGCCGGTCGACCTCCCCGCGGGGCGCTACCGCCTCACCTCCACCCGCGTGGGCGCCATCACCGCGCGCGGGCTCACGCTGACGAAGCTGCCGCTCGACTTGTCGTCGCCGGTGCACCTCACGCTCGACGCCCGCCAGCGCCTGACGCTGCCGCTCGCCCGCACGGCGCCCTTCACGGTGCGCGCGGCCGGCGGCGCGAGGTTTCAGTGCGCGCTCACCGGCGGGCCGAGCATCGACGTCACGTCCTGCGCCGTGCCCGGCTCCGGCGGCGCGGACACGCTGACGCTCTCGAACCCCTCCGAGGCGCCCCTGCAGCTCACCCTCTTCCGCCCGACGGCCCCGCCGCCGCCAGCGGCCCTCGCCTCCTGGGCGCCGACGCTCACGCCGCTGCCGACGCTGGCCGCCGAGGCGCCCGCCTGGTTCGACTTCGAGCGGGGCCAGACGAACGCCACCGTCTTCGAGGTGCAGACGCCAGGCCTGTACAACGTGACGACGCTCGGGCTGCTGGCGACGTCGTGCCGGCTGCGCACGCCCGTCGTCGACCTCGTGGCCGAGGACACCGGCTCGGGCCGCGGGCGCAACTGCCTCATCCAGACGTATCTGCAGGCGGGGCGCTACCTGCTGTCGGCCACCACGCAGGGCCAGAGCCGCGGGCGCGGCGCGCTCTTCCTGCTCCGCAAGCCGGCGAAGGAACTGCCGGGCCTCGAGGGCGAGGGCGAGGCCTTCTTCCGCGTCGACGCGAACGACCTGGTGCAGCAGCGGCTCATCGTGCCGAAGGGCGGGGAGTTCGACCTCGGCACCACGGCCCAGGGAGCGCCGCTGGCGTGCCGCCTCGACGACCCGCAGGGCTGGCCCGTCGAGCGCGTGCCCGCGCCGTGCGAGGGCCGCCGCGCCCTCACCCCGGGCACCTACCTGTGGACGCAGCTGCCGCTGACGGTGGAGTCGATGCGCCGCACGGCACTGGCGCGGGCGCGAGAGCCGGTGACGCTCTCGGGCAACCAGCCCCACGCCGTCGAAGCCTTCACCTGGTACGACGCTGCCCTCGGCCCCGACGGGAAAGACGAGTTCACCTTCACCCTCGAGGGCGAGACGGCCCTCGAGGTGGTGCTGACGCAGGGCATGCAGGGCCGCGTCTTCCGCCTCGAGAAGAACCAGCCGCCGAAGGCCGTCGAGGTGATTCCGCCGCAGGCGTCGGCCTTCGACGCCGTCGAGCCGGGCGAGGAGCCCACGCCCCCGGAAGCGGACTCGAGCGCCGAGAGCGCGGAGCCGGCAGACGACGAGGCCGGAGAGGGAGGTGTGGGCGAAGGCGAAGGCGAAAGCGAGGGCGCGGGTGAAGGCGAGGACGATGTCGAGGTGCGCGCGCCCCCGCCGGCCGCCACGCCCCAGGGGCCGCCGATGCGCGCCGCGCCGCCTCCGCCCGACGGGGTGCGCGTGACGCTGCCGGCCGGTAGCTACAAGCTCGTCACCGAGCACTCGAAGGGCGACGTCGGCATCACCTACAAGCTGCACTTCGGCAGCGCCGTGCTGCTACCGGGCATGTCGCGCACCTTGAGCGTTCCTACGACGGTGCCGGTGACGGTGCCCCGCGACGGCACGCTGCGCCTGCGCACCGAGGGCCAGGCCGACGTGCGCTGCCGCCTCTTCGACGCCAGGCGCCGCCTCGTCCTCGAGGCCAGCGACAACGGCTCCGACTGGAACTGCAACCTCGCCGAGCCGGTGATGCAGGGCCGGTACACCCTGGTGCTCGAGAGCGAGACGCAGCGCCCCGGTGAGACGAAGCTGTCACTCGCGCTGCCACCCATCGAGGCGAAGGGGGCCTTCACCGGCGGGCAGACGCTGCCCCTCTCGGGCCCCGTGGTGTCGCTCGACGTGCCCGGCGGCGACGCGGTGCAGGAGCTGACGGTGCGCACCGCCGGCAAGACGCCCTTCTCGTGCGCCGTGGTGGGCCCGCAGGGCGTCGAGAGCCGGCGCCTTCGCGTCACCGACTGCTCGGTGCTGGTGCTGCCGCGGCAGCAGCCCTACGCGCTGCGCCTGTGGACGACGGACGGCGCGGTGAGCGTGACGACGAAGGCGAAGGCGCGCGCGCTCACCACCACGAGGGGCGACGTCGGCGCGCGAGAGGCCTCGGCGGTGCAGGTGGCGAAGGCCGGCCGCTACCGCACCTCGCCGCAGGCCCTCTGCCTGCGCGGCCGAGAGGCCGGGGTGCTCGAGCGCTGCGGCCCCGAGGTGTCGCTCGAGCCGGGGCCGGTCGTCTTCGCGGGCCTCGGTGACGCCGCCACGCCCCTGCCCCTCGACGAGGTGCGGGTGGCCGCCAGCGACACTCCGACGACGCTCGAACTGTCCCGCCAGGCGCACCTGCAGGCGGTGACGACGTCGACGCCGGCGCTCGTCCTCCTCTCGGCCACCACCGGCTGGGGCGAGGCGGCGCCGCCGGCCTGCGGCTTCGACGGCCCGGGCACCGCCCGCGAGCGCCGCGCCACCGCGTGCTTCGCCGTGAGCCGCCTGGGCACCGAGGCCGTCGCCCGCCTGTGGGCGCCCACCGACGGCCTGGTGCCCGTGGCCGTCGTGCGCCGCGAGGTCGCCCTGCCAGCGAAGGCCGAGGCCCTGGCGCCTGGCCGGCGCACCGTCGCCCTCTCGGGCGTCGGCGCCTTCGCGCTGCCGGCGTCGAGCCGCGCCCGCCTCGAGGCGACGCTGGCGAGAGACACCTGGGCCGTGCTGCTCGACGACGCCGGCAACGCCCTCGACGTCTGCGCCCCCGAGCGCGGGCTGCGCCGCTGCGTCCTCGTCGGGCAGGGCGGTCGGCTGCTGCTGGTGGGCCCGCCCGGGCAGGCCGACCTCACCACGGTGCTGCTCGAGGCCGCGCCCCAGGTGGTGGCCTTCACCGGCCTCTACGAGGATTCGCCGCGCGCGCCAGGCTCCGTCCGCCTCACCGTGCCCGCCGCCCCGCAGGAGCGCGTCGTCACCGTCGAGGGCGCGCTGCGCTGCACGCTGCTGCTGGGCACCGGCGAGCGCCTGCCCGACTGCCGGGCCCGCCTGCCCGCCGGCACCCCTGGCGAGCTGCTCCTCGAGCACGACGTCGGGGCCCTGAGGGCGCTGGTACACCCGGCCGGCCGCGAGCGCTGGGCGCGCCTCGGCGTCGAGCTGCCCGTCGTGCCGGGCCCTGCGCTGTCGCCGGCCGTCGCCGTGCCGCTCCAGGCGGGGCGCCTCGACCGCACCCTCGTTGTCGAGCGCGGCAGCGTGCTGCGCGTCTCGGCGGAGTCCGGCGTGTGCGGCCTCTTCCGGGGGAACGACCTGCTCGCCGTCGAGGGGCTGGACTCGGGCTGCGAGCTGGTGCGGGTGGTGACGCCCGGCCTCTACCGCGTGCTGGTGCGGCCCTTCGCCCAACGGCCCGGCGCCGGCGCGCTGCGATGGCTGGCCGAGCCGGTGACGTCGCTGGCCGAGGGCGTCGGGCCCGAGACGTGGGTGGCGCCCGGCGAGGTGCGGCTCTTCACCTTCGACACCACCGGCAAGGGGCGCGTGGGCCTGGGCCTCAAGGCGCGCAGCGAGGTGCTCGAGTGCCAGGTGTTCACCGACGCCTCGCAGCCCCTCGGCGACGGCTGCCAGCAGTACCTGTCGCTCGAGAAGGGCCGCTACCTGCTGACGGTGCGCAACCCGAACCGCCCCGGTGCCGCTCCGCTGGCCGTGCAGCCCGTGCTGCTGGGCCTGTCGGGCGACTCCAACGAGGTGCCGAAGGCGTACCTCGAAGACCTCTTCCGCCGCGTCGAGGCGACCCCATGACGCGCGCGAGGACTCCCTCCATGAACCGCTCTCGCCTCGTCCTGCTCCTCGCCCTCGCGGCGACGAGCGCCCTCGCGCAGTACACGGCCGCCGACGAGGGCCAGCGCCCCCCGGGCGACGGCACCCGCGTGCTGCCCGAGGCCTTCCTGCGCGGGTATGACCCGGTGACGGCCTACTTCGATGACGACCAGGTGCCCGCGAAGGGCCCGGCGGACGACGGCGCGAAGTCCCTCTCGTTCACGCCGCCGTGGCCCGGCGCGTGGACGTGGGTCGACCGCCGCACGCTGCAGTTCCGCCCGGCCGAGCCGTGGCCCGCGCTGGCTCGCTTCGCCATCGAGGCCAGGGGCGCCCGCAAGGTGCTGACGACGATGATGTCGCCGCCCTCGTCGATGTCGCCGGCCCCGGGCAGCGAGGGCCTGCGGCCCTTTCGCGTCGTCACCCTCACCTTCCCGCAGGCGCTCCCGCCGGCGGCGCTCAAGAAGATGCTGTCCCTCGAGCTGCGGGACCTGCCCGGCCTCGCCGACAGCCCGCGCAAGAGGGTGCAGCGCTACTCGCTGGCGCCCTTGCCCCGCGCCTCGCAGCGCGACCCCGCCACCTGGGCCATCACGTTGGAAGAGGACGTGCCCGAGGGCACGCAGCTCGTCGTCTCGGTGAGCCTGGCGCTGGGCAGCGAGGGCACGACGCTGTGGACCGGGCGGCTGTCGACGCGCACGCCCTTCGCGCTCCAGTCGGTGCGCTGCGGGAACGCCGAGTTCTCCCTGCTGGGCGGCGCCTCGACGCCGAAGGACCTGGCGCTGGGCTGCGGCAACCGCGGCGACGCGCCGCAGCTCGTCTTCTCGGCGCCCGTGGCTGACCTGACGCTCACCGCGCTGCGCAAGCTGGTGCGCCTCGAGCCCGCCGTTCCCGACCTGCGCTTCACGCCCTACGGCGAGCGGGTGCAGCTGCAGGGGCGTTTCCTGCCCGACACCCTCTACAGGCTGACGCTGGCCTCGGCGCCGATTCGGGACGACGCGGGGCGGCCCCTGCGCGAGCTGAGGCCCGCCGACGTCTACTTCCACCTCGGGTGGAAGGCGTCGTTCCTGCGCTTCACCCAGTCGACGGCGCTGCTCGAGGCGAGGGGCCCGCGCATGGTGCCGCTGCAGGGCTACGGCGAGGCGAGGGCCGACGTGCGCATCTACCGCGTCGACCCGATGCACACGGGGCTCTGGCCCTTCCCGAGCGCGCCGGTCGTCATCGACGAGCAGAGCGCGCCGCCCTTCCCGGGCGAGGAGCCGGCGGTGCCCAGGGGCCCGACGTCGCTCGACGCCCGTGAGCTCGCCCGGCACCTGCGCCTGCTGGGCAGCCCCCTCGTCTCGCGCCTGGTCGAGCTGCCGCTGGCCGACAAGGCCGGCACCACCAGCTTCGGCCTCGACCTCAAGGGCCTCGTCGACGACCGCCCCGGCACCTACCTCGTCGGCCTGCGGCGCCTCACCGGCCGCCCCGAGCGCGCCTACGTGCGCGTGCAGCTCTCGAACCTGTCGGTCACCAGCGTCGAAGAGACGGACCGGGCGGTGCTCTTCGTGCGCACCCTCGACTCGGCCGAGCCGGTGCGCGGCGCCACGGTGCGCCTCGAGGGCCGCAGCGCCACCTCGTTCGAGTTCGTGACGCGGGAGCTGACGACGGACGCCGACGGCCGCGTCGTGTTGTCACCCAACACCGGGTGGAGCGAGCTGACGCGGGTGTCGGTGCGGAGCGGCGACGACGTGCTGGTGCTCGACCCGCGCGAGGGCCTGCCGAGCTTCTCCAACAACCACTGGTCGAGCGGCGCCAGCTGGCTCTCGTGGCTGCAGCCGTGGGTCGCGCGCCCGCCGCCCAACGACGCCACGCTCGCCTTTCTCTTCTCGGAGCGCGCCATCTACAAGCCGGGCGAGCCGGTGTTCCTCAAGGCCTTCGCGCGACGCAAGGAGTCCGGCGGCCTGCGGCTCCCGTCGCGGCCGGCCGACTACAAGCTCACCGTCGTCGCGCCCGACGGCACCTCGTACCCGGTTCCGGTGACG
>JADCJJ010000215.1 GCA_020247085.1 Myxococcaceae bacterium | reverse complement strand
CGATCTCACCCGCACGCCCCGCCGCACGGCCCGGGTGAGCTCCTTCAGCAGGCGCCGCGGCGGCAGGAAATAGGCGTGCGTGAGGAAGATGCGTGACGTCGCCTTGCCGATGGCGTCGACGTAGGCCTTGCGAATGGCCTTCTGGTGCAGCCCGAACTCGTTGCCCACCACCGACAGCTGCCCGCAGGCGACGTGCCGGCCCCGGGCGAAGCGGGCCTCGTCGAAGCGCGGGCCCCGCTGGCGCCGCCACGTCGCGAGGAAGAGGCGCTCGAGCTCGAGCGCGCCAGGGCCCTCGAGGCGCAGGTGCGTGTCGCGCCACCCCTCGCCGCCGTCCTCGGTCGAGGCGTACTCGTCGCTGACGTTGAGGCCCCCGGTGAAGCCCACCCAGCCGTCGACGACGAGGCTCTTGCGGTGGTTGCGGCGCCTCAAGCGCGCCAGCACCAGCTTGAGCCCCAGCGACACGCGGGCCGGCAGGAAGGGCAGCACCTTGACGCCCGCCTCGGCGAGGGCGCCGAGCGCCTCGTCCGACACGGTCGAGCCCCAGTCGTCGTACAGCAGCAGCACCTCGACGCCGGCCCGGGCCCGCGCCTTCAGCGCGTCGAGGAAGCGCCGGCCCGTGGCGTCGTCCTTCAGGATGTACGTCTCGAGGCAGACGGTCGACGTGGCCTTCCCGATGGCGTCGAGCATCGCCGGGTAGGCCTGCTCTCCGTCACGCAGCAGCGCCACCCGGTTGGGGCCGAGCACGACCTCGGCGTACGGCGCCCGGGTGGAGCTCGTCGAGGCCACGCGGGGGCTCCCGGCTACCGGCTCACCGTCACGGTGACGGGCCCGGCGGTCTCCGGGCTCGCCGCGTCGACCCACAGGTAATACGTGTCGGGCGTCAGCCTGACGCTGAACGAAGCGGCCTGGCCCACGGCCGTCGCCGCCCGGCAGTCTTGCACCACGCCCGTCACGTCGCACTGCCCCTTGCGGAGGTACAGCACCGGCGCGGCCCCCGAGCCGGGCTCTGGCGTCGCGGTGAAGGTGTAGGTGGCCTCGGCGGGCACGTTGAGGCGGTAGACGACGTCGGGCCCACCGCCGCCGCCGCACGCCGCCGCGCCGTCGTCGGTGGCGCGGCTGGCGTCGACGAGCGTCCGCGTCTCGTTGGCCGTGAAGACGAGGTCGGCCGGCAGAGCGCAGGCGTCGTTGCTGGGCGGGGGCCGCGCCGGCTCGGCCGACAGCCGCAGCGTGACGGTGCCCGTCGTCGCCGGGCCGGCGTTCTCGAGCCCGAGCACGTAGCTGCCCGCGGCGAGCCGGCGCCTCAGGAGTCGGCCAGTCGTCGACGAGGCCGTGGTGCACCCCAGGGGCGCGCTGCCCAGCTCGCACGACGTCCACAGCGCCAACACCGCGCGCAGCGGCTCGTCGCTCGTCGAGTCGATGGTGACGTCCGACGACTCGGTGAGGGTGAAGCGGTAGAACAGGTCGGGCCCTCCCGTGGTGTTGCAGGCGAGCGCCACGTCGTCGTCGGCGCCGCCCAGCGCCGCCCGCGCGACGCCGCCATCGAGTGGGAGCGCCTCGGCCAGGGGACACGTCTCGTTGCGCGCGCCGCTCGGCGGCTCGACCATGACGGTGGCCCGCGTCGGCCCGGCACCGGCGCGGTCGTAGCCCTGCAGCACCACCGTGTAGGCGCCCTCGGCCAGCTGGCGTAGGCCGTAGGTGGCGCTGACGCCCTGGCTCCAGCGGCAGGCGAGGTCGACGTCGGCGCCGCAGCGCTCCCGCACCGCCACCACGGGCTGTGAGCCCGGCGCGGCCGCCGCGACCGACACGCGCAGGTTCGACCGGGTGCCCAGCACGACGTTGAACACCAGGGCCCCCGCGCCGCCGTCGCGCACCCCGCACGAGGCCTGGACGGACGAGGCGGCCGCGGCGAGGTCGGCCTCGACGGTGAACGTCTTCGGCCCGCAGGCGATGTACGAGGGCGCGGCGGCGCAGGTGTCGCGGGCCGTCACCACCTGCATCGAGCGGGTGTCGGGCGTGCACCGGCCCTCGACGCACACCGGGTCGGGGCAGCGGCAGTCGGCGTCGACGAGGCATTGCACGCACCGGCCCGCGGCGCGGTCGCACACCTCGCCGGCGGCGCACTCGGGGGTGCAGGCGACGCCGGCGTCGGGGCGGCCCGCGTCGTACCCGGCCGGGAGCTCGCAAGTGCCGAAGGCGGGGTTGCAGACGCGCGGCCGCTCGCACGAGACGCGGTGGCAGGGGTTGCTCGAGGAGCTACACGCGGCGAGGGCCACGCCCAGGGCCAGGGCGCCGACGAGGGCGAGCAGCGCGGTGCGACGGAGGAGCGCCATGACGTGCATATAGCTGCTTCGCGGCCACCGGCCACCGCGCATTCCCGGGGCCACCCCCGTCAGCCGGGGAGCCCGCGGGCGACGAGCGCCGCGAAGGCGCCTGGCCGCGCGAGGAGCTCGTCCCAGGTGCCCTCCTCGACGACGCGCCCCGCCTCGAGCACGACGATGCGGTCGGCGGCCCGCACCGTCGCCAGCCGGTGCGCGATGACGAGCACGGCCCGGCCGGCCATCAGCTCGGCCAGGCCCGCCTGCACCTCGCGCTCGGTCTCGGCGTCGAGGGCGCTCGTCGGCTCGTCGAGCACCAGCAGGCTGGGCGCCTTGAGGAAGGCGCGGGCGATGGCGAGGCGCTGGCGCTGGCCGCCCGACAGCGCGGCGCCGCGCTCGCCCACGCGCTCGTCCAGCTTCGCCGGCAGCGCCTCGACGAAGCCCCGGGCGTGCGCCCGCTCGAGCGCCTCGAGGCACCGCGCATCGGTCGCGTCGGCGACCGAGAGGCCGAGGTTCTCGCGCACCGTGCCCGAGAGGAGCAGCGGCTCCTGGGGCACCCAGGCGAGCTGGGCGCGCACCGAGCGCCGGCTCAAGGCGCCGAGCGGCCGCCCGTTCCACCGCACCTCGCCGCGTGAGGGCTGGCCGAAGCCCAGCAGCAGCGACACCACCGTCGACTTGCCCGCGCCCGAGGCGCCCACCAGCGCCACGTGCTCGCCGGCGCGCACCGAGAACGAGACGCCGCGCAGCGCCTCGCGGCCGTCACCGTAGGCGAAGTGCACGTCGTCGAAGGTGAGGGCGTCGAGCGGCGCCGCCGCGTCGCCCACGTCGGGCTCGAGCGGGGCGTCGAGCACCTCGAACAGCCGCTGGCCCGCGGCGAGCCCCGCCACCACCTGCGAGTAGTTGCCCGACAGCGCCTTGATGGGCTGGTACATCAGCAGCGCGGCGGCGAGGAACTCGACGAGGTGCCCGGCCAGTGCCGGCTCGAGCGCCACCGCCCGCGCGCCGAACACCAGCGCCGCCGAGACGCCGACGATGCCGAGGAACTCGGTGGTCGGCGTGAAGGCGCCGCGCACGAAGAGGGAGCGCCGCATCACCGCGAGGTAGCGCTCCTGCTCCGCGTCGAAGGCCTCGAGCGCGCGGGGCTCGAGCCGGTAGCCCTGGACGACGGGCGCGTTGGCGAGGTGCTCGGCGGCCGCCTGCGTCAGCGCCCCGAGCGACGCCTGGCCCTTCAGCGCCGCGCGGCGCGCGCTCTTCGCGAAGAGGCTCACCGGCAGCACCATGCCGGGCACGACGACGAAGGTGAGCAGAAACAGCCTGCCGTCGATGCTCGCGCACACCCCCAGCAGCGCCAGCGCCTGGAAGGTGTCCTTGAGCCACGACGACAGCGAGGTGCCGACGGCGAACTCGACCTGCGCCACGTCGGCGGTGAAGCGCGAGAGCAGCTCGCCCGAGTGCCGACGCTCGAACCACGCCGGCGGCAGCGCCAGCACCTTCGCGTACAGCGCCTCGCGGAGCCGCGAGAGGGCCCGCTGGGCCACCGACGTCATCACGCCCGAGTGCACCCACGTCGCCACGGCCTTGAGCCCCGCCATCGCCACCACCGCCGCCGGCAGCTTCACGGCGAGGTCCTGCGGGGCGAAGTCGACCCCGGCGAACGAGACGGCGCTGCCCTTGAGCACCGCCTCGAGCAGCGGCCCCAGCAGGCGCGCCCAGGCGGCGGTCGCGAGGGCGGCGACCAGGCCCGCGGCGGTGGCGAGCGCGACCTGCCCCTTCTGCGGGCCCACGAAGCTCACCAGCCGCCACCAGATGGCCAGACCGACGCTGAGCGGTGGTTTCACCCTGGCTGTCACGAAAGGCCGTCGATTGCGTGGAGCGAGACCTGCGTTATAGGCGCCGCCATGCCGGCTGGCTCGAAGCGCGACTACTACGAGGTTCTGGGCGTCGACCGCAACGCCGACGCGGACGCCCTGAAGAAGGCGTTCCGCAAGCTCGCCATGGAGTTCCACCCCGACCGCAACCCGGGTGACAAGGCCGCCGAGGACAAGTTCAAGGAGGTCTCAGAGGCCTACGAGGTGCTGTCGGACCCCGACAAGCGCGCGCGCTTCGACCGCTTCGGCCACGCGGGCCTGGGGGGCTTCACCCCGGGCGAGGGCTTCGCCGGCGCCAACATCAACGATCTCTTCGGAGAGATCTTCGGTGACTTCTTCGGCGGCGGCGGCCGCCAGCGGCGCCAGCGCAACCGGGGCTCCGACCTTCGCTACAACCTCGAGCTGTCCTTCGAAGAGGCGGCCTTCGGCGCCGAGGTGACGGTGAAGCTCCCGCGGCCCAAGCGCTGCGAGGGCTGCGACGGCACTGGCTCGAAGTCGAAGCAGATGCGCACCTGCCCGCAGTGTGGCGGCGCCGGCGAGGTGCGCTTCACCCAGGGGTTCTTCGCGGTCTCTCGCACCTGCGGCCAGTGCAGCGGCGCCGGGCAGGTCGTGACCGACCCGTGCCGGACGTGCGGCGGCTCGGGCAAGCTCGAGGCGACGAGCGAGCTGACGGTGAAGATCCCCCCCGGCGTCGACACCGGCACGCGCGTGCGCCTGGCGGGCGAGGGAGAGCCGGGCGAGCACGGCGGGCCGCCAGGCGACCTCTACGTCGTGGTGCACGTGAAGGAGCACGCGCTCTTTCACCGCGAGGACCAGGACGTGTTCGTGGTGGTGCCGGTGAGCTTCGTCCAGGCGGCGCTCGGCGCGCAGATCGACGTCCCCACGCTCGACGGGGTCGTGAAGATGAAGGTGCCCGAGGGCACGCAGACCGACAAGGTGTTCCGCCTCAAGGGCAAGGGCATTCCATCGCTGCACGGCGGCGGCCGCGGCGACCAGCACGTGAAGGTCGTCGTCGAGACGCCGACGAACCTGTCGTCGAAGCAGAAGAAGCTCCTCGAGGAGTTCGCGACGCTCGACCAAGACGACGCGCACCCGCAGTCGAAGAGCTTCTTCGCCAAGGTGAAGGAGCT
>JADCJJ010000214.1 GCA_020247085.1 Myxococcaceae bacterium | reverse complement strand
GACTCGCGCGTCCCCGTCGAGGACGTATTCGACTGCGGCATCGGCGACCTCTTCGTCGCTCGCGTCGCTGGCAACTTCGTCAACGTCGACATCCTCGGCAGCATGGAGTTCGCCTGCCAGGTCGTGGGAGCGCGCGTCGTCTTCGTCCTCGGCCACGAGCACTGCGGTGCGGTGAAGGGCGCCATCGACCGGGTCGAGCTCGGGAACCTCACCGCCGTGCTGCGCGCCATCGCGCCGGCCGCCGACGCGGTGACCGACGTCGAGGGGGCGCGCACCAGCTCGAACGAGCGCTTCGTACACCGCGTCGCCGAAGAGAACGTGCGCCGCGCCCTTCGCCGCATCCGGGAAGAGAGCGCGATTCTACGCGCGCTCGAGGCCTCGGGGGCCATCGCCCTCGTCGGCGGCATGTACGACATGGACACCGGCGCGGTGGCGCCGCTGGCCTGAGGTCGAGGCGGCACCTCACCGCTCGACGAAGAGGCGCAGCACCTCGTCGACGTGCCGGTCTCGCGCCGGCCCCGGCGCCAACGAGGCCCCCAGCGGGCCGTCGAGCAGCAGCGTCGCCAGCCCGTGCGCCAGCGACCAGTGCATCGACACCGTCGCCTCGCGCCTGGCCGGGGTGGCGCGCGGCCCCAGCGACTCGTCAACGAGGCGCCTGAGCACCCCGAGGGCCCGCGCGCCCGCCGCCTCGACAGCCGGGAACCGCGCCCGGTCGGCCAGCTCGGGCCGGAACATGAGCCGGAAGTAGACCGGCTCGTCGAGCGCAAACGCCACGTACGCTCGCCCGGTGCGCGCCAGGCGTTGCGAAGCAAGCCCCTCGCGCGAGGCCGCCTCGAGCCGGTCGGCCAGCCGCGTGAAGCCGCGCTCCACCAGCGCCGCCACGATGGCCGCCTTGTCGTCGAAGTAGTGGTACGGCGCCTGGTGGCTCACCCCGGCCCGGCGCGCCACCTCGCGCATCGAGAGCCCTGCGAGCCCCTCCTCAGCGATGAGCCGCACGCTCGCCTCGAGCACCTGGGCCTTCAAGTCCAAGCTCATGTCGCGCTCCTCGCACGACGACTTGACAGCGTCAACCCGAGCCGGCTAGACACTGTCAGGTGACGGCGTCATGTCGACCCGTTGGAGCGAGGACTTCCATGAGACAACGAGTGGTGGTGGTGACGGGCGCGTCGTCTGGCATCGGCGAGGCGCTGGCCGAGGCGCTGGCGGCGCGCGGTGCGCACGTGGTGGTGACGGCGAGGACGAAGGAGCGCCTCGAGGCACTCCGGGCGCGCATCGAGGCGGCCGGCGGGCGCGCGACGGTGGTGCCGGTGGACCTCGCGGCGCCAGGCGCGGCGCAGCGGCTGTTCGACGAGGTGCAGCGGCTCGAGCTGCCGGTCGACGCGCTGGTGAACAACGCAGGCTTCGGCTTCTTCGGCCCCTTCGAGGCCGAGGCCCCGGCTCACCTCGGCGAGATGCTGCAGGTCAACGTCGTGGCGCTGGCCGAGCTGACGCGCCTCTTCGTGCCCTCGCTGCTGGTCCGGAGGGGCGCGGTGCTGAACGTGGCCTCGACGGTGGCCTTCCAGCCCTCGCCCTACCTGGCGGCCTACGGGGCGACGAAGGCCTTCGTGCTCTCGCTCTCCGAGGCGCTGTGGGCCGAGTACCGTTCGGCTGGCCTTCACGTCGCGGCGGTGTGCCCGGGGCCGGTCGAGACGCCCTTCCTCGACGCGGCGGGCGCCGGCGTACGGTCGACGGCCATCTTCCGCACCACGCTCTCGGTCGACGAGGTCGTCCGAGCCTGCCTCTCGGCGCTCGATTCGACGGCGCCGACCCACGTCGTGGGCCTGCGCAACTGGCTCATGGCGCAGTCGGCCCGCTTCTCTCCGCGCGCGCTCACCGCCCGCGTCGGCGCCGTGCTGCTCGCCCCTCCGAAGTCGTCGTCTCCTCTCACCCCGAAGGCCCTTCCATGACCCTGTCTCGCCCTGCCCGCCTGATGTCCGGCCTCACGCTGCTGACCGTCCCCACCATCGTCTACGGCGGCCTCACCGTGCTGGCCGTCGTCACCGGCAACGCTCACGGCCTCGCGCCGGCGGCCGGCCTCGCGTTGACGCCGCTGCAGCAATCGCTCTTCCGCGCCGGCCACGCCCACGCCGGCGCCCTCGTCATTCTCTCGCTGGTGCTGCAGGTGTTGCTCGACGCGACGACGCTGCGGGAGCCCTCGCGCTGGGTCGCTCGCGTCACCGCGCCGGCGGGGGCCGTGCTGCTCTCGGGGGGGTTCTTCGGCCTCGCCTTCGCGCCGGGCTTCGCGGCCCTCTTGTGGCTGGGGGCCGCCTGCCTGGTGGTGACCGTGGTGCTCACGGGAGCCGGCCTGGTGCGAGCGCCCTCGGTGGCGAGCGCCGGGGCGCGCGCGCCGGTCTCAGCGGCCGTAGCGGCGGCGCTGCTGGTGGCCTCGGGGGCCGGGGCGGCGGAGCCGGGCCGCCTCGAGGTGGTGGTGTCGGGAGTGTCGGCGGCGAAGGGCCTCGTCGGGTGCGCGCTCTTCTCGTCGAAGGCCGGCTTCCCGCTCGACTCGAAGAAGCACGCCGCCGCGCAGGTGCGCGTGGCGCCTGCTGGCGGCTCGGCCACCTGCGTCTTCGAGAACGTCGCGCCAGGCGAGTACGCGGTCGCCGTGGTGCACGACACCAACGACAACGGGCAGGCCGACACGAACTTCCTCGGCATGCCCACCGAGGGCGTCGGCGTGAGCAACAACGCGCTGCCGCGCATGTCGTCGCCGAGCTTCGAGGCCTGCCGGTTTCCGGTGAGCGCAGGGCAAACGACGAAGCAGGCCATCACGCTGCGCTACTAAGTACCTGAATCGCCAAGCGGAAGCGCGGAAGCCAGCGAGCACGTGAAGATTCGCCATGATGGCCGCGCGGTTGGTATCAAGGTCTCACCGGGAGAGGCTGGTGTCGTCGGTGCTTCAAGCACGTGCGCAGCACGCACCCGCGGCAGGTGTCGAAGGCGGGAGGTGCAGCGGCCGTCGCAATGGGCCCCAAGGCCTCGGCGCTGGTGGTGGAGTTGAAGACGAGGCAGGGCGTGCCGTACCGGGACATCGCAGAGCCGTTCAGCCGGTACCTCAACTTCCCCGTCACGCACGGCGCGCTGGTGCAGGCGACGGTGCGCCTGGCCGACAAGGCAACGCCCGACTACCTGAACCTGGTCGACAAAGTTCGGGCAAGTGCGTTGGTGCACTCGGATGAGACGGGCTGGCGCATCGCGCGCCGCAACGCCTGGCTCTGGTTTTTCTGCACTGACGCCGTCACCGTCTACATCTTCGACTACCGCCGGAGCGCCGACGTCGTCCTCGACGTCCTTGGCGAGGACTTCAAGGGCCGATTGTTGTCGGACGGCCTGCCGGCTCTCGACAAGCTGGCGAAGCACGGATTCCTCCGCGCGCAGTGCAACGGCCACATCATCCGCCGGTGTCGCGAGTTGGCGGTGGTGGCCGTCGGTCGCGCGTCTCACTTCCCACGTCGTCTTCAAGAGACGCTGCAAGACGCCATCGCGGTGGGCAAAGTGCGCGAGCAACTGTCGCAGGCGCGCTATGTCGAGGGCGTGGCCGAAGTCCGCCAGATGGGTGTCCGTCCGCCGGCTCGCCGTCGGACACGCTTGACGTGTGAGCGTCAGCGTCGGAACCGTTCAGGAGGCCGGGCCTCGATCAGCCG
>JADCJJ010000213.1 GCA_020247085.1 Myxococcaceae bacterium | reverse complement strand
GGGTGACGAGGGACGTCGCCAGCGTGCGAGTCGACGCGCATGAGTTGTCGATGCTGCTGGAGGGCATCGACGTCGAAGGCGCGAGGACGTCACGACGGTGGGAGCCGCCGATGCACGCGCCAGGTTGAAGACACGCACCATCCGCGTGCGTCCTTTCGAGAAGGGGCGTGAATGGTGGCCGCGGCGACAGCGAAGAGGGGAGAGAGACGCGGGCCCGTGCTGGAGCTGCTGCGGGTGTTGCTGGACGCGGGCCAGAGCTCACACCTCAAGCGTGTCCGACGGCGAGCCGGCGGACGGACCCGCTCACCGCACAGGCGAGCCGCGACGACATTCAGCTCGCCACGCCGTTCTCCTCGGAGGGCGGCACGGCGAACACCCTGGTGTTTCGCCCGACGCGCTCGAGCTTCGCCCTGGGCGAGGCTTCGGTGGCGCTTTCGGAGCCCGGCTTCGCGCCGCTCGAGCAGCCGATGCGGCTGACGCCGCGCGAAGCCAATGTCACCTGCCGGTGAGCCTCACCGCCTGGGCCGGGGACCTGGAGCTCTCACTTTTCGAAGCCGGAGCAAGCCGCGAGCTCCCTGTTCGTCAGCTCCCAGTGCGCGTCCTTTTGGCAGAGGTCGACGTCCTCCACGATGCAGACGTCCCCTTCGTCGTCGATGAGCTTGATGTCGTACTCGTCGCAGTTGAGCCCGCTGAGGGTGACCTCCTCGTGAGGCAGGAGCACATCGGAGCCGAGCCAGTCCTTCCCCCAGGACACCTTGTGGGCGGGCGTCACGTGCAGGTGGTGCACCGAGTAGTCAGAGTCGTTGCTGATGGTGAGCGTGCCTTTCCACCACGCTGGCGGAGCTGCGAACGCGACGACGGCAATGAGTGAGGCGATGACGGCGGCAAAGCGCATGGTGCTTCCTCGTGGTTCGAGCGTGCGAGCGGAAAATCCGTTCGCCGCGCTGAAGAGTCAGCCTCCCGGAACCTGGCGCATCTTTCTCGAGAGGCCCCTGCCGCCTCGTGGAGACCGCGTCGACCCTGGGCCAGGAATAGGATGAGGGACGCAACGCGGAACTGGAGCCCTCGGGGTGATGAGCGGGTAGTGAAATCAACACCTTGAGCCACCACCCAGAGAGCGCGTTTCCACCCGGTCGCACTGGAAACCGGAGTCCCGGGCTGAGGGCGTTCGCCGCAGCGCCTCCCGGTGATGGGTGGGCGCTTGTCGGTGTCAGACGACTTGCTGGTGACGAAGGCGACGGGCTCCTGCACCGCGAGTGAGACGGTCTCGGTTCAGGAAGACCGGCGGCTGACCACCGACGTGGCGCAGATGCCCGGCGAGGACCTGCCGGGTGAGGCATCGGTGCGCTTCTTCGAGTCGAATGATGTGGTGTCGGGCGTCATCGCGGTGGTGGGCCTTCGCCGGCTGCGTGGGCACGAGGGCATGCGGTCGACACGCCCGAGGCGCTTGGCCGGGGCCCGCGCTTTCTCGGGCGCCTGGCACGTGAAGGGGTCCGTCACCGAGCGCCCCACCATCAGCTCGCGCTGCGCTCGGAAGCGCCGCACCGCCCGGTTGGCCGCGTACTCGCGCACCTGGTCGCGCAATGAGATGGTCCCCGGGTCCTTGGCGGGCCGAACATGTCGAACACCGGCTGCGCCGACGAGGTGGGCGCGCGCCGTCGACGGAGGCGGCCCGTCAGCGCTGGCGCGAGGGCCTCACCGTCTGTACCGCGGCCGCGAGGTCCTCAGGGCGGGTGCGGCAGCAGCCGCCGACGATGGTGGCGCCGGCGTCGACGAAGGCCTGCGCGAGGGCGGCGAACTGGCCGGCGCGCTGGGGGAGCCCCTGCCAACGCCGGGTGACGGCGTTCCACGTCTCGCCCGAGTTCGGTGAGGCCGAGAGGGCCACGCGCGTGGGCGAGGCGGAGGCGAGCAGCGGGGCGATGACGTCGGGCGCGGTGCAGTTGAGCCCCACCGCGACGACGTTCGGCTCGGCCTCGAGGCGCGCCACCACGTCGCCGAAGCGCTCGCCGTGCGAGAGCGCGCCGGCCCTGGCCGAGAAGCTCGCCATGAAGGGCAGCTCGGGGAAGCGTCGGGCGACGAGGGCGACGGCCTCGGCCTCGGCCATCGACGGCAGCGTCTCGAAGAGCACGAGGTCGGGGCGCCCCCGGGCGGCCGCCTCGACCCGGGGAGCGTGAAAGTCGGCCAACTGCGCCGCCGTCAGCGGGTAGTCACCGGTGAACTCGCTCCCGTCGGCGAGGACGGCGCCGTACGGGCCCAGCGACGCGGCCACGAGACGGCCCGGGGCGCCGTGCCGGGCGACGGCGTCGCGGGCGAGCTCGACCGCCCGGGTGATGCACGCGTCGGCCTCGGCCTCGGCGCGGCCCAGGCGGGCGAAGCCCAGGCGCGAGGCCTGGTACGAGGCGCTCGAGACGACGTCGGCGCCGGCCGCGAGGGCCTCGAGGTGCACCGCCACGATGGCCTCCGGGTCGTCGTCAATCACCCGCGCCGACCAGAGGGACGACGACAAGGCGAGCCCGCGGCGCTCGAGCTCGGTGGCCAGCGCCGGGTCGAAGAAGACGATGCCGCGGCGTGAGAGCAGCTCGGCGAGGGGGTTCCTCACGCGTCCTCCGAGGCGAGGAGCGCGTCGAGCCGCGCGCGGACGTCGGCGGGGAAGGCGCCGCGCCCGGGCACTGCCGGCGCGCACGTGCCTACGGCGGCGTTGACGAGGAGCAGCGGCCAGCGGTCGCTGACGAGGAGCGGGGCGCGCTGCGGCGAGAGGCGCTCGGCGATGGCGCGCTCGGCGACCGAGGCGACGGCCGGAGCATCTTCTGGAGGAAGGACGAGCGCAGCGCCGCTCCAGGCCACCAACCCTGCGACGCACGCCTCGTAGAGCTGGTGGCCCCCTTCGTCGGTGAGCAGAGACACCATGCCGTCGAGGCGAACGGCCTCGTAGGGTGATGGCGGCGCGGGCTTCGGGAAGCGGCCCCGGACGTGCGCGAACGGAGAGGGGACGAGGCGGGTGGGCAGCCCGTCGCGCAGGCGGCTGGGGCCCCTGGCCGTGACGGTGAGGGCCTCGCCGTTCCAGGTGGCCCGGTAGACGCCCGGGGCGGCGCGCCGCGCGAACCGGGCGAGGGCGGGCCCGGCGCCGGGCCCGAGGCGCTCGGCGTGGAGGCGCCGCAGCGGCAGCCGCCCGCCGTCGTCCACCCGGAGCACCGAATAGCCGCTCTCTCTCATCGACGCCGAAGTCGTTCACGGACGGGGCCGCGGGTAAAGCCCGCGGTGCATCGCCCGGGCGCCACGGTGGGCCTCGAAGACGAGACGGCGGCCCGCTCGACGACAGGGGGCCGCCGCGCGAGGTCGACGAGCTGCCGTCAGCGGATGTTGCGCGAGATGCCCGAGGCGGTGTCGTTCTGCGCCTTGAGGACCGTCGAGAGGGTGCTGAAGAACAGGTTGATGTTGTTCATCGCCTGTTGGTACGACGCCATCGCGCGCTGGAAGTTGGCGGCGTCCTGCGGGTCCTGCATGTTGAACCGGCGCGGGTCAGGCATGCCACGGCCGTCCCACTTGGCCTTGCCGTCGGTGTGGTTCCCGTAGTTCAGGTCGCCCGTCGGAATGCCCCAGCCTGTGGCGTCGGTGGCGCTCGTGCCGCTCGTGCCGCTCGCGGGAACGCCGCTGACGGCCGTCGGCACCGTCTGGCCCGGGTTGGTGGTGGTCGTCACCGTGCTGCCGGGGATGACGACGGGAGGGGTCGGCGTGCCAGTCGACGCGGTGGTCGTCGTCGCCGGCGTGGTTCCAGGCGACGGGGGGGCGCTCGAGCCGGGGTTCGTCGGCACCGTCGGCAGCTCGCGCGGCATGCGCGGCATCGGAACCGGCTCGCCATCGACGAGGCGGACCCCGGGCCGCAGCGAGAGGATGAGCGAGATGTCCTGCTTGGCGGCGGCCGACACGTTCGGGTCCTTCAGCAGCTTCTGCAGGAACTGGCGCTCCGAGGCCGACACGTCGCCGTCCTTGAAGATGTTCTTCAAGATGGCGCGGCCCTCGCTGCGCCCAATCATGCCGTCGTCCTTCTTGAAGTGCTGCTCGAGGGAGTTGAGGCGAACGCGGTCGAAGACGCCCCCGAAGATGCCGTTCTTCTGCGGCAGGTTGGCCGCGGGCGGCAGCCGGCCCGACGCGTGCGACCGGTCAGCGTTGTTCCCCAGGAACTTGTTCAGCTGGGCCTTGCCGGCGGCGTCGAAGTTGCTGTTGTTGCGCGCCTCGGCCGCGAGCTGGCGCAGCTGGCTCAGCTCCGACGGCATCACCCCGCCCGCGCGCGCGCGCTGCAGCAGGCTCGCCATCTCCTGGCTGGTGACGCGCCCGTCAGCCTTCGCCGCCGAGATCTGCGTCCGAAGCACCGCGCCCTGGATGACGTTGTTGAGGCTGTTGTTCAGCTTGACCATGGTGTGTCTCCTCGAAGTTTGGACTGCGTTGATGTCGAGAAGACGCGCGGGCCGATTTCGATGGGACATTCTTTTCCTCAGACTCCGAGAAACATCGTAAGTCTCGATGCTTGAAGGGTTCGCCTGGCCCTCCCCGGGGTGCGCCGGAGCCCGGGGCGAGCGGGTTTCTTCGTAGCTCGAGGCAGGTCGCTCGAGGTCGGCCGAGCCAACCAGCGGGGCCGCGAGCAGGTGCCGACGCGTCAGCGCTCGCCGCGCGCGGCGCACCTCATGACGTGGGCGCGCAGCGCACGCGCTCGACCGCTCCAGACAGGGGCGCCGTTGAGGCTGGCGTGACGGCGCGCTTATGGCTACGCCCTCGGCGTTCTTGTCGTCCCGTTTCGAAGCTAGGAGGGAGCATCGATGAGCGTTTCAGTGGGCCAGGCGGCACCAGCATTCTCAGCGCAGGACCAGAACGGCAGCACCGTCTCTCTCGCGCAGTACGCGGGGAAGTACGTGGTGCTGTACTTCTACCCGAAGGACGACACGCCCGGTTGTACCGTCGAGGCCTGCGCGTTCCGTGACGACCACTCGACGCTCACGGCCGCTGGCGCGGTGGTGCTTGGCGTTTCGCCCGACGACGCGAAGAGCCACACGAAGTTCATCACGAAGTACAGCCTGCCTTTCTCGCTGTTGGCCGACACGGACAACGCGGTGGCGAAGGCCTACGGCGCCTGGGGCGAGAAGAGCATGTACGGGCGCACGTACATGGGCATTCTCCGCTCGACGTTCCTCATCGGCCCCGACGGCGCGGTGAAGTACGCGTGGCCGAAGGTGAAGCCCGAGGGGCACTCGGCCGAGGTGCTCGCGGCGCTCGAAGCGGTCAAGGCCGGAAAGCCGGTCGCCACCGACGCCACCGCGCCGGCCCCCGCACCGGCAAAGGCGGCCGCGAAGCCGGTGGCGGCGAAGAAGGTCGCCAAGAAGGTCGCCGCGAAGAAGCCGGCGGCGAAGAAGGTCGCCGCGAAGAAGCCGGCGGCGAAGAAGGTCGCTGCGAAGAAGCCGGTCGCGAAGAAGCCGGCGAAGGGGCCTGCCCGCAAGCGGTGAGTGGTTCCGTCGCGGTGGCGACCCTCGACGCATGCGTCCGGCTCCGTCGCGTCGCCGACTGGTGCCGAACGCGTCCGGCGAGTCGGCTCGGCCCTCGACGAAGGGCGCGTCTGGCTCGTCGCGTCGTCGACCCTCGACGCACGCGTCCGGCGCCGTCGCGGTGTCGACGGGTGCCGAACACGACCGGCTCGGCGCCTCGTCGGCCCTCGACGAAGGGCGCGTCTGGCTCGTCGAGTTCCTGGGTCACGCTGGGTGGGGTTGGCCATGCCTCGACGGCCCTGACGGACGTCCGCCTGCTCCGTTGCGTCGCTGTCACCCGGTCGGTCTGAGACGCTCCCCCGTCGGCGCGCGGCTGGCAGCCGTCACGGGTACAAGAGCCCTTTCTCCCACGCGTCGCTGACGCGCTCGTACACGTCTCGCCAGTGCAGCCGGTGCGGGTGCGCGCGCCAGAACTCGAGGCGCTCCGGCGAGACGCGGAAGCCGCTCCAGTGGGCGGGCCGCGGCACGGGGGCGCCCTCGTACCGCGCCGTCACCTCGGCGAGCCGCGCCTCGAGCGCCTCTCTCGACGGGAGCGCCTGGCTCTGCAGCGAGGCCCACGCCCCCAGCTGTGACTCCCGCGGCCGGGTGGCGAAGTAGGCGTCGGCCTCGGCGTCGCTCACCGGCGCCGCCGGGCCCTCGACGCGCACCTGGGTGTCGAGCGACGGCCAGTAGAAGTTGAGCGCCACGGCCTTCGTCGAGAGCGCCTCGCGCCCCTTCCGTGAGGCGTGGTTCGTGTAGAAGACGAAGCCCTGCTCGTCGAAGTCCTTCAGCAGCACCACGCGCAGCGACGGCCGGCCCTGCGCGTCGACGGTGGCCAGCGTCATCGCGTTGGGGTCCTTCGGGTGGGCGACGCGCGCCTGCTCGAAGACGGCGGCGAATCGGGTGAAGGGCTCGCTCCAGGGCACTCGCATGGGCCCCACGTAACCGCTTTGGCCGTTGAATTCACGGCGCCGCCCGCGCACCATCGCCGCCGCTGCCCCGTCCGTTTCCCGTGCGCGTCCTCTTCCCCGCCAGCGAAGTCGAGCCCTACTCGAAGACGGGAGGCCTCGCCGACGTCGCTGCCTCACTGCCGCTGGCGCTGGCCCGCCGCGGACACGAGGTGCGCGTCGTCACGCCGCGGTACCGGAGCGTCGCGCTCCCGGGGGCGCCGCTGCCGGGGCGCCGCTTCACGCTCGAGTTCCCCTTCGGCCCAGTCGAGGTGTCGACCGTCGAGGCCCACCCGCACGAGCGCCTCACGCAGGTCTTCCTCGACGTGCCGGCGCTGTACGACCGGCCGGCGCTCTACGGCGAGCGCGGCGACTACCCCGACAACGCCCGGCGCTTCGCCACCCTCGCCGTGGGGGCCCTCACCGAGGCCCAGGCCGCTGGCTTCGACCCCGACGTGGTGCACGCGCACGACTGGCAGACGGGGCTGACGCCGCTGGCGCTGCGGCGCGCCTTCGCCGGCGTGTTCCCCCGCGCGCGGAGCGTCTTCACCATTCACAACCTCGCCTACCAGGGCGGCTTCCGGAAGGACGCCCTGCCCGAGCTCGGCATTCCCTGGAGCGACTTCACCCCCGGCGGCGTCGAGTACTGGGACCACCTGTCGATGCTCAAGGCGGGCATCGTCTTTGCCGACGCGGTGACGACGGTGTCGCCGACGTATGCGAGGGAAATCACCTCGCCCGGCGGCGGCATGGGCCTCGACGGCGTGCTGCGGGCGGCGCGGGGCGGGGTGACGGGGGTGCTCAACGGCGTCGACGTCGAGGCGTGGAACCCCGCCACCGACGTCTCCCTGCCAGAGCGCTTCTCGGCGGCCGACGTGGCGGGCCGGGCGGTGTGCCGCGCCCGGCTGTTGGACGAGGTGGGGCTGTCTGCGCCGGGGCCCGGAATGCCGCTGGTGGGCCTCATCGGGCGCATGGTGGCGCAGAAGGGGGCGGACCTCGCCCAGGCGGCGCTGCCGGCCTTCCTCGAGCGCGGCCTTGCGGTGGTGGTGCTGGGCAGCGGAGAGCCTGCCATCGAGCAGGCCTGGCGCCGGCTCGAGGCGCGCTTCCCCGGGCGGTGCGCCGTGCGCACCACCTTCGACGTGGGCCTCTCGCACCGCATCGAGGCAGGCGCCGACTTCTTCCTCATGCCCTCGCGCTTCGAACCGTGCGGGCTCAACCAGCTGTACTCGCTGCGCTACGGGTGCGTGCCCATCGTGCACGGCGTCGGGGGCCTGCTGGACACGGTGGCCGACGTGGCCACCGGAGAGGGGACGGGCCTCGTCTTCCGCGGAGCGACCGTCGAGGCGGTGCAGGGCGCGCTCGTGCGGGCGCTCGCCCTCTTCCGTGACCGCGCCGCCTACGCGGCGGTGCAGCGCCGGGGCATGGGCCGCGACGTCTCGTGGGACCGCTCGGCCCTCGCCTATGAGCGCCTCTACGAGGGCCTCGGCCAGGGCCCCGCCCGACCGGCCCCGCCCGTTCAGGGGTCTCCGTGACGCCGCCCCGGCCGAGGAAGCGACGCGTCAACGGCGGGCCTCACCGCCTCCGCAGCACCTGCGCCGCGCACGTAGAGTGCGAGCGCGTTCCACACCCACCGAAGGGGGAAGTCCGATGTCGTCGTCGCCGCTGCAGCTCGAGAGCCTCTACTCGTTCGAGAAGACCCGCCCGCAGGTCCGCTGGCTGACGCAGCCGATGGGCAACGGCGTGGTGAAGGAGTTCACCTTCGCCGAGGCGATGGGTGAGGCGCGGCGGCTCGCCACCTACTTCGAGTCGCTCGGCCTGCCGCCGAAGTCGAACATCGCGCTCTTCTCGAAGAACACCGCCTGGTGGCTCATCACCGACATCGCCATCTGGATGTCGGGACACGTCACGGTGCCGCTGTACCCGACGCTCACGCCCGACACGATTGGGCAGATCCTCGACCACTCCGGCTCCCGGCTCATCGTCATCGGGAAGCTCGACGGCTTCGCGGCCATGGAGCCGGGCATTCCCGCGTCGCTGCCCCGCGTGTTGACGCCGCTGGCGCCCTCGACGCGCGGTGAGGCCTGGGACGCCATCATGAAGGCGAACGCGCCGATGCAGGCGTCGCCGACGCGGCCGGCCGACGACCTGGCCACCATCATCTACACCTCGGGCACCACCGGCGTGCCCAAGGGCGTCATGCACACCTTCGGCACGATGTGCGCCTCGCGCGGCTTCATGGACCAGCTGCGGGTCACCACCGAAGACCGCATGCTGTCGTACCTGCCGCTGTCGCACGTCTTCGAGCGCACCATCGTCGAGACGGGCACGTTCTGCGTCGGCTACCAGGTGTTCTTCGCCGAGTCGCTCGAGACGTTCGTGAAGGACCTGCAGCGCGCGCGGCCGACGCTGTTCGTCTCTGTGCCGCGCCTGTGGCTCAAGTTCCAGGCCGGGGTGCTCGACAAGATGCCGCCGAAGAAGCTCAACCGGCTGCTGTCGATTCCCATCTTGAGCGGCATCGTGAAGCGGAAGATTCTCACCGGGCTGGGGCTCGACCAGGTGCGCTTCGCGGGCTCGGGCTCGGCGCCGATTCCGGGGCCCGTCATCGACTGGTACCGCAGGCTGGGGCTCGAGCTGCTCGAGGGCTACGGCATGAGCGAGAACTTCTCGTACTCGCACATGACGCGGCCCGGCCAGGTGAAGGTGGGCACCGTCGGCGCGCCCCAGCCGGGCGTGCAGCACCGCATCGGCGACGGCGGCGAGATTCTGGTGAAGAGCCCCTGCAACACCATCGGGTACTACAAGCAGCCCGAGCTCACGAAGGACCTGTTCACCGACGACGGCTTCGTCAAGACGGGCGACCAGGGGGAAATCGATGTCTCGGGCAACCTGCGCATCACCGGCCGCGTGAAGGAGCTCTTCAAGACCTCGAAGGGCAAGTACGTCGCGCCCGCGCCCATCGAGAACCGGCTCCTGACGCACCCGGACCTCGAGCAGGCGATGGTGGCCGGCGCGAACCAGGGCCAGCCCTTCGCCCTCGCCGTGCTGTCGCTCAAGGGCAAGAACCGCCTCACCGCCGGCGACGGCCGGGCGCAGCTCGAGGCCGAACTCAAGGCCCACGTCGACGACATCAACGCCAAGCTCGACTCGCACGAGCAGCTCGAGACGCTGGTGGTGGTGAGCGACGAGTGGACGACCGAGAACGGCCTGTTGACGCCGACGATGAAGCTCAAGCGCTCCGCCATCGAGAAGAAGTACGGCGGGAGCGTCGAGGGCTGGTACCGCGCGAAGGCCGCCGTCATCTGGGCCTGACCGCCGGAGCGTTCGCCTCGCACCGGGTGCGGTACGCCGGGTCCGTCGGGTCCGGCACACCGAAGTCCGGCACACCGAAGTCCGGCACACCGAAGTCCGGCACACCGAAGTCCGGCACACCGAGGTCCGGCACATCGAAGTCCGGCACATCGAAGTCCGGCACACCGAAG
>JADCJJ010000212.1 GCA_020247085.1 Myxococcaceae bacterium | reverse complement strand
GGAGGAACCACCGCCTGTGCCGGAGGAACCACCGCCTGTGCCGGAGGAACCACCGCCCGTGCCGGAACTGCCCTCTGCCAGCGTCAGTGGCGTCAACTCGACCCACGTGGTGCGGCTCGACACCACGACGAAGGCGCGGAACGTCACCGCTCCGGCGCCAGGACCGGGCGCGGTCCACGTGAACGTTCGCTGAGCCTTGCTGGCGTTCGAGGTGTGGGTCAGCGTCGCCGGTGCGCATCCGCTCATCGTCGTGTAGCCGGTGGGCGCCGCGAAGGAGCCGACGAAGGCGCCCGACGCGCTCTTGGCCCACAACAGCAGGCCCTTGAACGACTGCGAGGCGTTGGTGTTCGACAGCGTCAGCGTGACCGTCTGGTTCGGGCCGTAGCTCAACCCGCTCGTCGACAGGCTCCACCCGCCAGGGCTGGTGAGCGTCGTCGCGCCCATGCTGGTCGTCATCTGCTGGGTCGTGAACTCGCACACCGGCGCGCCGCTCGAGAATGCAGCCGCCGCCGACGCCCAAAGGCACATCGACCCCACCAACGCTCGAACGGCCGCGTCCCGCATCATGTCGCTCCCCGTGGTGCTTCGTCGTTCTGCTTCGGGCCCAGGCCCGCCTTCGCGCGCGCCTCGAGCAGCTTCGTCATGTCGGCCGGCGGCAGCGGCGCGACGGCGCCCAGGCCTCTCGCGACCGTCAGCACCCGGGCGTAGTGCTCGACCAATTCCATGCGCAGCAGCTCCTGCTCGAGCGATTCTCCGGCCGTCAGCGCGCCGTTCCCCGCCAGGAGCATCGCGTCAACCTGGCGCGCCGCCGTCTCGACGGCCTTCACCAGCTCGGGTGTCTTCGGCATCAGGCGCGGCACCGTCGGAATCGTGGCACCCAGCGACACGACGAGCTCGGGCATCGCCACCGGCGCCAGCTCGACGCCGGCCAGGCCGAAGGCCGTCGCGTGCGGCGGGTGCGCGTGCAGGACGCACTCGACCTCGGGTCGCGCGCGGTACACCGCGAGGTGCAGCTCCAGCTCCGAGAACGGCTTGCGCCGCCCCTCGAGCACCTTTCCCGCCTCGTCGACGATCAGCAGCATCGCGTCGTCGACGTCGCGCTTCGAGACGGCCGTCGGGGTGATGAGCAACCGGCGACCCGTGAGCCGCACTGACACGTTGCCGTCGTGGTTGGCGACCCACCCCATCTCGTGGAGCCGGCGCGACACCCGCACCACGTCGGCCCGCAGCTTCGGGAGCGGCGGCGACGGCATCATGCGCCTCCGAGGCTCACCTGGTCGACCACGCCCACCACGCAATGTCGTACCGGCGCCGTCTTGTCCTCGAGCAGCTGCCGCACCCCGTTGCCCTCGCCCAGCACCAGCACCACGTCGCCCGCGCCGGCGCAGCTCACGTTGTCGATGGCGACGAACGAGTGCCCCATCGCCTCGAGCCGCTCGTTCACTGGCTGCACCACCAGCAGCTTGCGCCCCACGAAGACGGGGTGCTTCTCGGTGCAGACGACGGTGCCCAGCACCCGGCAGAGGTTCACGTCGACACCTCGTCCACCAGGCCCACGATGGCGCTGTCGACGGGCACGAACCACGGGTCGCAGGCCAACGCCGCCTCGCGGCTGCCCTCGAGCATCACCAGCGACCCCGGGCTCGCCGACGCGCGATCGACCGCCACCTCGGGGGGCCCCGAGGGCACCTTCGCGTGATTCACCGGCTGCACCACCAGGAAGCGCGCGCCTTCGAGGCCGGCGACGCGCTTCGTGCAGACGACGGTGCCGATGACGATGCCGAGGTGCATGGGTGCACGCACTGTGAAGCGGCCTGCCCGTCGTTGCAACCGTTTCGGCGCCGGTTGCGCTCGCGCGGCGCTGGCGCCGACCTACATCGCCACGCCGACCTTGAGCGGCACCTGCACTTCGGTCTCGCCATCAGAGGCCGGGAAGACGATGCGCTTGCCCGCCTGCATCATGCACGCGCCCCAGTCGGTGCCCTGATGCTGCGCCGGGGTGATGGAGGTCGACTTCACCGCTCCCGACGCCCCCACCGTGAGAATGACGTTCACGGCGCCCACCTTGAGGTTCGGGTTGCGGCGGAGCGCGTTCTCGATGCAGGTGTTGAACGCCTTCAGGTTGTCGGCGACGACCTTCGCCGCCACGTCGTCCTTGAGGCCCGACGACGCGATGACCGGACCCGTTGCGTCGCGGTCGCGGGGGCCCCGCAGCTTCTTGTTGGGGTCGTCGAGGTCCGCGTAGTTCATCGCAAGCTGCGGGTTGACCGCCTTCGTCGGTACCGGCTCGTCGGTGGCCGCGGCGGCGGGGCCGCCCGTGTTCCTGGCTGCCAACGCCCGCTGGCGCGCGGCCTCTTCGGCGGCCCTGCGCTCCCGCTCCCGTTGCTCGGCCTCGGCCTTGCGCCGCTTCGTGTCGCCCGTCAGCAGGTCCTTCAGGCCAGTCACGCCGCCCGTCGAGAAGAAGCTCTCCTGCACCTCGCGCCCGTCCTCCGTGGTGCGCGTCACCATCGGGAGCTGCACCACCTGGAAGGTCGACAACAGATACAGCACCGCCGTCGGCAGCCCGACGAGGCTCACGACGAAGAGGGCGATCTTCCAGGGCGGGTTGCGCTTGTTGACGCCGGCCTGCGCGATGAAGAACTTGGTGGCCTCGCCGGGCGGCGGCAGCTCCTTGTCGGGCGCGTCTCCGAGCGCGGCGAACGGGTCGGCGGCGGCCGCGCCGCTGGTGGACTTCTCGGTGAGCTGCGAGGGCACCTCGGCCTCGGAGAGCAGGTCCGCCGGCTGCTCCGAGGGCTCCGACGTCGGGACGTCGCCGAACAGATCGTCGAGCGGCGCACCCACCGCGCCGTCGTTCGCCCCGGGCGTCGCCGCGACCGGCCTGGCGACCTTCGACGACGGCGAGCGCTGCTGCGCCTGCGCGAGCACGTCCCCGTCGAGCTGGTTGCTCGGGAGCGGGTCTGCCACGTTGCCGCCACGCGGCCTGGTGACCTCGGGTGACGGCATCTCGTTGGCGACCGCCACGTCTCGCCGCGCCATCGGCTGCGAGGGGCGGGGTGGGGGCCTGGCGCTCGCCGCGGCGCCGCCGCCACCCGCGAAGAGCGGCATCACCTCGGGCAGGTCGGACGCGCGCTTCCAGTCCGTCATGCCTGACTTCCAGAGGTACGTGCGGAGCGTCACCTCGCCGGCCGCCACCTTACCCATCAGCGCTTTGACGTCGAACGGGCCTTGCTGGACCCCGCCGATCATCGCGTGCCACTGGACCGACAGGTCCATGGCCGGCATTGCCTTCGTGGCCTCGTCTTCCCACGGGCTCCGGCCCTCGGCGGCGACGGGCTGCTGCATGCTGGCCATCGCCACCGCGCCGGCTGAGCGAATGGCCGAAGGGCTGCTCGCGGCGCTGCCAGCCTCACTCACCGAGGCCGCGCCCGACGCCACGTCGATGGAGATCAGGCTCTGGCACTGCTTGCACCGGATCTTCACGGTGCTCTTGCCGGCGACCTTGTCGTCCGAGAGCACGTAGCGCTTACCGCATTTGGAGCAGGAGACATTCACGGGGGTCGGACCGGCCTGAGAGGGTAACGAACCCATCGTAGCGTGGCCACCGTTGACTTGGAACGGGTGGAACACTAGGCACCCGCCCTCGTTTTCCGGTTCCGCCCCCCACCAGCAAGGTTCCGCATGCCCGCGAAAGACTTCGGTACCAAGTACGTCTGCTTCAAGTGCAGCACGAAGTTCTACGACATGAAGAAGCCGGACCCGCTCTGCCCGAAGTGCGGAGCCGACCAGCGCGAGGCGTCGTCGACCCGGGCCTCGGAGAGCCGGCGCAGCCGCCTGGCCGCTGTGCCGAAGATCATCGAGCCCGTCGAGCCGGTCGAGGGAGGCGCCGAGGCCGCGGAGGAAGACGAGGTCGAAGACGTCGAGGAGGCCGAGGAGGAAGTCGCCGACGACGATTGAGGCCGGGTCGGGCTGACCCACACCAACTCCCAGGCGCGCTCCCACCGGCGTCTTCGCTCGTGCCCGGAACCGGGCGCGGGTGCGGTGAGACGGTGATTTATCGGGTCGCGAATTACCGCACAACAACGCCCGAAAGGCGAGCGGCGCCGCTCGAACGAGCGCACCCGCGGCTCAGGCCGGGCTCGCCTCGGCCGCCAGGCGACGAATCGTGAGCGAGACGATGGCCCACGTCTGCGGGCTGAGCGTCTTGAGCAGCGAGCTTTTCCTGCGGGGGGTCTTGCGACGGGATGGAATTCGGGAGCGCATGGTCGAACCTCGCTGACGGACTAAGCAAGCCGTCTGCCAACCACCTGGAAGTGTCAACGCCTCGACAAGCCTTTCGAAGTTGGTGGGTCGTTCCAGCCGGGCAGGGGCTGACCTGACACGGATGCCTTCACTTTCTGAGGTTCTGGACCCGCGGGATGGGATTATTTCGTCACGAGTCGGGCTGCCCAGCGCGTCGGCCGCTGGCGTAGGCTGGCGGTATGGTGACTGTGCTCCTGCTCTCCGTGGCGCTCTGCGCGGAACCAATTCGGCTCGTCCCCGGGACGCAGCTGGTGCTCAAGGTGCCTGGCGTGAACCGGGTTGCGGTCGGGCAGGAGTCGGTCGCAGACGTTCGGCCGACCGGGCGCGGCGAGCTGCTCATCACCGCCAACGGCCAGGGCCGCACGTCGCTGACGCTCTGGACGACGAACGGCATGCAGACGCGCACCATCGTCGTCGATGACGGCAAGGCGTCGGAGCTCGGCCGCATGGTGAAGACGCTCGTCAACCCGGCGCTGCGCGTCGACACGTTCAACGGATTGACGGTCATCGACGGCAAGCTCGACTCGGTCGAGGAACTTCGCCGGCTCAACGAGCTCGTCGGGAGCGACCCCACCGTTCGCGTGCTGGCCTCGGTGGACCCCCGGGTGATGCCTGCCGTCGCCGACACCATCAGCGCCGCCTTTCGCAGGCAAGGCCTCGTCAACGCGCGCGCCATCGCCTACGGCTCGAAGATCGTGCTCGAGGGCTCCGTCGCCGACGAGCGCGAGCTTCAGAAGGCGCTGATGATTGCGAACAGCTACGCCCAGTCGGTGACGCCGGCGTTCGCGCCGTAGCGGGTCCCCGGCGAGGCGGTGTCCCGACGGCGACCGGGCAGTGGCCAGCGCCTCGATGACGGATCACTTTGACAGCCGGGTCCGACCTCCCTAGAACCGCACGTCTCTCAACCCGGAGGGGGTTTCCCTTTTGATTCCGGGCGGTTATGGGGTTCTGCCGAGATGAGCGTCGCCGAACTTGGGTTCGTCTGTGTCTACTTCGGCGTGCTGGCCGTGCTCTCGACCTATGGGTCGCACCGCTACCGAATGGCGTACCTGTACTACCGGCACAAGTTCCATCTGCCGACGCCGAAGGCCGCGCTCGCGTCGTGGCCGAAGGTGACGGTGCAGCTCCCCATCTTCAACGAGATGTACGTAGTGCAGCGCCTCGTCGACGCGGTGTGCCAGCTTCGCTACCCGCGCGACCGCTTCGAGGTGCAGGTGCTCGACGACTCGACGGACGAGACGTGCGCGTTGGCCCGGGCGGTGGTCGAGAAGTGGAAGGCCCAGGGCATCGACATCGTCTACGTGCACCGCACCAACCGGCAGGGCTTCAAGGCCGGCGCGCTCGAGAACGGGCTGCGGCTGGCGCACGGTGAGTTCGTCGCGGTGTTCGACGCCGACTTCGTGCCCGGCACTGACTTCCTCGAGCGCACGGTGCCCTTCTTCGTCGACGAGAAGGTCGGCATGGTGCAGGTGCGCTGGGGACACCTCAACCGCGAGTTCTCGCTGCTCACCCAGGCGCAGAGCATTCTGCTCGACGGGCACTTCATCATCGAGCACACGGCCCGCAACCGCTCGGGCTGCTTCTTCAACTTCAACGGCACGGCCGGGGTGTGGCGCCGCTCCACCATCATCGAGGCCGGCGGCTGGCAGCACGACACGCTCACTGAAGACCTCGACCTCTCGTACCGGGCGCAGCTCAAGGGCTGGCAGTTCGTCTTCCTGCCCGACATCGTCGCGCCCGCCGAGGTGCCGGTCGACATGAACGCCTTCAAGTCTCAGCAGCACCGCTGGGCGAAGGGGTCGATTCAGACCGCGCGCAAGCTGCTGCCCACGATTCTGCGGAGCGCCCTGCCGTTCCACGTCAAGCGTGAGGCCTTCTTTCACCTGTCGAACAACTTCGCTTACCCGCTGATGGTGTTGCTGGCGGTGATGATGCCGATGTCGATGTTCGTGCGCTTCGAGCACGGCATGTACCAGACGCTCTTCCTCGACCTGCCGGTGTTCCTCGCGGCGACGGCGTCGGTCAGCTTCTTCTACATCGCCACGGTGCGTGAGCTCGGGCTCGGCTGGTGGGACCGGCTGAAGTACCTGCCGTTCCTGATGAGCCTGGGCATTGGCCTGTCCATCAACCAGTCGCGGGCCGTCATCGAGGCGCTGCTCCACCGCGAGAGCGAGTTCGCGCGCACGCCGAAGACGGGCAGCGAGGGCAGCACCGTGCAGCGGGTGAAGAAGGCCTACAAGGGGCGTCGGACCTGGGTGCCGTTCGTCGAGCTCGGCTTCGCCACGTACTTCGCGGCGTCCATCTGGTACGCGGCGCTCCACGGCATCTACACGTCGATGCCGTACCTGGTGCTGTTCTGCTTCGGCTACCTGTACGTCGGCCTCACCAGCCTCTTCGACTTCAACCGTCGGCGGCAGGTGAGCGAGACGGTCGCTGGCGCGGCCCAGCCGAGCGTTTGACACCCCGACTCGGGAGCGTCAGGCACGTTGGCCCCTGAGGCATCACCCGCCGCAAGGCGTGAGGGGCCGCGAGTCGTGAGGGGCCGCGAGTCGTGAGGGGCCGCGAGTCGTGAGGGGCCGCGAGTCGTGAGGGGCCGCGACTCGTGAGGGGCCGCGAGTCGTGAGGGGCCGCGAGTCGTGAGGGGCCGCGAGTCGTGAGGGGCCGCG
>JADCJJ010000211.1 GCA_020247085.1 Myxococcaceae bacterium | reverse complement strand
GGTGCCTGCGCGCGTGCGTACGCTGACGAGCCTGTGCTTCACCTGCCACAGCCGCGAGCGCGCGCCCGAGGACTACCGGGCGATGGACCAGCACCTGGCCGACGCGCGCCTGCCGCCGCTCGACCGGGCGCAGTTCCTCGCCGCCACGCGCCGGTTCGACGAGGCCCTCGACGCCTACGGCGCCGTCGTCGCCCGGCCGGCCACCGACGAGCGCGCCCGGCTCGTGCAGGCCCGCGCCATCAAGGACGCGCTGACGCTACTGGTGCGCGTGAAGGACGACGCGAAGGCCACCGACGTCTTCCTCGAGGGCCTCTCGCGCCGCGACGACCTGCCGGCCTTCTTGAAGCGCTCGGTGGCGGCCTGGCGGAAGGATGTGTCGGCCTGGAGGAAGGAGCGCTTCGACGCGCTCGGGGCCTCGCCGGTCGCGCTCTTCACCCGCGCGAAGGCGCTGGTGGCGAAGGCGAGCGGCCCGCGCACCTTCCTGCCCGACGAGACGAACGACGTCGCGTACCTGCGCGCGAGCGCGTACCTCAACCTCGCGCTGGGCAAGGACCCCCGGCTGCCCCAGCGCGGTGAGGCGCTGTTCCTGCTGGGTGTCTGCGCCGGCGCGCTCAAGTCTCCGCTGCTGTGGGACGTCGACCTGCTCTTCTTCGAGGCCTGCGTGCGCGAGAACCCGAAGACGCCGCTGGCCCAAAGGTGCTTCGCCCAGCTGTCCGACCGGCTGTACTTCGGCTTCACCGGCTCGTCGGGCACCCACCTGCCCGACGACGAGCTCTCGCGCCTTTCGACGCTGCGCGAGCTGGCCGAGTGACGTGACGCGCGCCGCCCGCCCGCTGTCGGTCCCCGCGGCCCACGGGCTCTTGCACGTCACCGTCTTCGTCTGGGGCTTCACCGCCATCCTCGGGCGCCTCATCTCGCTCCCGGCGGTGCCGCTCGTCTGGTACCGCCTGCTGGTGGTGCTGCCGGTGATGGGGCTGCTGCTCCGCCTCAAGGGCCTGCCCCTCGCCACCGCGCCGAAGACGATGCGCGCCTTCTGGGGCATCGGCGTGCTGGTGGCGCTGCACTGGCTCTGCTTCTACGGCTGCATCAAGTACGCGGGCGTCGCGGTGGCGGTGCTGTGCCTGTCGTCGCTGACGTTCTTCACCGCCCTCTTCGAGCCCGTCGTCTACCGCCGGGCGGTGGTGCCCGCCGAGCTGCTCATCGGCCTCGCCGCCATCGTCGGCGTGGCGCTGCTGGTGAAGCTCGAGACCCGCGCGACGCCGGCGGGCCTGGCCCTCGGGCTGGCGTCGGCCCTCTTCTCGGCCGGCTTCGGCACCTTGAACGGCGTGTGGAGCCGCAAGGAGCCCGCAGCGCGGGTCACCCTGCACGAGCTGTCGAGCGCGCTGCTGGTGACGTCGCTCGGCTTCGCCGCGTGGGACTTCATACCCCCCTGGGCGCTGTCGCCGCGCGACGGCCTGTGGCTGCTCGTCCTCGGCGTCGGGTGCACCGTCTTCCCCTGGCTCGCCAGCCTCAAGGTGCTCGAGACGCTGTCGCCCTACACCCTCGCCCTCGCCGTCACCCTCGAGCCCGTCTACTCGCTCGTGCTGGCCTGGCTCTTCTTCCCCGGCGAGGAGCAGCTCACCGGCCGGTTCTACGCCGGCGCCGCGGGGTTGATCGCCCTCGTCCTGGCCAACGCCTGGCTCAAGCGACCGAGCCGCTGACGCCCCGCCCCGACTCCGGCACGCACGAGGAGTGCACCGCCCCCTTTTAGGTGAGTCCTGTAAAAACAGAAACTTACGTCGGTCTCGGGGTGTCCCTGATAGAATGTTATCTATTTTAGAATATGAGATTCGAAAAATACCGAATCATGTCGCACAACTCCCTACGCCATTCATGGACAATGCTCCCAACCCTGTCGCGGTGACGGAGTTCATCGACCGCGGCCCTCACCACGCTCTCGAGAGACAGCCCATGCGCATTGCCGACAGCCGCATTCGTTCCTTCGTCGAAGCCCAGCGCGCCACCACCGCGCCGAAGATTACCGACGGTAACGTCCTGGACCTTCTGGCGGCGGTCGGCGACGGCGCGCGCGGCACGGCGGAGCGGGTGAAGGCTGAGCTGACGAAGCCGGGCATCACGCGGGCGCAGCAGTTCGAGCTGGCCCGGTCGGGGCTGACGAGCTCGGAGCGGAGTGACCTCGGGCAGCTGCTCGACCGCTCGGGCTTCGCGATGGACCCGGGGGCGAAGAACTTCCTCGAGGCGCTCGTGGGCCGGGCGCCGCTCCAGGAGACGTTCGGGCCGCTCACCGTCACCGGCGACCAGCGCAACGGCATCGCGGGCGTCGCCAGGCCCGGTGAGACCATCGAGGCCATCAACCTGTCGACGGCGCCGGCGGGCCGGCTGCACCTGGCCGACACGATGGTCATCGGCACGGCCGACGCGAGCGGCAAGTTCCTCGGCACCATGCCGGACGTGAAGGAGGGCGACATGATTCGCCTACGCGCCCGCGCCGCCGACGGCTCGACTGGCGACTGGATTACCGTGCAGGCGAAGGGCATCGAGGCGCGCGACACGCGCAACGCCGTCGTCAACCTCGAGCGAATCGACCTCGCGGCCGGCGCCGACGGCATCACCGTCACCCACAACACCAAGCGGCCCCTCTCAGAGCCTGGCGCGCAGCTGCGCTTCGTGAACGCCCGCACCGGCGAGAAGGTCGACGTCACCGCGACCGACGTCGGCTCGCTGCCGGCGGGCCTCAAGCTGCCGGGCAAGGCCGGCGACGAGTTCAAGGTCTCGGTCTCTGACGGGCGGAACAACGTCGACCACTCGGCCGTCACCGGCACCCTGAAGGTGCCCGGCGGCACCGGTGGCATCACCGGCGTCGACCTGCCCGACCCGAAGATGCACAAGGACGAGATGAACGCCGACGGTACGCCGAAGTTCAAGCTCGAGCGCTTCACGGGCCCGCTCTTCCTCAACGAGCCGACGCCCGGCGACGTGCGCCAGGGCGCCATCGGTAACTGCTACTTCCCGGCGGCGCTGGCCTCGGTGGCGCACATCAACCCGCAGGCCATCAAGGACATGGTGAAGCAGAACGCCGACGGCACCTACACGGTGCGCTTCTACGAGCGCGGCAACCGCAGCCGGCCGGTCGACATCAAGCTCGACGCCGACCTCTACGTGCGCTCGTGGGGCGGGCCCATCTACGGCAGCTCGCTCGGCGGCTCGACCTCGAAGGAGAGCATGGAGCTCTGGTACCCGCTCATCGAGAAGGCCTACGCGCAGTGGAAGGGCAGCTACGACGCCATCGGCAACGGCGGCAGCGCCGGGCAGGTGATGAGCGAGGTGCTCGGCCGCAGCCAGGGCTACGAGTGGGTGAGCGCCGGCAGCGAGCAGCGGCTGTTCGACCGCATCAAGACCGACATCGCCCGGGGCGTGCCCCTGGCGGCGGGCACGCACGGCTCGGACCAGGCGTCGCTCTATACGAACACCGGCGTGTACGCGAACCACGCCTACTCGGTGCTCGGCGTCGAGGAGAAGAACGGCGAGAAGTTCGTGAAGCTCCGCAACCCCTGGGGCCAGTCCGAAGCGGGCAACGACGGGAAGAACGACGGCTTCTTCTCGCTGCCGATGAAGGACTTCACCAAGCTGTATTCCAGCCTCTACGTGCTGAATTGAAGAGGCGCACCGATGGCCAAGCCTCCTGAGTTCATCGACGAGGTGCTGCCGGCCGCCGACGCGGCCGTGCTGGCGACGGTGACGCGCATCGTGGAGCAGTCGCCGCAGCAGACCTTCGAGCGCTCGCTCGAGACGAGCCGGCCGACGACGGCGGCGAAGCAGCTCGTCGAGCTCGAGGTGACGAAGGTGCTCTTCGGCGAGCTGGCGAAGACGGGCGCGAAGGTGCAGGTCATCAAGCCCGAGGGCGCCTACGCGCTGCGCGAGGGCAACAAGGGGCCCTTCGTGCTCGGCAAGACCGACGCCGGCGTCGAGATTCTCGGCCGCTACGGCCCCGACACCTGGCCCGAGGCGGCGGTGAAGCAGGCCGCGGCCGCCCTCGGCAAGCGCTGACGGCTGGCCCTGGGCGCGCTCCGGGGCTGGGAGCCGCGAGGCGCCTGGCCCTTGCTGGCGGGCGCCCGCGGCGCCGGCGTCGTCGAGCAGGCCTCGTCTTCGCGCCGGGCCCGTGGTACCTACTTGCCTCTCGGTCGGACACTTGGCGCCCCCATGAATGCCTTCGCGAAGCACCGACTTTCCCTCGTGGTGGTGAGCGTCGTGCTCGGCATCGCCCTCGCGACCGGCGGTCGGGCCCTCGCCGCGGGCACCTGCTCGCGCCCCACCTCGTTCCTCGCGCGCTGGGTGGGCCTCACCTGGTTCTGCCCCGACGAGCCGGCGCTCGCCGCTGAGATGAACGCCAACTTCGCCACCGTGGTGGGGTGGCTCGAGCAGAAGGTCGGCCCGGTCGGCACGCCCACCCTGACGTTGAGCGGCGCGCCGGTCACCTCGGCCTCCATCGCCGACGGCACCATCGACGCCGTCGACCTCGCGCCGGGGCTCGTCTCGACGCGGGAGCTCGCCGACGGCGGCGTCACCGCGGCCAAGCTCGCCTCGCGGGTGACGGTGTACTCGGTGAACGGGGCGTGCCCGAGCCCGGGGACGCTGACGACGCAGGCCACCTGCACCGAGGCCCTCACGGCGGTGAGCTGCGTCATCCCAGGGAGTCCGTGTGCCTTCAGCCAGCGGTACACGCAGTGCGACGGCTCGTGCGGGAGCTGCGTACCCGTTTTTCTGCCGCAGGCCTGCGTCCGGCCCAACTCTTTTGTCGGCTTCCTCGTCGGCCCGTAGGCCGCCGACGCGCGGCACTGCAGGGGCGTTGCGTCGACCAGGCTCGGACGCTCCCTCTCGCCGGGGCTCGACCGGACGCAGGTCGCCTTCGACGGCGACCACGGTGAACGGCCTGGGCGCGTGGCGTCGCCCGGCGCGCGGGGGCCGAGCACTTTCTCTCCTGAGCGCAAAGGGGGCGGGGTACGCTCGACGCCATGCCCGTCGACGTCGTCTTCGTCGAGCCCTGTTTCCCTTCGAACCAGCGCGAGTTCGTGCGCGCCTTGCACGCCGTCGGCGCCCGCGTCATCGGCATCGGGGAGCGCCCGAAGAGCGCCCTCGACGACGGCCTTCGGCAGTGGCTCAGCCACTATGAGCAGGTGGGAAACGTCACCGACGTCGGCCAGCTCGAGCGCGCGGTGCGGCTGGTGCAGTCGAGGGTGAAGGTCGACCGGCTCGAGGCCGTGGTCGAGGCCCACGTCATGGCCGCGGCGCAGGTGCGCGAGCGGTGCGGCATTCCCGGCACCAGCGTGCGCTCGACGTTCCTCTGCCGCGACAAGCCGGCGATGAAGGAGGCGCTGCGCCAGGCCGGCGTGCCCTGCGCGCAGTCCATCGGGTCGAGCGACGCCGACGACCTGCGGCGCTTTGCCGCGCGCGTCGGCTTCCCCCTCATCGTCAAGCCCCGCGACGCCGCCGGCGCCTCGGGGACCGAGCGCGTCGACAACGGGCCCGAGCTCGAGCGCGCCCTCGCCCGTTTCGGGGTGCCGCAGGGCCGCAGCGTCGCCATCGAGGAGTTCATCGAGGGCCACGAGGCCTTCTACGACACGCTCACCATCGGCGGCCGCGTGGTGCACGACTTCGTCACGCACTACTACCCCAACGTGCTCGAGGCGATGCGCACGCGGTGGATCAGCCCGCAGTTCATCGTCACCAACCGCCTCGACACCGCGCCGGCCTACGCCCAGGTGCGCGAGATGGGCCAGCAGGTCATCACCGCGCTGGGCCTCGAGACGACGGCGACGCACATGGAGTGGTTCGTCGGGCCCAGGGGGCTCAAGTTCAGCGAGATTGGCTGCCGCCCGCCCGGCGTGCGCGCATGGGACCTGTACGCGGCGGGCAACGACTTCGACATCTACCGCGAGTGGGCGATGGTGGTGGTGCACGGGCGCACGAGCCAGCGGCTGTCCCGGCGGTACGCGGCGGGCATCATCGCGCTGCGCCCCACGCAAGACGGCCGCATCGTCGACTACGCCGGCGTCGACGAGGTGCACCGGCGCTTCGGCAATTGGTTCATCGACGAGCACCTGCCGCCGCCCGGCACGCCCACCCAGCCCGTCGAGGCTGGCTTCATGGCCAACGCGTGGATGCGGCTCAAGCACCCCGACTACGACACCCTGCGCGGCATGCTGAACCTCATCGGCCAGACGGTGAAGGTCATCGCGCGCTGAGCCCGCCCAAGCCCCGTCGCCACCGCCCCCGGCCCGCCTCGAGATGTCCGCCGACGCCACGCCCACCCGCACCGCCGTCCTCCTCGGCGCCCAGCGCTTCGAACCGACGCTCGCCGCGGCGGTGAAGGAGGCGGGCGTCACCGGCCGCATCGCCATCGTCACCGCCGGCTGGCAGGAGCGCGAGGATGAAGACGAGGAGCTCGTGCAGCACCTCGCCGGCAACACCGTCAACCTCATGCTCTACAAGCGCGGCGAGCAGCTGTTTCGCGAAGACCGCGAGTTCGCCCGGGCCCACAAGGAGCGGCAGAACCTGCTGCGCTCGCTCCAGGAGGTATACCGGCTGCGGCTCGAGCGCGCCCTCGAGGCCGAGGCGGTGGTGCGCCTGTCGAAGCAGCCCGAGTCGATTCGGGAAGAGGTCGAACAGGCCTGCGTCGACGCCATTCGCGACCTCGACGCCTGGCACCTGTACCAGTGCGCGCGCGTGCGCGCCGAGTTCAACGAGGCGTGGAAGCCGCTGCAGCGGCCCTCCATCGCGCGGCACCGGGGCGACCTCATCGAGGCGCTGGCCGACTGTGGCGCCATCGCCATCGCCGGCGGGCACGTGGCGGTGCTGGTGAACCGGCTGCTCCTCTTCGGTCTCGAGATGCTCGTCGGCGCGCGCACCGTCTTCGCCTGGTCGGCCGGGGCGATGGCCGTCAGCCAGCGGGTGGTGCTATTCCACGACGACCCGCCGCAGGGCCAGGGCGCGAGCGAGGTGCTCGACGCGGGCCTGGGCCTGGTGCCGAACGTCGTCGTCTTCCCCGAGCCGGAGCGGCGGCTCAAGCTGAGCGACGCCGTGCACGTGGGCCTCATGGCGCGCCGCTTCGCGCCCTCGCGGTGCCTCGCCCTGCCGGCCCGCGCCTCGGTGGTGTTGCGCGACGGCAAGGTGGTGCGCTCGAGCGGCGCCGTGCACCTGAGCCACGCCGGAGGTCCCGCGCCCGCATGAGCACCGCCCGCCTCATCGACGAGCTCATCGCCGCCTGGGGGAACGCGCCGAAGCTGCGCGCCTTCCTCAACGCGAACAGCTTCCCCCTCGTGCAGGACTCGCACGTCACCTTCGTCTGGTTGGGCCAGGCCGACGCGGTGAACGTGCGCCACTGGGTGTACGGCCTCGAGTCGTCGACCACGCTCGCCCGCGCGCCCAACACCGACCTCTGGCACCTGACGCTCGAGATCCCCGGCAACTCGCGCGTCGAGTACAAGTTCGAGGTGCTGCGCGACGGCCGCGCGGAGTGGATCGAAGACCCCCTCAACCCGAACCGCGCGCGCGACCCCTTCGGCGCCAACTCGGTGCTGCAGTCGGCTGGCTACGTCAGCCCCGACTGGACGCAGCCCGACCCGCTGGCGCGGCCGGGGGTGGTCGAGCGCGTGCGCGTGCCGAGCCGCACCTACGGGCACCGGGTGGTGCAGGTGTACCTGCCGGCGCGCTACCGCAAGACGCGGCGCTACCCGCTGCTGGTGGTGCACGACGGCAGCGACTTCCTCAACTACACGGGCATGAAGACGGTGCTCGACAACCTCATTCACCGGCTCGAGATACCCGAGCTGGTGGTGGCCTTCACCGACTCGCCCGACCGGCTGCGAGAGTACGCCGCCGACGAGGGCCACGCGGGCTACGTCACCAACGACCTGCTGCCCTTCATGAACGCCCGCTTCCCGCTCATCGACGAGCCGCGGGCGCGGTGCCTGCTCGGCGCGAGCTTCGGCGCCGTGGCCTCGTTCTCGACGGCGGTGCGCTACCCGGGCGTGTGGGGGCGGCTGCTGCTCCAGTCGGGCAGCTTCGCCTTCACCGACATCGGCCGCCGCAACCGCCGGGGCCCGCTGTTCGACCGCATCGTCGAGTTCGTCAACGCCTACCGCGAGAAGCCCAACGCGATGAGCCAGCGCGTCTTCGTCACCTGCGGCGTGTACGAGTCGCTCATCTACGAGAACCGCTCGCTGGTGCCGCTCCTCGACGCCACCGGCATGCAGGTGAAGTTCGTCGAGGCCCGCGACGGCCACAACTGGCAGAACTGGCGAGACCGGCTCCGCGAGGGCCTGTCCTGGTTGTTCCCCGGGCCGTTGATGTTCGTCTACGAGTGAGGAGGTTCAAGTGGCTGTCGTGACCCGTCGAATCGGTCTGTCGCTCGGCGCAGACCTCTGCTGGCCGCTGTGCTTCGAGCACCTCGTCAAGCGGCTCAACCTGAGCGTGCCGGTGGGCGGCGACACGGTGCGCTTCTCGGTCGAGCGGGTGGCGATTGAGCCGTTCAACCTGCGCCAGCCCGTCGGCTACGACGTCGTCGTCGACCGCCTGACGCACTGGATGCACAGCCAGCGGGAGTGGATCAAGAAGGGCCTGCTGATGGACGGGCTCTACGTGTTCAACAACCCGTGGAGCGTGCAGGCCAACGAGAAGCACACCAGCTACGCGGCGATGATGAAGCTGGGCATGCCGATTCCCGAGACCTGGTTGCTGCCCGCCAAGGCCTACGCCGACGACCAGGTCGACGCGAAGGTGACGCTCAAGCGGTACGCGAAGCTGTTCGACCTGAAGGTCATCGGCGAGACGCTCGGCTTCCCGTTCTTCCTCAAGCCCTACGACGGCGGCGGCTGGCGCAACGTCACGCGGGTGAAGAACGCGAAGGAGGCCTGGGCGGCCTACGACGAGTCGGGCCGCGCGGTGATGCACGCGCAGGCCTCGGTCGAGGGCTACGACGCCTTCGTGCGCACCATCGGCTTCGGGCCGCAGACGCGCATGGTGTCGTACGCGCCCGACGCGCCGCTGCACGACCGCTACACGCAGAAGGTGGACTTCCTGCCGAAGGCCGAGGCCGAGCACCTGCGCAAGGTGACGCTCACCATCAACGCCTTCTTCGGGTGGGACTTCAACTCGTGCGAGTCGCTGCGGCGGGGCGGGGTGTGGCACCCCATCGACTTCGCCAACCCCTGCCCCGACTCGCAGGTGACGTCGCTGCACTTCCACTTCCCCTGGCTGGTGAAGGCCTACGTGCGGTGGACGCTGTTCTGCGCGGCGACGAAGCGCCCGTTTCGCAAGAACCTCGACTGGCAGCCCTTCTACGACGTGGCGGCGCTCGACCTGCCCTACGCCGAGAAGCTCGACCGCTACGCCGCCATCGCCGACGCGCGCTTCGAGACGGCACGCTTCGACGAGTTCTGCGCAACGCACCTCAAGCACCTCGACGCCGAGGCCTTCGAGTTCTTCGCCACCCCCGAGGCGAAGGAGGCGGTGCGGTTGAAGGTGGCCGCGCTGTTCCCGGCGCACGAGGTGGAGCAGTTCACCGAGCTCTTCTGGCAGCGCATTCAGGCCTGGCGCGTGGCCGGCTGTCCGTGACGGCGGCGTGAGGGCCCGGGCGCCGTCGCGCTGACGGTCGCGCTTCGGGGCCACTCCGGCGCTTACGCCGCGGCGGTGGAGCGGCCCCTGGGGGGCTGGCGGCTGGCCGAGCGCCCGGCGTCTTCGTGACCTAGGTGGTCGTTCGGCCAAGGCGGCTGCGCGCGCTCGCGACCTGGGGCGTTGCACAGCCGCTGGTGGTGCGGGGTCATGACTGCTCTCGCCGAGGTTGCTGAATACCCCCCGGGTCGGCGGCGTCGTTCCGCGCACCCGTTCATCAGGAGGTTCTCCGTGGTTCGAAGGTTCGTTGCAGCAGTCGCCGTCGTGCTCGCGTCGTCCGCCCTCGCCCAGGAGGTCGAAGAGACGACGACGTCGATTCAGGTGCCGGGACTCCCGGCGATGAACATGCAGATGAAGGTGACGACGACGGCGAGCAATCGCGCCGCGCCGGCGCCAGCCGCGGCCCAGACGCCTGCCGAGCCGCCGGCCCGCACCTTCGGAGGGGAGCGCTTCTCCATCGCGTACCACCCGCTGAGCGGCGCGGCGCAGACCATCAAGGTCTTGAGCCCCGAGGGCGCCAGCGCGCTCGTGTGGGCCGACGGGGGCGAGTTCGTGGGCAGCTTCTCGGTGCCGTTCAACCTGAAGGGCCGGTCCGACACCTACTACCGCATCGTCATGACGGGCCCGGACGGCAGCCTCGTGCTCGACAAGAAGTACGAGGTGCGGTCGTTCCTCGCGGGCACGCTGCAGTTGCTCGCGGCGGCGCCGGCCCCGGCCCCGGCCCCAGCGCCAGCGCCAGCGCCAGCGCCTGTCCCGGCCCCGGCCCCAGCGCCTGTCCCGGCGGCGCCCGCGGCGATGGCTGACGCTGACTTCTCCGAGCTGCTCGCGGCCATGGGTGCGGCGACGTTCGCGAGCGAGAAGCTTGGCGTCGTCGAGACGGCCGCGGAGCAGCACGCCTTCTCGGTCGCGCAGGTCGGCATGATGGTCGACGCGGTGACGATGTCGAGTGACAAGGTGAAGGTCGTCGAGCTGACGCGCGGGAAGCTCGTTGACCGGCAGAACGCCTTCAAGCTGTTCGAGCGCTTCACCTTCTCGGGCGACAAGGAGAAGGTGCGCAAGCTGTTGAAGTAGGCGCGGTGGGGGCTCCGGGGCGTCAGTCCAACGGCGCGCGCCACGATGGGTGCTCACCTCGACCCCTGCTGCACCCGCTGCTAAGAGGATTTGACGCCATGGCGCCCGTCAATCGGTCCCGGGTTCTCGCACCCGCTACTCCCGCTCGCTCCGCTCCGTCGGCCCGCCCCGCCGCGCCCCAGGCGCCGGCGGCGTCACCCGCAGGCTGGAAGCCCGCCGCGCGCCCGTCGCCGAGGCCCGCGGTGGCGAGCGCACCGGCGCCCGCGGCCCGTACGGCGACGGCGCCTTCTTCGGCACCGCCCCCCGGCGCCCAGGCTGCGCAGAGCCCGGGAGCGCCTGCCGTGGCTCCGCCCCCACGGCCTCCGGCGACCACGCCCGCCACCCGCGCCCAGGCGGCCCGCGACGCCCAGGCGCTGCATGAGGCGCTGCGCGGCGGGTTGACGGGGCTCGGCACCGACGAGGCCAGGCTCTTCTCGGTGTTGCAGAGCCGTTCGCCGGAGCAGCTCGCGGCCGTCAAGGAGGCGTACCAGCAGCACTACCGGCGCTCCCTCGAGGCCGACGTCAGGAGCGACCTGTCGGGGGGCGCGGAGCGACGGGCGACGGCGCTGCTTCGCGGCGACGTGGCGACGGCCACGGCCGAGCGGCTCGCGGAGCAGACGCGCGGTGTCTTCAGCGCAAACCCGGCGAGCGTTCTCGAGACGCTCGAGGGCGTTCCGCACGACGTGCTCCAGCAGGCCGCCGAGGTCTTTGGGCGGCAGCACGGGACCTCGCTCGAGGCTGCGCTCCGGCAGGCGTTGCCAGCGGCGCGTGAGGCCGAGGCGGTCGCCTTCCTCGGCGGGCGGCGCGACGCGGCCTACGCCCGACGCGTGGGCACGGCGCTGGGCAGTGGGCGGGGCGACGATGCGCTCGCGGTGTTGCAGCGCCTGTCGCCCGACCAGCTGCCCCGGTTCGCCGAGACCTACCGCGCGCAGACGGGGCGCGCCCTCGCCGGCGACGTGGCGGCCCTGGCGCCGGGCCACGCGCGGGACCAGGCCGTCGCGCTCGTCGGCGGGAACCGGGACCTGGCCGACGCGGTGCGCCTCCGGCAGGCCGTCGAGGGCCGCTTCCTCGGCTTCGGCAAGGACGCCAGCGGTGCCCTCGCCATCCTCGAGGCGCGACCCATCGCCGAGCGCGCCGGGCTCGCCCGGGCGTACCAGCAGCGCTACGGCGTCGACCTCGCGACGGACCTGCGGCAGCGCTTCGGCGGCCGCGACGAGGAGCGTCTGACGAAGAGCCTCGCGGGGCGCCTCGGCGACATCGAGCGCCTGCAGATTGCCATGGAAGGCTGGGGCGCCGATGCGTCGGCGATTCAGGCGGTGCTGAGCGGACGGACGAAGGGCGAGGCCCAGGCGCTGGCGGCCAACTACCTCGTGAAGACGGGGCGGCCGCTCGAGAGCGACCTGCGGGACCAGCTCGGCGGGCGCGACCAGTTCGAGGCGCTGCTGGCGCTCGAGGGGAAGCCCGAGACGCCGGAGCAGGCGGTGGCGCTGGCGCGACGTCGAAGGGACTTTGAGCGCGCCGGCTTCCTCAATTCGGCGGGGCGCCTGGTGCTCGACGTCGTCTCGGACAGCGGGCGGCGCCTCGACGGCACCGTCAACGAGGCCGAGCGCTCGCTCGCGGCGGCGCGCGCCGACGGCGTGGTGAGCGCTCACGAGGCCGCCGAGCTGTCGGCCCTGACGACGCTGGCCGAGGGCGACACCACGGCGTACCGCTCCACGAAGGACTCGGCGACCGAGGCGGCGGCGACGGTGGCCGCCGTGGGGGTGGCGGTGGCGACGGGCGGGGCCGGGGCCGGGCTGGTGGTGGCCGCCGCGAGCGGCGCCGCCACGAAGGTCGCGGTGCGGGGAGCGATGAGCGGCCAGGCCTACTCGGTCGAGTCCGCGGTGGCCGACGCGACGACGGGCGCCGTCGAGTCGCTGACCGGCGGCCTCGCCGGCCGGGTGGCGCCGGCGGCGACGATGGGCGCGCGGGCGCTCCAGGGCGCGAGCCGGGGCGCCGCCACGGCCTTCGTCAACTCGGCCGCGTCGTCGGCGCTGCGCGACGAGACGTGGAACAGCGGGCTGGCCGAGGGCCTCTTCAGCGTCACCAGCCGCGCCGGCGCCGCCGCCGTCCAGGGCGCCGCCACGGGCGCCGCCCAGTCGGTGTTGAAGGACACGTTGGCGCAGCGCCGTGCGACGGCGCTGGGCGTGGCCCCGACCGAGCTGCCCGAGGGGCCGGTCGACCTCTCGAAGTACGACGCCGACGCCAACACGCGCGCGGCGCTGCGCTCGTTCCTCGGCGAGGCCGAGTATCAGAACCTGCGCTCGGTCGCCGAGGGCCTCAAGGCGAGCAACCCGGCGCTCGCCAACGTGCACGTGGACGACCTGGTGGCCCTGCGGGCGTACACGGGCAGCCACTACCGGGCGATGAACCAGGCGCTGCGGGGCCAGGGCGGTGACCTCGCCCAGCAGGCCAGCATCGTCAAGACGGCGGCGTCGGCACTCAACGACCTGCCCGCCTTCGAGGGCACGACGTTCCGCGGGACCACCCTCGACGCCGAGCGCCTCGCCCGCTACGCGCCGGGCACCGTCATCGCCGAGCGCGGCTTCATGAGCACCACCACCGCGCAGGACGTGGCGTTCGGCGGCAACGTGCGCTTCGTCATCAACAGCAAGGGCGCCGGGCGCTCGGTCGAGGCGTTGAGCCAGTTCGCGCACGAGCGCGAGGTGCTCTTCGGCCCGGGTACCGAGTTCAAGGTGCTCAGCAACACGCTCGACCCGGCGACGGGCCTGACGACCATCTTCCTCAACGAGGTGCCGTGATGTTGACGCCCGAGGAGCAGGCCGCGCTCGAGAAGATGAAGGCCGACGTGAAGAAGGCGCCCACGGCGCCGCGCGCGCCCCCCGGCACGGTGCGGCCCGAGCGGTTCAGCGACTTCGCCCCCGGCATGGGTGACGATGGCACGCTGAACGAGGTCGACCCGGCGACCGGCGCGGTGAAGCCGCGCAAGCTCGAGTAGCCTCGGACCATACGACGAACGAGACGAACATGCCCCGCATCGACGCCCTGCCCGCCCCCCTGCGCGACCTCGCGCGCCGCATCGACTCGGACCGCCGCGTCGGCGTCCGCCCCAACGGCGCCATCTCACCGGACGAGCTGCAGCGCGCCGAGCGACTCGGCCTCATCCGCCCGCAGGACCGCGCCACCTTCGAGCAGCTCCGCGCCCACGTCGCCGGGCGGCCCGCGCTGGACCCGGGCGGGCGGCCCGTGGCCACGCCCGGCACCTTCTCTCCGTGGCCGAGCCAGCCGTCGCAGCCCACCCGCCCCACGCAGCCCGCCCAGCCCGGGCGTCCCGTGGCCACGCCGGGCGTCCCCGAGCACCGGCTGGGCACCGACGGCATGTCGGACACGTACACGCTCGTCGTGGGGAAGAACGGCATCAAGCCTGGCGCCGAGCTGGTGCTGCCCATTCCGCCCGAGCGGCAGGGCTTCGAGATTCAGAACATCGACGTCTCGTTCCACGCGCCGGTGCGCCAGTGGAACGCCGCGACCCGCCGCGAGGAGAAGCCGACGTACGCGACCTTCTCGACGGACGACCGGCAGCTGATGCGCAAGTTCGTCGACCCGAACGCCGACGCCGGCAACATTCCCGAGATTGACAACGTTCACCCCGAGAACGCGACCGACACCGGGTCGCTCGGGCCAGTTGGGCGAACGGTTCGTATCCGCGCGCAGAACGACCACGTCGACGCCGGCGAAGACGCGATGACGGTGCAGTGGGTGCGGGTCAACTACAAGCCGCGCAACGTCGAGACGAAGACCTTCAGCTTCCGGGGCCGCGCGCTGCCGAACCAGGAGTGGGAGGGCCGCTGGGTTCGCCAGGGCCAGCCCTTCACCATCGACATCGACCCGACGCGCAAGGTGTCGCGCGTCGAGGTGCAGTGGTCGGACAAGCCCGATGACGTCGGCTACGACGCGCCGGGGCGGTGGGCGCGGGGCACGGTGACGCTCGACGGCCAGACGCTCGGCAACCCGGGAGAGCACGTGGGCAGCCCCGAGTGGCAGTCCTTCGAAGGGCGCGGGGTGAAGGGTGGCAAGCTGCAGATTTCGGCGGCGGACTCCGACCTCAAGGTCTTCGAGGTGCGGGTCCTCTACGAGCGCTGAGCAAGGCCCGCGTTCGGGCTCGGGCGCCCTGCACGACAGGGCGCAGCGCACCGACGGGGTGGGCATCGGAGCGCGCGCTCGACGTGTCTCCCGTGACAAGCGGCTCCCGTGACGGTCGAGGCGCTGGCGCCATCGTCGCTCCGGCCCAGCGTTGCGAGCGCCGTTGGTCATCGACCGCGAGCGCCGTGTCACGGGGGTGGGCTTTCTGGACGTGATGGGTTGACCGCGGGACCCGGCGTCGAAGAGGCTGCGGCGCTCTTTCCTTCGCGAGGGTCGCATGTCTGCACGAACAGGTGAGACCGAGCTGCCACGCGAGGCCATCGGGCTGCGCGAGGCGACGTGGCCCTACGTGCGGGCCGGGCTTCGGGCGATGGGCGACGACCTGCCGGCGTGGCTCTTCTTCTGGAACGCGTGCCTGCTGCTCAACACGTCGCTGACGAACCTCGTGCCGGCGCGGCCTGACTTCGCGCCCACCATCGTCTTCCCGATGGGCGTCTTCGTGCTCTTCACCACCGTGCGGGCGCTGAAGGCCCCGTCGGTGCGGTTCCCGAAGCTGGCCCTGGTGGTGCCGGTGGCGATGGCCCTGGGCCTGCCGCTGCTGAACCTCTCGTGGCACGCGCCGTCTCCGCTGGAGCTGAGCACGCTGCGCGCGGTCTACGAGCTGTCGAACTTCCTCTGGGCGGGGCTCCTGGTGCGCTTCTTCTGGAAGCGGCAGCGCTCGGTGCTCGCGTACTTCTTCGGGGTCGCGCTGGTGTACGGCGCGGTGCTCGAGAACGGCGGCATCGTGCTGGGCTTCTTCGACGAGCAGAACCTGTCGCTCACCATGGTGGAGCCCTTCGTCGCCCCGGTGGCGACGATGATTGGCTGGTGCGTGGTGCTGGGCATGGCGACGTATCTCGTGTGGCGGCTGCGCGAGTGGGTGCCGGCGCTGCGCCGGAGCGCGCTCGTCAGCGGCGCCCTCGTGGGTGGCTTCGCGACGATGCTCGACCTGCAGATCGACCCCATCGCGACGATGACGGGGTGCTGGGTGTGGGACTCGTCGTTGCCGCCCTGGTTCCACGGCGTTCCGCAGGTGAACTTCGTGGCCTGGCTGTGCGCGCTGGTGCCCTTCGCGTGGGTGATGTTCCGCGTGCAGGCGCGCGAGGGCGTGGTGGACCTGGGGCCCTGGAGCCGCCGCCAGTTGCTCGTGGCGCTGGCCTTCGTGCCCTACGCGCTCGTCATCGCGCTGGCGTGCTTCATGACGTCGACGGCGCTGCTCGAGGGCACCGACGGGCCGAGTTGGAGGCTCCTGGCCACCTTCGCTGGAAGGTGGGGAGCCTCGCGCTGACGTCGGCGACGGGGCCGTCGCGCGCTCCGACCTCGGGAGCGGCACTCTGTTCGTCGTGGGCGTTGGGCGGGCGCCGCCGAAAGACTGGCTCGAGGAGTACGCGCGGAGCCGGCCCCCCGCGGCGGCACCACCGCGCATCAGAGGCGCCGCGCTGGAAGCGGAGCGCTCCCGACGCAGCGTCGCCCCCTGCCGTCACGGAGGGCCTTCTCACCAGCCGCTGCGCTCGTCATGCGCTCCGGGCTGCCCGCGGTTGCGACCGTCAGGCGCCGCGCATGCGGTGACCGCGCAAGGAGCACGAAGAGGCGAGGCCTCGGTGCATCTGCGTGGCGCGTCGCGTCCACCACGCCTTGCGGTCGTTTGGTAAGTGTGGTTACTATCAGGGTCGAGGTGACGCGATGACGTGGACGACGACGGCGATGGCGCGGACGAAGGCGAGCCCCGAGCAGATCTGGAAGCTCTGGGAGTCGGTCGCTGACTGGAGCCGGTGGGACGAGTCGGTGGAGTCGAGCAGGCTCGATGGCGCATTCGTTCAAGGGGCGCGCGGCTCCCTCAAGCCGAGGGGCGGACCCAGGGCGACGTTCGCCCTCGTGTCGGTCGAGCCGCGCGTCGCGTTCACGAGTCGGTCGTCGTTGCCGCTGACGACGCTCGACATCGTGCACACCCTGCGGGTCGAGGGCTCCGAGACCGTCATCGAGCACCGGGTCGAGATGAAGGGCGTGCTCACGTTCCTCTTCCGCCGGCTCATCGGGGAGAGCATCGCGCGGGGACTCCCGATGGTCGTCGAGCGGCTCGCGCAGCTCGCGGCGGGCGCGCCGTCGTGAGGCGTGACCTTCGTCACGGGCATGGCGGGGACGGACGCTCTCCGCGGGGCGACCTTTCGCGCTCGACCGGGGCAGCGCCAGGTGTGCGGCGGCGCGCGGGTGGCTTGGCGCGTTCGATGGCGCCGGCGCCTGGTCTGGCCACGGCGGCGCTGCAGCGCGTGGGTGGCGCCCAGCGCGCGTGCCGACGGAGGGAGCCATGAAGAAACAGCCCTTCGCCTCGCGCTTCCCGTCGGCCGCGGAGAGCCCCGGGTTCCTGTTGTGGAAGGCGGCAAACCTCCACCAGCGGCTGCAGCGTCAGGCGCTCGGCGCGCTCGGCATCAGCCCCACCCAGTTCTCGCTCCTCGCGAGCTTCTTCTTCCTGTCGCAACGCAAGGGCGGGCCGGTGTCCCAGGCCGAGGTGGCCGACCACGCCTCGCTCGACAAGATGCTCGTCTCGGACGGCACGCGGGCGCTGCTGTCGAAGAAGCTCGTCGTGCGCCACCCGAGCGCTTCCGACGGGCGCGCGTACGACGTCGAGCTCACCGCGAAGGGCGTCACGACGTGCAACCGTGCCCTGCAGGTGGTCGAGGCCACCGACGCGGCGTTCTTCGCGCGCTCAGGCGACGTGCCCACGTTCCGCGCCCTCATCGCGAGGCTGGTCGAGGCGGACGCGCAACACGAGGGGTGAGCCTGGTGCCGGGCACCCTCCGGAGTCGACAGCCGCGCCCTGACGGGGCGTGCTCTTGGGCGGTGGGCCCGCCGGTCGCTCCTTCATCGCCGCGACGGCGAGGTGCGTCTCCGGGCGGGCGCTGAGGTCACGCAGCGCCTGGGCGATCCTTCATTGCCGCCACGGCGATGCGCTTCTGCTCGCGGGCGATGACGTCACGCTGCGCCTGCGCGCGGGCGTCGGTCACCTCGAGGCCCTTGAGCTTCTCCTCGGCCTCGCCGATGCGCTTCTTCGCGGTGGCGACGTCGATGTCCTTCGCGAGCTGCGCCGCGTCGGCCAGCACGCGCACGTTCTGGGCGCCCACCTCGACGAAGCCGCCGGCGACGAAGTACAGCTCGCTCTTCGCCCCCTCGCGGATGGAGAGCGGCCCCGGCTGCAGCAGCGAGAGGAAGGGCGCGTGGCCCGGGCGGACGCCGAAGAGCCCCTCGGCGCCCGGCGCGATGACCTCGTCGGCCTCGAGCTGCGCGAGGCGGCGTTCCGGGGTGACGACTTCGACTCTCAGCCTGGCCATGACGGTCGGTCCCTCTCGAAGGGGCTGCTCAGCCCTGCGCCATCTTCTTGGCCTTCTCGACGGCCTCGTTGATGCCGCCCACCATGTAGAACGCCTGCTCCGGCAGGTCGTCGTGCTTGCCTTCGACGATCTCCTTGAAGCCGCGCACCGTGTCCGCGATGGTGACGACCTTGCCGTCGGCGCCGGTGAACACCTTGGCGACGTTGAAGGGCTGCGAGAGGAAGCGCTGAATCTTCCGCGCCCGGGCGACGACGAGCTTGTCCTCTTCCGACAGCTCGTCCATGCCGAGAATCGCGATGATGTCCTGGAGCTCCTTGTACCGCTGGAGCGTCGACTGCACCTTGCGCGCGACGAGGTAGTGCTCCTCGCCGACGACCTGCGGGTCGAGGATGCGCGAGGTCGAGTCGAGCGGGTCGACGGCCGGGTAGATGCCAATCTCGGTGAGCGCGCGCGAGAGCACGATGGTGCCGTCGAGGTGCGCGAACGTGGTGGCGGGCGCGGGGTCGGTCAGGTCGTCGGCGGGCACGTACACGGCCTGCACCGAGGTGATGGAGCCCTTGATGGTCGAGGTGATGCGCTCCTGGAGCGCGCCCATCTCGGTCGACAGCGTCGGCTGGTAACCGACGGCCGAGGGGATGCGGCCGAGGAGCGCCGACACTTCCGAGCCCGCCTGCGTGAAGCGGAACACGTTGTCGACGAAGAGGAGCACGTCACGGTTCTCTTCGTCGCGGAAGTACTCGGCGATGGAGAGGCCGGAGAGGGCGACGCGGGCGCGGGCGCCGGGCGGCTCGTTCATCTGGCCGAACACCAGCACGCACTGCGACTTGCCGGGGATGAGCTTGATGCGGCCCTTGTCGTCCGTCTTGATGTGGTGGCCGTCCTTCTCGCAGGCGATGACGTCGGCCTCCTGGAACTCCTTCCACAGGTCGTTGCCCTCGCGGGTGCGCTCGCCGACGCCGGCGAACACCGAGAAGCCACCCTTCTCGATGGCGGCGTTGCGGATGAGCTCCTGCAGGAGCACCGTCTTGCCGACGCCGGCGCCGCCGAAGAGGCCAATCTTGCCACCGCGGGTGAACGGGCAGAGCAGGTCGATGACCTTGATGCCCGTCTCGAACATTTCGATCTTCTTCGACTGCTCGGTGAAGGAGGGGATGGGGCGGTGAATCGGGTAGAACTTCTTCGCCGCGACGGGGCCGAGCTCGTCGACCGGCTCGCCGGTGACGTTCAAGATGCGGCCGAGCGTCTCGGGGCCGACCGGCACGCTGATGGGGGCGCCGGTGTTCTTGACGGGCATGCCGCGCGACAGGCCGTCGGTCGAGTCCATCGCGATGCAGCGCACGGTGTTCTCACCGAGGTGTTGGGCGACCTCGACGATGAGGTTGTCGGGCTCGTTCGAGATGGCGGGGTTCGTCACCTTCAGCGCCGTGTAGACCTCCGGGAGGCCTCCGGGCGGGAACTCGACGTCGATGACGGGACCGAGAATCTGGGTGATGCGGCCGCTGGTGGCAGTGGCGTGAGCGCTCATGGCGGCGCGCGCGTAGCACAGCGGGTCGGCAGTTCAAGGCGGATCACCGCCTGTCGCGACGGCTGGAGAGCGGGCGACGCCCTCGTCGGGACGGGCTGTCGTCCGTCAGCTTCAGCGTGGGGCTAAGCTCGGCGCGCATGCGAGCGCTCAGCCTCCTCGGCGTGGTGGTGACCGCGTCGTGCAGCAACCTCCCGGCCGGTGCCCTGTTTCGGTGCGAGGCGACCGCGCCGCGCTGCCCGAGTGGGCTCGAGTGTCGACGGGTGGCCGATGGCGAGTACTGCGTCGTGCCCGAAGGTGCTGCGGGCGGGAGCGCGGGAGGCGTCGCGGGCGGGAGCGCGGGAGGCGTCGCGGGTGGGAGCGCGGGCGGGAGCGCGGGAGGTGTCGCGGGTGGGAGCGCGGGCGGCGTCGCGGGTGGGAGCGCGGGAGGCGTCGCGGGTGGGAGCGCGGGCGGCGTCGCGGGTGGGAGCGCGGGCGGCGTCGCGGG
>JADCJJ010000210.1 GCA_020247085.1 Myxococcaceae bacterium | reverse complement strand
GGCTCCTCGAGGCCGACGAGGTGGCCGATGGCCCACGTCACCACGTAGCCGTTGCCGGTCAGCACGCCGTCGCCCCGCGTGGTGGCGCCGAGCACCCGGGCGAGGTCCCTGGCGACGGCCGGCTTCTCGGCGACGACGACGATGCTCACGCCGAGGCTCCATACACGAAGGGGCTGACACGCACGGCCAGCGGCGAAGGAAAGGGGGGCGCCGTTCGGGGGAGGCCCGGGCCGGCGAGGGCGTCGATGGGCGGTTGAGGGCCACGAGCGCCCCGGCTCACGCGCCACCGTGCGATGTCGTCCGGCTGGACGAAATAGGCGGCGCGGTTTATGACGTCCAGGTGGACGAAAAAGAAAGACCCTCGGTGCTGGTGTGGTTCTTCGGGCGCGCCCCCGAGCGGCGCGACGTGCTGCTGGTGCTCGCGGTCATGCTGGCCTCGGGGGCGGCCGTCGCGCTCGGGGGGGGGCTCGGGCTGGTTGGCGCTCCTCGCGGCCGACGTCGGAGGCGGGGTGGTGGCGAACACGACGCGCGCGACCGCGGGTTGGTACGCGGCTCGCCCGGCCTGGCTGCACGTCGCCTTCGTCGGCCTCCATGCGGGCCACGCCGGCCTGGCGGCCTGGCTGGGGGGCGGCTCACCGGCGTGGGTCGCGGCGCTCATGTCGCTCACCTGCGCGGGGGTGCTGGCGGTTCGGTGCGGGCCCCGAGCGCTGGCCCCGGGCGTCGGACTGGCGACCGTCGCCGTCGGCGCCTTCCTGCTGCCGGCCCTGCCCGCAGCCCCGGGGTTCGGGGCCCTCTTCCTGCTCAAGCTGGTGTTCGGCTTCGGCGTGCACGCGCGGAGGGGCGCATGACGCCGGCCCCGGCGATTCACGCGCAGCACCTCGCCTGGCTGCTTGCCTGCGGCCTTGGGAGCGTCGCCCTCGGCGTCGGCGGGGCACCGCGCTCGGGGAGTACGCCGTCGAGCGCAGTGACGGACGGCGCCTGCATCGTTGGGACTTCACGGGCCTCGGCCTCGACGCCCACACCCTCCGGCGGGCGCACCTGCGGGCCGAGCTGCTCGCGTCGCTGACGGACACCGAGGTGCTCTGGGGCCGTCCGTCCGACGACATCACCTTCTGCGACGGCGCTCCCCGGGTCGGCGAGAGGCCGTTCGACGTCGTGGTGGCGGCCGACGGCGTCGGCTCGGCGGTGCGACGAGCGGTCTTCGGTGAGGCCGGGCTCCGCGAGCTCGGGTTGGTGATGGTCGGCTTCGACTTGCCGGCGACCGCCCTCGCCGGGCCCATGTGCCGAGTCACCGAGGTCGGGAGCCCTGTCGGTCACTTCGGCGTGTACCCCTACCCCGGCGGGTTCGCGGTCGACTTCGCCTTCCCGCATGCAGGCCGCATCGACGGCGATGGCGCGGCCCGCGAGCAGCTCTCCGCCCGCTTCAAGCACCTCGAGCACCCGGTCCTCCGGCAGGTCCTCGCGCTGATTCCGCGCGCGCAGCGGGCCTTCGCCGGGAGCCTCCGGAGCGTGTCGCTGCGCCGCTGGTACACCGGAAGGACAATGCTCGTCGGAGACGCGGCCCACGCCATCCTCCCGACCGCCGGAATAGGCGCGAGCCTCGCCCTGTGCGACGCGGTCTCGTTGGTGAGCGCGCTGGCCGGTGAGCACGACCTCGAGTCCGCCGCGCGGCGGTACCACCGCGAACGCTGGGGCCCGGCTCGCGACGTGCAGCGTCAGGGGGTAAGGTTGAAGCGCATGATGCTGCTGCCCGCTCCGTTCGACTGGTTGCGCGATGCCCTGCTCTCGCGGGTGAGCGCCAGGGGGTACGCCAGTCGCCTGGCGGGGCTCTGATGCCGAAGGTGGTCGACCACGACGCGGTGCGAGCCGCGCTCATCGGGCGCGCCAGCGGGCTGTTCGTCGAGCGGGGCTATGCCGGGGTCGGCATGCGCGAGGTGGCCGCGGCGGCGGGCGTGCCGAAGAGCTCGCTCTACCATTACTTCCCGACCAAGGAGGCGCTGTTGGCCGAGGTCTGCCGAACGTGGATGGAGGCCGAGCTCGAGGTGCTCCGGGGGCTGGTGGCGCCCCACCGGAGCCCGCGTGCGCGCCTCGAGGCCTGCGTCGAGTGGACGGTACGAGCCGAGAAGGAGCTCCTCGCGACGTCGGTGGTGCTCCTCGACGCGAGCGCGCCACGGGGCTCGCCAGCCATCGCGGCGCTGTTCGAGGCGTACGTCGAGGGCCTGGCCGACGTGGTCGGCCTCACGCAGGAGCGAGTACGCGTGCTGCTGGCGACGATGGTCGGCGGTGTGCTCCTCAGGCAGATTGACGGTGGCCGGCTCGAGCTGCACGCCATCGGGCGCTGGCTCGTCAACACCCTCGCCGGTCGCCCTCGCCGGCACGCAGCAGGCGGCACGGCGGCCCGTTCCAGACCCGGCGACCGGCCGGCGCGCCGCGGCCCCTCCGGCGCGAGGCGCTGAGCGGGCGACCAGGCGGGCTCCAGCCTCCATCGCGGCGCTCTTGGGGGCCCGTCGTCATTCTCCGCCCTCGCCGTCGACGGGTCGGCCCGTGCGCGCCTCACCGCGAGGACCCGCCGTGAAGCCCACCCCGACGCTGCCGGTGTGGCGCCTGCTCCTGCCGTCGCTCGCGCGAGCCGAGACGCCGGCCGTCGACGGGAAGGCCGTCGAGGCGCGCATCCCCGAGACCGAGGTGTGGCCGCGGTCCGCCTCCGAGCCACGCCGTCGGTGCTCACGGCCGCGGCGCTGCGGCGATCCCGGACGCCCACCGGTGAGGCAGCACCGCGGTCGCTTCTCCTGATTGGGGAACGCGCACCATCCGCCGCCTGGCCGACTGGCGGTCACCGTCTCCGCCGCCGCTCGCGAGCACCGCGTCCCGCGGCGTCGAGGCCGGGTCACCGCTTCGCGGGGCGCTTCCTCCGGCGGGTGGGGCGTCGTCGAGGGGCTTTCTCGGCGCGCTCGAGCCCGGCGGCCCTCGCCAGCCTGCGCGCGAGGTCGTCTTCGGGGAGCGCCGCGGGGTCGACGCCGAGCGAGGTGAGCGCGTGGGCCACGTGCGCCTTGAACGCGGGCCCGAGGGCCTCGACCGCCCGGGCGGCCTCGCCGGAGTCGAAGAACCGGTCGAGCGCCTGCGGCGTGACGACGGGCGCCGCCTCGGTGGCGTCGAGGAGCGCCTCGGCCCGGAGCTCCACGCCCCGCGGCCGC
>JADCJJ010000021.1 GCA_020247085.1 Myxococcaceae bacterium | reverse complement strand
TCTGGCCATCGCGGGCGGTGCACCCGTCTGCCCACTGCCGCCGCTTCACCCCTCGCTGACGCCACCTCACCCCCCGCGGCAACGCCCCCGAGGACGACTCAGGCGCCCGAAGCCTCTGGCCCTCCTCCACGGTTTCGCGCTTTATTCGCCTTGTCCGTTCGATCGCGATCAGGGCAACACTCAGGGCATCAGCATCGGCCGGCTCCGCCCCGACGCGGTGTTCGACTGGCGCTTCGTCGCGCTCTCGCACAACACGGTTCGTGGCGCCGCTGGTGGCGCGGTGCTCACCGCCGAGCTGCTGAGGGCCGAGGGCTTCCTCACCGCGAAGTGATGGTGCTCACGGTCGAGTGACGACGGCGCCGTCGTTCCCGACGACCCAGAGTGTTCCGTTCGGTGCGATGGCTGCGCCTCCAAGCCCAACCCGAGCCCCGATGTCTTCTTCGACGAAGCGGGTGCCATCCCACCGGAGCACGAGCCCCGCTGGCCCCACGGCCACAACCCGGTTGCCGCTCACCACGAGCTCCGACACCCAGGCGTTTGCGAAGGGCAGGGGAATGGTGCTCCAGGTGGTGGCGCTGGCGTCGCGCTGAAGCACTTCGCCCTGGTTGGTGACGGCCCACAGCTCGAGGGATCCGGCACCTCGGAGGAGGCGAAGGCCCGAGGCCGCGGACGCGGGCAGGGGCTGCGCAGAGAAGCGAGCGCCGTTCGTCGCGAACAGGGCGTGCGTGTTGCCCAGCTGCCCGGTCACGAAGGCGAGGGCATACGGCAGCGCGGACACGTCGCTGACCGAGAACGTCGGGTCGGGGAGGGTCAGTCGATTCCACGCCCCGTTCCGGAAGAGCCAGAGCGCGGACCAACTCCACGCCCAGACTTCGCCCGTCGCGGTCGCTTGCAGTCTGTTCACCTGGGTCGTGGGCCCGCTCGAGGCCCGGGCCCAGTGGGTTCCGTCAAAATGCCACACGGTGCTGTTGTCGCCGATCGCCCACAGGTCGTCGGGTGCATGCCCAGAGATGCTGCTCAGTCGCGGTGGCACTGCCGGAAGACCTGTCGCGACGAAGGGTCCTCCCTGTCGTGAACGCAGGCCACCTGAGAGCCACACGTCGCCGTTCGACAACGGGAGCACGTCAAAGATGGTGTCGCGAACCCCCGAACTCTCGGGCTGCCACGCGCCGTCGCTGACCCGGCCGAGCTGATCGCCGACGACGAAGAAGTCGCCGCCGGCGCTGTCGACCGCCGTGAAGCTGGCTCGCGGAGCGCCGGCCACCGCCGAGTAGACCGCCCCGTCGAAGCGGAGCAGCCCGTCATGATTTCCCCACGAGCGACCGACCGCGAGAAGGTCTCTGGGCCCGCGAGCAGCGAGGTCGAGGAACTCGGAGCTTCGCTGCGTCGTGGCGAGCGGGAACTGCCACGGCACCTTCCCGACGAAGCCCCAGTCAGGCCCGTGCGCGTTCATCTTCCCCGCCGCGTAGAAGTCGACGCCGTCGTCAGCGACACGATTCCAGCGCACCAACCAGGTCGAGCCGGCGTTCTGCGTCCACGTCGCGCCGTCGAACGACCACGAGACGGGGTTGCGCGCGACGTTCGGGATGTACTCTTCGCCGACGGCCCGGAGCAGGCCAACGCTGCGCCCGCTGATTCCCGAGAAGCTCGTGCGAGCCGGCGCGTGAATCGTCGTGAGGACGCCGGCCTGATACCGATGAATGCCATCGCTGGCTGCGATGAAGACGAGCCCACGCGCTGGCGCGTACGCCGCCCGGTAGCTGGCGCTCGTCGTGTTGCTGCGCACCACGCTCCAGGTGGTTCCGTCGAAGTGCAGCACGGTGCCGTTCTCACCGACGAGCCAGGCATCGTCAGGCGCGAAGGACGCGAAGCCGTTGAGCGTCTCGGTGGTGCCAGAGGAACGCGGCACCCAGCCCTGGGTCGTGCGCTCGAGCAGCATGCCACCCAGACCGGCAGCCCACGCGGAGCACCCGTTGGCCCAGACGTCGTTGAGCTGCGTCGCGAGCGGGAGCGGATTCTTCCAGCACCACCCGCCCGCGGTGCACACGGGCGTCACCGGAACGGCGCTGCACGGCCCTGCGTCGGGCGTCGAGAGGCCTGCGTCGACGACCGTGGTTCCCGCGTCGGCGACCGTGGTTCCCGCGTCCTCGTCACGTGCGCCCGCATCGAGCTCGACCCACCCGGCATCGAGCTCGGCCCGCCCGCCGTCTGCTTCGACCGGGAGGCCTGCGTCTTCGGTCGGTGCAGGGCCAGGGCAGGCAGCGAGGACGAGGAGGCTCGAGACCAGGAATCGCGCATTCATGCCTGCCGGTATGCCGAGGTGGGCAAAGCGGACAAACCGTCGAAGCAAGTGCCACGAACGGTGCGGACTCCCGCGAGCTGTGACGGCTGCACCGTCGGCTGGGCCGTCGCAGGGCAGGGGCCCGTGAGGTCGCGAACGAGTGTCACGAACGGTGCGGATGCCGCGAAAGACGTCGCCAACGGATAAGCGAAACAAAGCGGGAAACCGAGCGCTAGACCCCGCATCAAGGCCTGAGTTCGGGCACTTACCGCCTCACGCGGCGCCGAGATTCTTTGCAGCCTCACGGAACGGGCGCGCTCTCCGTGGGCCTCGGCGGCAAGCCGACGGACTTCGCGCCGGGCGGCACGGTGAACCCCAGATCATGGGGCTCGCGAAGGAGCTGATGGGCAAGGTGCCCAACGGGCTGGCGCAGCTGCCGAAGGTGGCGACCATGGATGCCGGCAAGCGCAACGACTACGCGAATGGGTGGATGCGGAAGAACATCCAGGACGAGCTCACGGCCGCGCGCGGCGCGATGGTCTCGGACCCCGGGAAGACGGAGTTCTACTCGCCCCCGGCCGTCACCAACCGCGTCGTCAACGGCATCGTCGACTCGAGCCGCTTCGTGAGCATCAAGCTGATCGCGACCGCGGTGGACGCCAGCGAGGTGCAGTGAGGCGGTGGAGCTGATCTGGCGGACGACGACGGTCGAGGTGATCGAAGGCTCGATCGTCGAGCTCGACGTGGACGCGATCGTGAACGAGGCGAACGCTCCGCTGGCTGGTGGCGGCGGAGTGGACGGCGCGATCCACCGGGCCGCGGGGCCGGAGCTGTACGCCGCGTGCCAGCAGTTCCCCGAGGTCGAGCCCGGCATCCGCTGTCCTCCCGGTGAGGTGCGGGTGACGCCGGGCTTCCTGCTGAAGCAGCCGCTGGTGCTGCACACGGTGGGGCCCATCTGGTTCGGCGGCGCGCAGGGTGAGCCCGAGACGCTGGCGAGCTGCTACCGGGTCTGTCTCGCGGAGGCCGAGCGGCGCGGGCTCTCGAGCCTCGCGTTCCCCGCGATCAGCACGGGCGTCTATGGCTACCCGATCGATCGCGCGGCGCAGGTGGCGGCGCACGAGACGCGGGTGTTCGCCGAGCGGCGGGCGACCCCGTTTCGCGTGGTGATGTCGGTGCTCGGCGCCGAGTTCGTCGAGGCGCAGGAGCGGGCGCTGATGATCGAGAGCCGCCGGGCGTGAGCCGTCAGTCCTGACAGAAGTGCTGCGTGGCCACGACGCGGCCCGTCTCCTTCGAGAAGATGACCGAGCACCAGGCGCCGCCGACCGGTCCGCCGTGGAGGCAGGGCTCGAGGTCGTACGGAGCGCGGGCCACGCTGCACCGGCACACCTTCGGCACCGACGTCTTGCGCTGCCCCTGTGGCGGCCGCCGGCGCCTTCACGCCATCCACT
>JADCJJ010000209.1 GCA_020247085.1 Myxococcaceae bacterium | reverse complement strand
GTCCCGGTAGCTCTGCACCCAGTTGGTGAAGCTGCGGTTGATGATGGTCTCGGACGTCGGGCGAATGACGAAGCGCTCACCCTCGGGCAGCGGCTTGCCGCCGGCGTGCGTGACGACGGCCACCTGGGGCGCGAAGTCGGCGACGTGCTTCTTCTCCTTCGCCAGGTACGACTCGGGGATGAGCACGGGGAAGTAGGCGTTCTGGTGCCCCGTGTCCTTGAACATGCCGTCGAGCACGCGCTGCATGTTCTCCCAGATGGCGTAGCCGTTCGGGCGGATGACCATCGAGCCGCGCACGTCGGAGTGGTCGGCCAGCTTCGCCCGGTGGACGAGCTCGTTGTACCACTCGGAGAAGTTCTCGGCCCGCGTGGGCAGCTTGAGGTTGTCGTGCTTCTTACCGGGGGCGTTCGCGTTCGGTTCGGTCATGGGCGTGGGGCTCGGCTCGTTGCGGCGGCGGGGGCCTCGACGAGGGGGTGGGGGAACTCGGCGTGCTGCTGAAGCGCCAGGCGCAGCCTGCCTGCTGCGACGGGCGCGGGCACCTTCTCCGACATGCGCCGGCGCGTACCACGGGTGATGGCGCACCGCGCAACTTCGTTGGCCCGGGTGCGACAATGTCGGCATGCGGTCGGTGCGCATCGGGCATCGAGGCTCGGCGAGCCTCCGAAGGGTCGAGGCGCCGAGCGCATCTCGGGACCTCGGCGCCGCCCTGCGGACGGCCGGGGTGTCGACCCGGGCGTTGTTCGGCTGGCGGGGCGTCGCCTTTCGGCGCGTCGAGGCCGTCGCGGCGTCGGTGGTGCGCCTCGACGTGGGGAGCCGGGCGGTGACGCTGCCACGCGTGCTGTTGCCAGAGGTGAAGGCCGGCCAATGGGTTCGCCTGGAGCAGGGGCCGCGCGGTGCCGTGCGGGCGAGCGTCGACCTGGGCGCCACCCTCGAGGCCGAGTCGCGGCTGAACGCCCTCTTCGTCTCCCTCTCGAGGCGCTGACCAATGCCCGTCCGCCGCCGGGTTCCGTCGTGCGTGGAACTCGGTGGGCGCACGTGAGGCGCACTCGTGCGGGCGGCGGCCCTCGCGCGCAGACCTCGGCGCGCGCACGAGCTCAGGCGACCGCCCGTGCAGCTGCGCTTCGTGAAGCCGGGGGGCGCACAGTCCTGGCGCGACAGCGCGCCCGCGTCAGCGCTGGGGCATGGCACCGGGCTCACAGCCATGGACGGGGGAACACATGCCTTTTGCGAGCCGCATCCTCGCGCGGGCGAAGCACCCTCGGGAGCATGGAAGACACGGCCCGGCTCGGCGCGGAGGCAGCGCACCGCGTCACGCGGGCCTGTTCGCTGTACCTCCCAGTGCCCAAGGCCCGCGAGCGCCCCTGCCCCGTGAAGCGCCCCGTGACGGGCCGACCACGGCCTGCGTCCCCCTCAGTTGAGCAGCCCCTCGGGCTTGCGCGGCGGCTTGATGCGCGAGACGAGCTCCATCAGGTCTTCCGTCACCGTGGACAGCCGCGAGGGCACGTCGAGCTGGCAGAGAATCTCGAAGCGACGTTCGGGGTCTGACACGAGGCTGGCGACCACGACGTCGGCGAGGGCGCCGCCACGGGCGCCCGACGTGACCTGCGCGATGCGCTGCCCCAGCTCGCTGGGCACCCGCGCCATGAGCTCGAAGAGCGCCGCCCGGAGCGCTGCGTCTTCGGGCCCCTGATAGTCCGCGTCGGGCAGGGCCTCGGCCTCGACCTCGCGGTACGGCTTCTCGCGCGGCCACTCGCGCAGCACGCGCGCGCGGCAGACGCCCGTCAGCACCAGATTGCTGCGCCCGTCCTCCATCAATTCATGCATCGAGACCACCCCGACGCACAGCATGGGGTCCAGGTCGGGGACACCGGCGAGGGCGCCCTCCTGCCCGGGCAACACCTGGGCCATCGCGAAGACACCGTCACCGTCCACGGCGTCGCGCACCATGGCCCGGTAGCGCGGCTCGAAGATGTGCAACGGGAGCACGCCCCCCGGCAGGAGCACCGCGGAGGGCAGCGGGAACACTTTGAGCCGGTGCGCGGCTTCCTGGATCCGCGCGAGTGCGTCTCTCACGTTCGTGAGGTAACGGGAGCCGTCCCGAAGCGCCACTGAGCCCGGGTCACCGGTGCCCGGCGATGCGTCTGGAAGGTGCGGGCTGCGGTGACTGAGGAGACTCGAGGGGGCGCCTGGCGCTGCAGAGCGGAGATACGGCTCGGATGCGACACGGCAGGGCACTGCGGCGTCGCACCGCGACGGCAGCTCGGCTCAGAGTGTCACGGCCCAACGCCCGTCGGCGTCTCGGCCGACGGCGTCATCGGCCGACGGCGTCATCGGCCGACGGCGTCATCGGCCGACGACATCATGGCCCGGCGGAATCGTCGGCCGGCGGTGGCCCTCACCGGCGGCGTCATCGGGCGACGTCATCACGGCCCGGCGGAATCGTCGGCCGGCGGTGGCCCTCACCGGCGGCATCATCGGCCGACGACATCATGGCCCGGCGGAATCGTCGGCCGGCGGTGGCCCTCACCGGCGGCATCATCGGCCGACGACATCATGGCCCG
>JADCJJ010000208.1 GCA_020247085.1 Myxococcaceae bacterium | reverse complement strand
GCGGTGGGACGGCAGGCGTCGGCGGTGGGACGTCAGGCGTCGGCGGTGGGACGGCGGGTCCGATGCGGACGACCATCACCTCCGTCCAGCAGGGGCTCATCGCGCTCGGCACCTGCGTGCAGGTCTCGGGCGTCGCCATCTCGTCGGTGTTCCCCGATGGCGATGACGCGGTATTCGATGGCGGCACGCGCACCCCGCGGCCGGCCTTCTACCTCTCGGAGAAGAACCTGACGACGACGGCCCCTTTCTCAGGCATCGAGGTCGTCTCCACGCTGATGACCGCGCCTACGGCCGCCATCGGTGACGACCTCGTCGTCGTCGGTGAGTACTTCGAGAACTTCAACAACTCGACCCTGCGCCTGACGCCCGCCTGTGGTGCCGTCACGCGCCAGGGGGCGACCACGGTGCCGCAGCCGGCGACCCTGACGCTCGCCCAGGTTGGTCAGTCGGGGGGCTCTCCCGGCTGCCCCGTCACCGGCGCGGCCTGGGTCGATGGCGCCAGCGCCGAGGCGTACGAGGGCGTCCTGGTGCGCGTGCAGGGCGGCACGGTCTCGGCGGGCCGTGACGCCTTCGGCGTCTTCGAGGTGGCGAGCGGGAGCGACAAGCTACAAGTCTCGACGAGCTTCGGCCTCTCTGCGAACCCAGCCATCGGCGGCGTCGTCAGCGCCCTCACCGGCTTCGGGCACTTCTCGTTCTGCCGCCGCAAGCTGCGCCCGCGCACCGACGCCGACGTCACCATCACCACCGGCGCGACGTGCGGCGCGGCGTCAAGGACCAATCACCTCGTCATCACCGAGGTCGCGGTCTCTCCGACGCCCGGCGAGTTCGTCGAGGTGTGGAACCCGACGAGCGCGGTCATCTCCCTCACGAACGTCTACGTCTACAACGCCACCTTCCAGGCAGCGGACGGCGGCACGAGCTGCAGCTACCCGCTGGTCGTGAGCGGCGGAGCGTGCGGCACCGGGTTCAACGACTTCAACCTTCGCTTCCCCACCGGCGCCACCATCGCGCCCGGAGAGTTCCAGACCATCGCGCTCACGGGCGCCGCCAACTACTGCGGCTTCTTCTCGTGTCAGTCGTCGCGCCCGACCTACGAGGTCGCAGGCCTGGGCCAGCCCGATGACCCGCTGGTCGCGAACATGCTGGGCGACTTCGACAACCGCGCTTCCATCTTCGTGGCGGCCGACGGCGGCAGCGGGCTCGGGCTGCTGACGAACACCGGCGAGGAGCTCGTGCTGTACTCGTGGGACGGGCTCGCATCGACGGTGCAGGACATCGACTATCTGGTCTGGGGCACCAGCACGACCTACCGCACCGACAAGACGGGCTCGCCGGGGTACCAGCCGGACACCCCCCTCGCGTCGCAGCGCCCCGCGGTGGGCTCGCCGACCACGAGCACGTCGTATCAGCGCGTCTGTACGAACGAGGGCAGCGAGCGTCGCACGGGCGGCAACGGCCTCACCGGCCACGACGAGACGAGCGAGGACCTCGACGTGACCTGGCTGCTCCAGGCCCCGACGCCCAGGGCGCAGACCAACGGCGCCTCGCCCTGAGCGGCGTCCCACCGCTCGACCTGCGGGTGCGCCGGGGCGCGACGACCGGAAGTCGACCTCGCGGGGCTCGACTCGCTCCCATGGAATGCACTCGAGACCCGGGACGGCCGGGTGACGGCTCGAGGCGAACGCGGCCGGCGTCGACACCATCCGCGGAGACGACCTCGCGGGCCTCACCCGGGCCGTCACACGGTAGGCTGCCGCGCCGTGCGACCGACACCAACTCGTCCCCAGCGCCTTCACCGCGCCCGGCAGGGAGCTCCCTCATGAACCGGGCCGCAGCGGTGTTCGCCGTCGTCGGGGCGGTGGCGTGTGGACTCGCCCCCGTCGAGCCCGACGCTGGCGACGCTGGCGGTCGAGGCTCCAGCGGCGGTGCGGCGGGCGCAACTGCTGGCGGTGCGGCCGGTGGCGGTGCGGCCGGTGGCGGTGCGGCCGGTGGCGGTGCGGCCGGTGGCGGTGCGGCCGGTGGCGGGGCGGCCGGTGGCGGTGCGGCCGGTGGCGCGCGTCATCCGATTCCCGACGGCGGCGCCGTCGTCCAGCGCGTCGACGGCGGCTTCCAGTTCCTCGAGGGGCCGCTCTGGCTCGCCGACGAGGGCGCGCTGCTCTTCACCGACATTCCCGCCAATCGCATCCATCGCTACTCGCCCGCGACCGGCTTCTCCGTCTTCCGCGAGCGCTCCGGCGGCGCCAACGGGCTGGGGCGGTTGGCCGACGGAACGCTCCTCGCCTGTGAGCATGGCAACCGGCGTGTCTCGCGGACCCTCACCGATGGTGGCATCGTCAGCCTCGTCGAGCGCTTCGACGGCGGGCGCTTCAACTCGCCCAACGACGTGGCTGTCGCCTCCGACGGGACGATTTACTTCTCGGACCCACCGTACGGCCTCGCCGGGCGACCGGCCGAGCTGCCCTTCACCGGGGTGTACCGCCGTCGCCCCGATGGCGCGCTGGAGGTGCTCATCACCGACATGACGCGCGCCAACGGCGTGGTGCTCTCACCGGACGAGTCGACGCTCTACGTCGCCGACAGCGAGGCCGACATCTTCCGCATCTACCGGCTCCAGGCCGACGGTGGCCTGTCGTCGCCCACGCAGGTCTCCACCACGCAGCAAGGTGGCAGTGGCGGTGACGGGCTCGGAATGGATGACGACGGCAACCTCTACGTCACCACGGGGGGCGCGCCGGGAGGCGGCGGCGCGGTGAAGGTGTACCGGCCCGATGGCGGCTACCTCGGGCGCATCCCGGTGCCGCAGAGCGCCACCAACGTGTCCTTCGGCGGCGCCGACCGCCGCACGCTGTTCATCACCGCCGGTACGGCGCTCTACCAGGTCCGCCTCGAGGTGCCAGGCAGGCCGTGACCGCCGCGCCGGCGCGGACGCGGGGCGCGTGCGTCAGCGCCCCCGCGGGTCGTCGGCGCGCGGCCGGTGCCGGTGGAGGTGACCCTGACGCTCCGCTCGCAGCGCGGCGTCAGGGCACGCCTCGGGGGCCCAACGGTCCTCGCGCGTCGCGCCTGGGTCGAGGCTCGGCGGCGGGGTCGGCATCGGCACGGCGCGCCCGCCGCCACTCCCGAGGTCCCGCTGCAAGGGTGACGCGGCGGCGCGGAGCGATTCGGCGGCTGGCGCCACCTCGCCGAGCTCGAGCGCTCGCCGCGGGGTGGCGCGGTGCCTGGGTCGAGAGTGACGCCGGGGCGCTGGCCTGACGTGCTCTGGTCACCATGAGAGCGCCGCTCGACGTCGCTTCGAACGCGGCCGCGAGGGAGGAACGACAGGTGAGGGGCGCATGTCCCTCCGCTCCCGCGCAAGCCAGGGGTCGAGCGCCGTGTTGAGTCGTCCAGGGGAAGCCGCCGCCGCGGCGCGCAGCCTGTGCGGTCCGCGAGGGTGGCACGCCTGGCGGCGCCCGTGTCTCCGCGGGCTGGTCGTCATGCCCCGTCGGGCGCGGAGCGCGGCCGGCCGGGCGTGGCGGCGAGCTCGTCGAGGCGCTCGAGGGTGCGCGGCGTACGCTCGAGCCACAGGTACGAATGCGCGTCGAGGAGCGCCCGGGAGAGCTCGGCCCCGGGGACGTCTCGCGACGCCACGGCGCCGTCGTCGAGCGACAGCCGCAGCAATCCCTGGGCGTGCGCCTCGGCGACGAAGCGCACCACCTCATCGGCCGTCAGGCCCCAGCGCGCGGTGGCGGCGACGACGAGGTTCTGGACCGTGTCTCCATCGAGCACGAACGCGAGCAGCTCGGCCTCGAAGGCGGGGGGCATGGGGGGCTTTCGGGAGAACGACGGTGGAGGCCACCATACGACGCGAGCCAGGAGAGCGGGGCAGCCCCCGTCGGAACGCGCCCGGAGGTGGCAGCGCCGCACGGCGGCAGGGCGTCGAGCCTCGGCGAGCGCCGCGAGGGGGCGCGCTTCGACAGCTCCGGTGAGTTCGGCGACACTGCGGGGGTGGCATTTCTGCGCCGCCTGGTCGCCCCGCTCACCCGCCTCGTGAAGGGGCCGGCCACGCGTGACGAGGGCCTCGGCCAGGGTGGGGAGCCGCCGGCGCCGCGGGTCATCGACACCTTCGAGCTGGCCACGCCGAAGGCGGCCCGGGTGGAGCCTGCGCCGACGCGCCTCACGGCGGCATTCCGCGCCGACTCGTTCGCGGGCTTCGTCGATGGCTTCGAGCCGGCCGCCCGCGCGCCGGTGGACCTGAGGGGAGACCGCGCGCCCATCGTGCCCGAGGTGTTCGAGGTCGAGCGCCCGGCGCCGGTGGTGGCGAGCTCGGGGTTCTCGGCGTCGCTGGACGACCTCGTCGGCGCCGACGAATGGCTGGACGGGAGCGCCGAGGCGCCAGGGAGCCCCGGACCGGACGAGGCGTTCCACGCGCGGCTCGATGACGCAGCGCTCGAGGCGGCGGCGCAGCTCGTGGCCGATGGCCTGTCGGTGACGGAGGCCTCCGAGGCGCGGGCGGTCGACCGCGAGGCGGGGGGACCGGCTCCGGGCGGCGCGAGCGACGCTTCACCAGCCCATGCGCAGTCGCCCGACACCGGCGCGGGCGCCGAGTCCACGCGGTCCCCGTCGAGCCACGAGGCGAGGCCGGCCAGCCTGCAGACGCAGGCGCCGTCGCTGCCAGCCGCGACCCTCACGAGCGCGGCAGCCGGACCGACGCCATCCAATGCGTCGCCGGCGTTCGACGGCCCCGCGCTTCCCCCGGGAGCACGCTCCGATGGCAGTGGCGGTGCGCTCGGTCCCGCGTCGGACGGGGCGGCAGCTCGAGCGACTTCGCCAACGCTCATTCCCTCCGTCGTGGCTGCGCCTCACGAGGTCGCGAGTGCCAGCGCCAGGCTCGCCCCCACGGCAGACAGGACGACGACGCCAGACGCTTCCGAAGCGGTCCCTTTCGCCGTCGCTCCTGCGACTGAAGAGGTCGCGAGTGCCAGCGCCAGGCTCGCCCCCACGGCAGATGGGACGACGGCGCCAGACGCCTCCGAAGCGGTCCCTTTCGCCGTCGTGCCTGCGACTGACGAGGTCGCGAGTGCCAGCGCCAGGCTCGCCCCCATGGGAGATGGGACGACGACGCCAGACGCCTCCGAAGCGGTCCCTTTCGCCGTCGTGCCTGCGACTGACGAGGTCGCGAGTGCCAGCGCCAGGCTCGCCCCCAGGGCAGACGGGACGAGGCTGCGGGGCGCGTCCCCGGAGCTCCTCCGCTCGGTCCCTCCGGAGCCCCACGCGCCGGCGGCGAGCGCTGCGGACGAGCCAACCCCAGGCGGCAGACCACCGCTCGATGACTCGTCCACGCAGGTGGCTCCTCCCGCGGGTGCCTCCGTGCCGCGCAGCGACGCCGCCCCCACCGCGGCGGCGCCTGACGAGCCGGGGACGGCGGCTCCGCGCGCCGATGCCTCCGGCAGACCGCTCGAGTCCTCCCCTCGCCCCGAGATGCCCGAGGACCTCATCGCGCTCGCCGAAGCGCTGTTGTGACAGACGAGCGGGGCCGAGCCAACGTGGCCAGCCCACCCATGCACCATGAGGACGCGCGCGGCGGCGCTCAGCAGAGGAAGACGCTCCGAACCACGTGGAGCAGCACCACCACGCCGCCCTCGACGCGGCTTCACGCTTCACGTCACTTCGGCCAACCGCGCCCTTTGCCGAGCCGGCGGCAGCAGCCGCGCATCCGGCCTCGCCGGGCGGCCTGAGCCATGGGGTGGCGACAAGGCCTGTCCGGGAGCGTGCCGATTCTCGTCTCCTCGAGCTGCGCAACCGCCGCTCCTCCATCGGGCGGGGCCGAGACAGAAGCCCTGGTCGCCGGGCGGCATGCGCCTCACGGTGTCACGCGCCGTGCTGCGGCTCGAGTCGAGCTGGGTGCCGTTCAAGGCGGTGGACAACCCGGAGGCGCCGGAGGCCCGGGTCTGACCGATGGCTGGGTGCCTCCTGGACCTCGTCGCGCGCACCCTGAAGAAGGGACCGCCCCTGGGTCGGGCGCTGTTCCTCACAGGGCGCTGTTCGCCTGGCTGTGACGTGCTCACGGCGGCCCTGTACGTGAGGCGTTGCGAGACCTCGGCGCCGTGGGCACGGCAAGGCGCGCTCCTGCTCGTGCTGAGCACGGTCGTGATGCGCTTCGTGGCCGTCGGGGCCCGGTGTTGGCGCAGCCGACGAAACGGCGAGCTCGCGCATGCATGAACCGACAGCCGGCTGGTGGAGGACCTCCGCGGTTCGCACGTCCTGCGCTCGGGCTGGGCGCCGCGGCCGGCGCGCTCGGCCGACGCGACACCGCGTTGGCGAACTCGACGGCCACCTGCCCCTGGCCCCACCGCGCACCGACCGTCGGCCCAGGGCGCGTCAGATGCTGATGCTGCCCTCGCGGAAGTCCGTGCGGGCGATGTGCACGTTGATGCAGACGGGCACGCCCGACGCCGCCAGGCGCTTCGCCTCGGCGAGCGTCTCGTCCACCTTCGCGGGGTCGGTCAGCAGCAGCCCCTTGCCGCCGTAACCCTCGGCCACCTGCTCGTACGAGGTGAAGCGCAGGCCGGTGCCGACGGCCGAGCCGAGAATCGTCACCTGGTCCCGCGCAATCTGCTGCCACGAGGCGTCGGTGCCGATGACGGCGATGGGCGCGTAGCCGTGGCGCGCGAAGGTGTCGAACTCGGCCAGCGAGTAAGCGCTCGACCCGTCGCCGTAGATGACCCACACCTGGGCGTCGCGGCGCGCCGTGGCGGCCCCCACCGCGAAGCCGCCGCCGACGCCGAGGGTGCCGAAGACGCCGGGGTCGAGCCACGACAGCGGCGCCCGGGGCTTGAGCACGTAGGCCGCCGTCGCCACGAAGTCGCCGCCGTCGACGACGAGCACCGCGTCGTCCGACAGGTGCTCCTCGAGGCGCAGGAAGAAGTGAATCGGGTCGACCTTCTCGCCGGTCGCCTTCGCCTTCGCGCGAATCTCGTCGTCGCGCGCCACCTCGCGCGCGCGGCAGGCGTCGATGAAGCCCTGCCAGGCGGGCGCGGGCCGCACCTTCGCGGCGAGGCGCTGCAGGAACTCACCCGGGTGCAGGCGCACGGCGACGTCGGGCGTGCGGTTGCGCGAGAGCTCGTCGGCCGAGAGGTTGGCAGCGATGACCTTCGCGCGCGCGCCGATGCCGAAGCCGTACTTCATGCGGAAGTCGAAGGGGAAGCCGCACACCACGACGACGTCGGCCTCCTTCAACGCCTTGCCGCGGGCGTGCCGGAACTGGAGCGGGTTGTGGCGGCCCAGCAGCCCGCGGGCGCTGCCGCCGAGCCACACCGGCAGACCCAGGGCCTCGACGGCGCGCGAAAGCGAGGTGGCGTCGCGCACGTTCACCATCGCCTGGCTGCCGATGACGAGCGCCGGGCGCTCGGCCGTCTCGAGCAGCGCCGCCGCCTCGTCGAGGAGCGCCGCGGTGTTCTGCAACACCGGCGGCTCGGGGACGAACTGCGTCACGTCGACGTGCGGCGCGTGGAACTGCCGCAGCAGGTGGCCCTCGAGGTACAGCTTGAGCGCGCGCTGGCCCAGCGTCTTCGGGTGCTCGACGCCGGCCTCTTTGACGAACCACTCGCGTACCAGCGCCTCGGGGTAGAGGACGTCGACGGGCACCTCGACGAAGACGGGCCCGGGCACGCCGGCGCGGCACTCGCGCAGGGCGCGCTCGAGCGTCGGCGCCAGCTGCGCGACGGTGCTGCACTTGAGCTCGAGCTTCACCGCCGAGCGGATGAGCGACGTCTGGTCGATGTCCTGCAGGGCGCCGCGGCCCTTGAGCACGGTAGCCGTGGCGCCGCCCAGCAGCACCAGGGGCGTCTGGGCGAGCTGCGCGTTCTTCAGCGCGGTGATGGTGTTGGTGACGCCGGGGCCGGCCGTCACGGCGGCGACGCCCGGCAGCCCCGTCATCCGCGCCCACGCGTCGGCGGCGAAGACGGCGTTGCGCTCATCGCGGCAGTCCACCACCTTGATGCGGCGCTCCTCGCACCCGACGAGGATGGGCGAGATGTGCCCGCCGCAGAGGGTGAAGATGGCCGAGATGTTCCACTTCGAGAGGACGTTGGCGAGGTGGTCGCCGCCGTGCCGCAGCGGGTTCTTCATCATGGTGAGCGCCGTCTAGCGCCGCCGCCGAAGGCCGTCACCGGGCGGGTGCCAGCGCCGTCGCGCGCGAATGGAACGGGCGCGCAATCGCGCGGGGGCGTGGTCGTCGTGGCCTCGTCACCCGCGCAGCCCTGGAGGGCGCTCATGAAGCCATTGCTGGCCGTGCTGTTCGTCTGTCTCACGGGGTGCTCCCTGCAGCGCTCCCTTCGGCCACCGGCCAACGTCGCCGTGGCAGTGGGGCACCCTTTCTCGCTCGGGGCGCTGTCCACCTCGATGCAGGTGCGCAGCGCCTCGGGCCCGCCGCCGTGGTTCGACACCGCGGCGTTTCGTCAGCAGCTCGAGCAGCGGCTGTCGGCCACGCTGGCGAAGGGCGCGACGGCGGGCGCGCCGTGGCGGCTGGACCTCGAGCTCGACCTCGACGAGGAGCACGGCGTCGGCCCGGGCATGGCCGCGGGCCTGGCGACCGAGGCGGGCGTGCTGACGGCTGGCGGCGTCGCCGGCGCCCTCATCGGAACCCTCATCGCGCCGGGCCTCGGCACCTCGGCGGGAGGGCTCCTCGGCGTGCTCGCGGCCTCGCCCCCGGCGCTGGTGTCGGCGCTGGCCTTCGACACCCTGGGCGTGAGCGCCGAGTACCGCGCGACGCTGAGGCTGCGCCGGCAGGCCGACCACGCGCTGGTGGCCACGCGGCGCGTCGTGGTGCCGTGGCGCGTGAGCTACTCGAGCCTCGGCGGCGGAGACCGGCTCTCGGCTGCGACGAGCGAGGCCGTGGGAGCGCTCGAGGCGAAGGCGCTCGAAGCCCTCGCCGCGGAGCTCGCCGAGCTGGCCTCCCCGCCTGCACCCGAACCGGGACACTGACGCCCTGACGCTGCTGACAGGGCCCCGTCGAACCGCCCTCCCCTCGAGGGGGCGGCGCGCTGGCACTCGGGTTGCCCGACGTGGCGGCGTCGAGGCGGGCGCACCTGAAGGAGGCTGCATGTCGAGGTCGTCGTGGGTCGTGGTGGCAGGTTTGGCAGGGGCCGTGGCGCTGGTGATGCCGGCGCAGGCGGTGGCCCGCGTGGGGCTCGGCTGCCGGGACCCGTGGCAGGTCGCGCCCGCGGACGGCGGCGCCATTCCGGCGAACGCGCCGGCGCTCGCGTTGACGTCGACGGGAGCTCCGGCCGTGCCCTTTCGGGCAGACGGGGGCAGCGGCGCCGACGTGGGCGTCTCGCTGCTGCTGCCCGACGGCGGGGCCCTGGCGCTGACGGTCGTGCCGGACGACCAGACGCTGCTGCTGCTTCGGCCGGCGACGCCGCTGCCCGAGGGGCAGACGCTCCGCTTGCGGTTTCCGGCGCTCTGCGGCGGCGCGGACGCGGGCGCGGCGCCCGTCGAGGCGACGCTGCGCACCCTGCCGGCGAGCCCGCTGCCCACCTCCCTGGGCACGCTGGTCGTCGTGTCGCAGGGCTCCGGCAGCATCCCCGTCTCCGACGGGGCGACGTGCAGCACGACGCTCACCGGAGCCTGGGCACAGCTGGCGCTGCAGGTGCCGCCCGAGGTCGAGCCGTGGTTGCCGCTGATGCGCTGGACGCTGCTGGTCGACGGCGCGGCCTGGGCGACGGAGCCACCGGGCGCGCTGCTCCGGAGCGGACGGCTGGCGGCGGCGCCCCAGGTGCCTTCGCAGTTCCGCGTGTCACGGCGCGTGCTGCAGGTCCACGGGGCGTGCGCGAGCGGCGAGGCGTCGCTCGACCGTGGCGTGGGGCTGGGCTCGCATGCCGTGACGTTGCAGGGAGCGGTGCTGGGCTCCGGCGTGGCGCTGGCGGCCAGCGCCACCATTCTCTTGAGCTGCACCGGCCCTTCGCAGCCACCAGTGCCCGTCGAAGAGGGGACACCGTCAGTGCTGCCCCTGCCGGCGAGCTGCGGGTGCACCTCGGGTGGGAGCGGCCTGGGGGCGCTGCTCGGCGCCGCGGCGGTGCTGCTGCGTCGGCGGCGCCCGGCTCAGGGCCTGCGTAACGCGCAGGTGCCGCCTCGCGAAGCGCCCGAGCGGCGCCCGCACGAGGCTGAAGACGACGGTCACCGGGAAGCGCTCGTCCTCGCCCGGCGACCTCGTCAGTCGAGCCCGCGCTCGTAGAGTTCGTCCTCGTCGAGGCCCAGCAGGTGCCCCACCTCGTGCATCACGGTGATGCGAATCTCTTCGAGCAGCTCGTCGCGGGTGCTGGCGAAGCGCTCGAGGTTGTTCTGGTACAGCGTGATGTGCGCCGTCTGGTGGTCGGCCGCCGAGACGGGGCTTCGCTCGTCGACGGCGGCGCCGCGGAACACCCCGAGAATGAGCGGTGACAGGCCCCCCTCGGCGAGGTCGT
>JADCJJ010000207.1 GCA_020247085.1 Myxococcaceae bacterium | reverse complement strand
GAGTCTCGCAACCCAGAACCTACGAAAGCCGACCGTGCGCGTCCTTCTCTCAGCCTCCTACGCGGGGCTCTGCTTCACCCACACGAAGTCCAAGAGAGCCAACTTTTCGCCCAGCCTGGCGCGAGGCCTGCCGAGGTGACGCGCCCGCGGCTCGGCCTGGTCTGCAGCGGCGGCGGCGCCCGCGGCGCCTGGGAGGCGGGCATCATTCGCTACCTGCGCGAGGAGCTGCCCGCCAGCGCGCGGGCCGAGGTCCGCTTCGACGTGCTCGCGGGCACGTCGGTGGGGGCGATGACGTGCTGCTTCCTCGCCGCGACGATGGATACACCCGACGAGCAGGGTCGCGGCCTCGCCTCGCTGTGGACGAGCCTGTCGTTTGAAGAGGTGTACCGGGTCGCCGGCGAGAGCGCCTGGAGCGTCGGGCGCAAGGTGTGGAAGGCGACGCGCGCCAACGAGAACCCCGACGGCTGGCGGCTGTACGATCTGCTCCACCCGGAGCCGCTCGAGCAGTTGGTGCACCAGCGCATCGCCTGGCCGCGCATCGCCGCCAACCTGGCGCGGGGCCTGTTCCAGGCGATCGCGGTGAGCACGACGCGCATCCGCGACGGGCGGACGCAGGTCTTCGTCCAGCGGCGCGAGCCCGGCTTGCCCGAGTGGAGCCGTGACCCGTGGACGGTGGCGACCGAGGTGGTGCTGAGCGCCGAGCACGCGCTCGCCTCGGCGGCGATCCCGCTCCTGTTCCGCTCGGTGAAGGTAGGTGACGAGTACTACTGCGACGGCTTCGTGCGGCAGAACACGCCAGTGTCGCCGGCGCTGCGCCTGGGCGCCGACCGCCTGCTCATCTTGTCGCTCGGGCACAAGCCTCGCGCGGCGATCGACCCGCCGAAGCTCACGGCGCTGCCTACGACGCCCCAGGTCATCGGCAAGGTGCTCAACGCCCTCATGCTCGATCGGCTCGACCAGGACCTCGAGCGGCTGCGCCGCGTCAACGCCCTGCTCGAGCGGGGCAAGGCGCTCGGCGGCCAGGCCTTCGTCGAGCAGCTCAACGCCGCGCTCACGTCGAGCCGGGGAACGGCGTACAGAGTCGTGCGCGAGCTGGTGGTGCGCCCATCGCGGGACCTGGCGGAGCTCGCCCGCCCTCACCTCGAGGCCCGCGCCCGGCGCGAGTCGACCGAGGCGCTCCCGACCCGCCTGCTGCACCGGCTCGCCGGCAGCCAGCTCTTCAGTCAGGCCGAGCTGGGAAGCTACCTGCTGTTCGACGCCCCCTACGCGCGCGACCTCATCGAGCTGGGCATGCACGACGCGCACGAGCGCCGGGAGCACCTGCTCGAGTTCTTCGCGCCGGACTGAACGTCTGCCGTCCGGGACGCGGCGCGCCAGTGGTTTCGACCACCTGGCGTGGGCACGCGGGCTGCTGCGTGCGCCTCCATCACTCTCACCGGAGGTAGCGCCATGAGCCGCATCGACCAGGTTTCCATCACCCCCACCGTTCCCCGCCAGAGCCAGAAGCAGGAGTTCGGCGAGGTGCTCAAGACGTCACTCCAGCAGGGCGCCCGGGCGGTCGGCGTGGTGAGCGGCGCAGTGCTGGGCAACGTGCCCGGCGCCGGCGTCGTCAGCGCGGCAGTCTCGGCGGTGACCAACTTCGCGAGCCAGCCGGCCCGCAGCAGCGCGGCCTCGAGCGGCGTGGTCAACGTGGGCGGCGGCATCGGCGGCAGCGGCCCCATCGGCGGGGCTGGCGCCGGCGCCCTGGGCGCGGCGACGTCGGGCGACATGTCGGGCATGGTGAACGAGATGCGCGCCGAGGCGAACCGCTCGATGGCGATGCAGATGGCCATGCAGCAGGAGAGCCGCGAGTACAACACCATCACCAACGTGCTGAAGGTGCGGCACGACTCGGCGAAGGCCGCCATCAACAACATCCGCTGAGGCGCGCCATGGCCATCTCTCCTCTCGGCGGCGTCGGGCCATCGGGCATCTCAGGGGCAGGCGGCGTCGCCCGGCCCGCCGACGCGTTCAGCAAGGTGATGAAGGGACAGCTGCAGGGCCCGGCGGCCCCGCAGCGCCTCGAGCACCAGCCCCAGCTGGTCACGCCGCAGCAGCGCCCCGAGGCCCGCGCCGCCGCGGCGGCTGCTCCCTGCAAGGCCGAGGCGGTGGCGGCGACCCGGGCGGGGGCCAGCGCCGAGCCGCGGGCCGTCGCCGGGTCGATGCTCGAGCAGGTCACCCAGGCACAGGCCCGCATGGATCAGATCCTCGCGCTGGCCGAATCGGGGAAGTCGTTCAGCCCTGCCGAGCTGCTCTCGCTGCAGGCGCACGTGTACAGGGCGAGCCAGGAGCTCGACCTCGCCGGGAAGGTCGTCGAGAAGGCGACGAGCGGCGTGAAGCAGGTCCTCCAGACGCAGGTGTGAGGTTCGCCATGAAGACCCGACTGCTGCTGCTCGCACTCCCCCTCGCCCTCGCCGCGTGCCGCGGGCAGATCCAGCACGGCCTCGACGAGCGCGACGCCAACGAGCTCGTCACCGAGCTCGTCTCGCGGGGCTTCGACGCCCGCAAGCTCCCCGAAAAGGGGAAGAAGCCGACGTGGGCCATCGAGGTTCCGGACGACGCGGCGACCGACGCGCTGCGGGTGCTGACCGAGCTGAAGCTGCCGCGCAAAGGCCGCAAGACGACCCAGGCGCTCGTCGAGGCGACCAGCCTCATCGAGACGCCTCAGGCCGAGCGCCTGCGGGCCCTCGAGGCCCAGGAGGGCGATCTCGAGGAGGCGCTCGAGACGATGGACGGCGTGCGCTCGGCGTCGGTCGAGCTCGTCGTGCCGCCCGCGCCGCGCCCGTCGGTGGCGCCGGCCCCCTCGAAGGCGTCCGTCCTGCTCCGGGTGCAGCCCGACGCGCTCGAGCGGCTGCAGCAGGCGCGCGGCGAGCTCCGCGCCCTGGTCGCCGCGGGGGTCGACGGCCTGCGCGCGGAGGACGTGGTGCTGGTACTCGACCCGGTGGCGGTGCAGGCGCCGCTGGCCCCGCCCCCGCAGTCCTCGGCGCCGCCGAGCTCCCTCCGCGCCCTCGTCGTCGTGCTGGCACTGCTGCTGTCGGTGCTGGCAGGGGCGCTGCTGGTGGTGCTGTTCCGGGTGCGGAGGAGAGACGTCAGCCCCGCCACCGCGCCGACCCCGGCCGTGTCACCGAAGCCCGTCATCTCGCCCAGCG
>JADCJJ010000206.1 GCA_020247085.1 Myxococcaceae bacterium | reverse complement strand
CGCTCGTTCACCTCGAAGTCGGCGTCGCCCGGCACGTGCACCGTGCGCCCCCAGAGGGTGCCGCCGAGCTGTACCAACGTCACCTCGGCCGGGCCCCCGTTGCGGACGTCGTCGAGCACCTTCAGCCGCGTCTCGGTGTGGAACCGCTCGGGGCCGTCCACCACCGTGCGGCGCCCGACGACCTCGACGACCGCGACCCGGTCCGAGGCTTGCGCCCGCTGCGCGAGCGTGTGGGGGAGCAACGAGGTCGCCACCGCGGCGACGGGGGCGAAGACGACGGCGGCCAGGGCCGCGCGCAATGGAGCACCAGAGGGCATGGAGGAGGACTCTCGGGAAAGACGGCGACGACGGCCGACTAGCGTAGCCCGGCTGCGCCGACGGTGGCGGCCCGCAGCGCCGCGTCGACGAGCGCCTCGGTGGTCGGCCGCGCCGCGACGGCCGCCACCGCCACCCCGTGCTCGGCCAGCGCCGCCTCGGTCGCCGGGCCGCTGGCCACCAGCCGCGCCGCGCCCCGCCAGGCCTCGTCGGTCGCCAGCGCGAGCGCCTCGGCCGCCGACGGGCTGTGCACCACCACCACCGTCCCCGGCGGCATCACGGGCACCTCGACGGGGGCCTCGTCGTAGAGCCGCAGCAGCGTCACCCGGCCCGGCACCTGCGCCAGCCACCCGCGCCACGCCGCCTCGCCGGGCCCACCCACCCACAGCACCTCGTCGTCCTCCGTCAGCACCGAGGCGAGCGTCTCGAGGCGCCCGGCCTCGCGCTCCGGGAGCACGTGCCGCGCCTCCCAGCCCTGCCGGCCGAGCGCGCGCACGGTGTCGAGGCTCGGCGCCAGGAAGGCCGCGCGCGCCGCCGCCCCCTCGGCGCCAGCCGCCCGCACCCGCGCCGCCAGCACCCGCACCGCCGTCGGCGACTCGGGGATGACCCAGCTGAAGCGCCCCACCTGCTCGGCCAGGGCCGTCAGCGCCGGCCCCGGCGCCACCTCGGCCACCGCCAGCAGCGGCCAGGCGCACACCTCGAGCCCCTCTTCTTCGAGCAGGAACTCGAGATCTCGGGCCTCTCCCGCGGGGCGGAGCAGCAACACGGTCGGCCTCACGCCGCGCCTCTCACCACCCGGCCCGCAGCGGGCAGGCCCCTCGACTGCTTTGGGGCCGCTCGGCCACCGCCACGCCGCCGCACGTCCAGCCGGCGCCTCAGAGCTTGTCCAGAATGAAGGCCGCCAGCAGGTCTGCCTCGGGGTTGGCCGCCTTCTTCTTCGCCTCGGGCTTCGCCGCCGCCTGCACCTCGGTCACGTACCCCTCGACCACCTCGTAGGCCGCCTCCCCGAGGATGACGGAGTCAGCCATGTGCTCGGCGCCCAGCGAGGCGAGCTGCTCCGACGTCTTCACCCGCCCGACCAGCGAGTGCTCGTCGTCGCCCGACACGAGCCTCACGAAGTGCACGGCCGGCGCCGCGGGGTGCGTCGACGGCCCGCCCTCGCGGACGATGAGCTTCCCGTCCTGAAGATCGGCCTTCTCGGACACCGACCAATCTTCCAGGAACTTCTGCGGCAGAAAGAGCTTCACGAAGACGACTCCGGAGGCTGCGCGGTACGGCCTGGCGTATTACACCCAACCATCATCGCTCACCACCCGCCCTGCGTCACGCAAGGTCACCCCAGGAGCCGCCCATGGCGAAAGACACCGTTGCCGTTCAAGATGCCTCATTCAAGGCCGAAGTCATCGACTCGTCCGTCCCGGTGCTGGTCGACTTCTGGGCGACCTGGTGCGCCCCCTGCCGCGCCATCGCGCCGGCCCTCGACGAGCTCGCCACCGCCTACAAGGGCAAGGTGAAGATCGCGAAGGTCGACGTCGACGAGAGCCAGCGCGTCGCCCAGGAGTTCGGCATCCGCTCCATCCCCACCCTGCTCCTCTTCAAGGGTGGCAAGGTGGTCGACCAGCTCGTCGGAGCGGTGCCGAAGGCGAAGCTCGAAGACACCATCAAGAAGGCCCTCTGAGGGCGAGGCGCTCCCCGCGCCGACGCCCCGGGTCGAACGACGACCCTTGCCTCGCCGGCGCGCCGGGGGCACAACCCTCGCGTGCTCCCGCGCACCGCGGGGCCCTCACCGCGATCGTCTTGATGCAGGCCCCCACCGCCCACCGCTTCCCCGCTCCGCGCGACGGCGCTTCGCGCGCGCCCTGAGGTCACCGTGCTCGGTCACCTCCTCAAGGCTGACTACGAAGAGCTGATCGCCAAGAAGGACTGGGAGTCGCTGCGCATCGCCTTCGAAGATCTCGACCCGGCGGACATCGCCGAGGTGCTGCACGACCTGCCCGCCGAGGACTCGGGCGTCATCTTCCGCATCCTGCCGCGTGACATCGCCGGCGTGGCCTTCGAGTACCTGCCGCTCGACCAGCAGACCGAGCTGGTGCAGACGCTGGGCAGCGAGCAGCTCGCCAGCGTGCTCAACGAGATGGCGCCCGACGATCGCACGCGCCTCTTCGAGGAGCTGCCCGCCGAGGTGACGCGCCGTGCGCTCGAGACGCTCAAGCCCGACGAGCTGAAGGTGGCCCGCCAGCTGCTGGGCTACGCCGAGGGCACGGCCGGCCGCTACATGACGCCCGAGTACCTGGCGCTCAAGCCGTCGATGCCGGCGGCCGAGGCCCTGGGCTACCTGCGCGCCAACGGCAAGGGGCGCGAGACGCTCAACGTGCTCTACGTCGTCGACGAGAAGAACTCGCTGCTGGCCGACCTGCGCCTGGCCGACCTGGTGATGGCGCCCTCGGAGGCCCGCGTGGGCGAGCTGCCCAACCGCCCGCTGGTGTCGATCCCCGCCACCGCGTCGAAGGACGAGATCGTCTCGACGTTCGAGAAGTACGACCGGGTGGCCCTGCCGGTGACGGACTCGAGGGGCGCGCTGCTGGGCATCATCACCGCCGACGACGTGCTCGACGTGCAGGAGGCCCAGGCCACCGAAGACATCCAGAAGCTCGGCGGCATGGAGGCCCTCGAGGCGCCGTACATGGAGATCGGCACCCTCGAGATGCTCAAGAAGCGGGGCGGTTGGCTGGCGGTGCTGCTCATCGGCGGCATGCTGACGGCCACCGCCATGGGCTTCTTCCAGGACGAGCTGGCGCGCGCCGACGTGCTGTCGCTGTTCCTGCCGCTCATCATCGCCTCGGGGGGCAACTCGGGCAGCCAGGCGACGTCGCTCATCATCCGCGCGCTGTCGCTGCGGCAGCTCGAGCTCGGCGACTGGTGGAAGGTCGCGACGCGCGAGGCGAAGAGCGGGCTGCTCCTGGGCGTGATGCTTGCGAGCATCGGCTTCGTGCGCGTGGTCATCTGGGAGCACCTCTACCGCGCCGGCCTCTTCAGCCGCGGCTACGGAGAGCACTACCTGCTGGTGGCGCTCACGGTGTCGGGGAGCCTGGTGGGCGTGGTGCTCTTCGGGGCCCTCATCGGGGCGATGCTGCCCTTCGCGCTGCGGCGGCTCGGGCTCGACCCAGCGGCGGCCTCGGCGCCCTTCGTAGCGACCATCGTCGACGTCACCGGCATCGTCGTCTACTTCACCGTGGCGAGCGTCATCTTGCGCACCACCCTGCTCGCGCCGGCGGCGGCCGCGGGCGGGTGACGCCGCCCCTCCCCGCGACGCCCGTCGCCCTCCCTCGCCACCTCGCGGAAAACCCAGGCCAGGTCGCGGCCGAGCTGCTCGACGCGCTCATCGTAGCGCCCGGCCTCTGCCGGAGTGCCGTCGGCCACCTTGGGGTCCTCATACGGCACGGCGACGCGCGCCACGGCGCCCTTGACGAGGGGGCAGGCGGCGTCCGCCTGCGTACAGGTCATGACGGCGACGAAGCCCGCGGAGGGCAACGACGGGTCCCCCAACGCCTTCGAGAACGCCTCGAGTGGCGGCGCGGTGGGCGACCAGCGCACCTGGTAGCGCGGGTTGGGCCCGTCGGCGGGGGGCATGTCGAAGCCGGCACGAACCAGCGCGGCGACGGCGCGGGGGTTGAACGCGGTCGCCTCGGTGCCCGCCGAGAAGGTGCGCGCGGCGACGTTGGCGCGCCGTGCCGCCACCGCCCCGAGCAGCTGCGCCATGTGACTGCGGCGCGAGTTGTGGGTGCAGACGAAGACGACGTCGAGGGATCCACCACGTGACCGCTCGCGGCGCAGCGCCTCGACGAGCGCCGACAGCCTGGCGCGGTGCGCCGCATCGCCCGACGGGCCACGCGCCTCCCATGCGGTGAAGCGCTGCTCGAGGGCAGGGGCGACGGGCGTGGGGCTGGGCGTGGGCATGGTTCGGCAGGCCGAGAGGACGAGACACAACGCGAGGGGCGTGGCGCGCACGGCCGACCTTCTGGCAGGCCCCGCGAGGCAGTTCCACGACCGAGGGGTGACACCAGCGCAACATCGCCATCGCCCATCTCACCGGGCCGCGCGCAGGCAGCGCCTCACGTCGCCGTCGACGGAGGCGAGCGCCTCGAACCTGAAGCGCGGACGACGCACGCCCGGCACGGCAGGCCCACCCGACAAGCCGCCGCCCACCTCACCGGGCTGCGCGCAGCTTGAGCCTCTCGTCACCGTCGACGGAGGTGAGCGCCTCGCGCCTCGAAGCGCAGACGCCGCACGCCCTGCGCCGCCTCCCCCACCCGACAGGCCCCCCCGCCTACCTCACCGGGCCGCGCGCAGCCGGAGCCTCACGTCGCCGTCGACGGAGGCGAGCTCCTCGAACCTGAAGCGCGGACGCGGCACGCCCGGCGCGGCAGGCCCACCCGACAGGCCCCCGCCCACCTCACCGGGCCGCGCGCAGCCGGAGCCTCACGTCGCCGTCGACGGAGGCGAGCTCCTCGAACCTGAAGCGCGGGGCCTCGTCGACGCGCCGCACGCCCAGCGCCCCGGCCCACGACAGGCCATCGGCGCCGAAGACCGCAGGCGCCATGTAGAGCACGAGCTCGTCGACCAGCCCGGCCGACAGGAACCGCCCGATGGTGTGCGCGCCGCCCTCCACCAGCACGTGCAGCGCCCCCTGCCTCGCCAGCGCCCGCAGCGCCGCGTCGAGGTCGAGCCCCGCGGGGCCAGCCGCCACCGTCAGCACCTCGACGCCCCGGCGCGAGAACGCGCGCGTGCGGACTGAACCCGCGGGTCTGGCCGTCACCACCACCACGCGCGGCCCGTTCGACGCGTACACCTTCGCCGTCGGCGCCGTGCGCAGGCGCGGGTCGAGCACGACGCGCACCGCGTGGCGCCCACCGGGCACCCGCGTCGTCAGCGCCGGGTCGTCGGCGAGCACCGTGCCCGCGCCCACGACGATGGCGTCGACCCGGTCGCGCAGGCCGTGGGCGCTCGCTCTCGCTGCCTCCGAGGTGATCCACTTCGAGCGCCCCGCCGCGGTGGCGATCTTCCCGTCGAGCGTGACGCCGGCCTTCACCGTCACGAACGGCAGCCCGGAGCGCATCACCTTCAGGAATGGCTCGTTCAGCGCGTCGCACTCGGCCTCGAGTACGCCGCCGGTCACCGCGACGCCCGCTCGGCGCAGGCGCCGCACACCCTTGCCATCCACCAGCGGGTTCGGGTCGGCCGAGCCGTAGACGACCCGCCGAACGCCGTGCTCGAGAATCGCCTGCGTGCAGGGGGGCGTGCGCCCGAAGTGATCGCACGGCTCGAGGGTCGAGTAGAGCGTCGCGCCCTTCGCCCGCGCGCCCGCCTGCGCCAGCGCCACCGCCTCGGCGTGCGCGGTGCCGGCCCGCGCGTGGAACCCCCGCGCGATGACCTTCCCGCCCTTGACGACGACCGCCCCGACCGCCGGGTTCGGGTGCGTTCGCCCCAGGCCCTTGCGCGCCTCGTCGAGCGCGAGGCGCATGAACCGCTCGTCAGCGGGCCGCGCCGCCATGCCCGCCCCTCTCACCCTTCCCTTTTCCCCGGCTGGCCGTCGCCGCCTTCGCCTCGAGGATCTCCTTCAGCTCGTCCATGAACTCGGAGATGTCGCGAAAGCTCCGGTAGACCGACGCGAAGCGGACGTAGGCCACCTCGTCGAGCGCCGGGAGGCGCTCCATGATCAGCTCCCCGACGCGGGTCGAGCTGACCTCCTTCTCGCCGAGCTCCTGCAGCCGCCGCTCGAGCTCGGTGACGAAGGCCTCGAGCTGGTCGACCGAGATGGGGCGCTTCTCGCAGGCCTTCTTGAGCCCGGCGATCAGCTTGTCGCGGTCGAAGGCCTCACGCCGACCGTCCTTCTTCACGACCAGCGGGTTCAGCTCGTCGACGCGCTCGTAGGTGGTGAAGCGGCGCTTGCACCCCTCGCACTCGCGGCGCCGCCTGATGACGGCGCCCTCGCTCGAGTCGCGGGAGTCCATCACCCGCGTGTCCTGCGCTGCGCAGAAGGGGCACCGCACGAGGCCCCCTCAGCGCGCGGCCAGCCGCGAGGCATAGAGCGGGAAGGCGCGCGTGAACTCCGTCACCTCGCCGTGAATCGCCTTCAACGCAGCGTCGTCCGTCGCCCGGTCGAGCGAACGGCCGATGAACGCGGCCACCACCGCCATGTCCGCCTCCTTCATGCCGCGCGTGGTGAGCGCCGGCGTCCCCACGCGGATGCCGGAGCTGACGGTGGGCTTCTCG
>JADCJJ010000205.1 GCA_020247085.1 Myxococcaceae bacterium | reverse complement strand
GTTCGGCCCGTGGATTGGGCTCGCCGGCCTCGAGGTGTTGCTGCTGACGCCCTGGCTGCGCGCGCTGTTCGAGGGCACGCCGCTGAGCCTGATGGTGCGGCTGCTCTTCGGCGACGGCGCCTGAACCGTCGCCCGGCGGTCCGGCTCCGCGCGCCTCGGCTGCGGTAAGGTGAGCGCTTTCCTGTCTTCCACGAGGAGCGTCCCATGCGCATCACGTCTGCAGGCCCTGGCCGAATCACCCCGCCCACCCCCGAGAAGCTGAAGGCGCAGCTCGCGGCGCTCGACAAGAAGATTGCGGTCGCGGCGAAGGCGCTCCAGGACCACAAGAACACCATGATGGTCTCGCGCTACACGCCCGAGGGTTTCCAGGCCGCGACCGCGAAGCTGAAGACGCTCGAGCAGGCGCTGGCGAAGTTGCAGAGCGCCCGCGAGCGGCTCGTCGACGGGACGAAGCCGGGCACGGCCACGAAGCCCACCCCGGCTGCGCTCAAGCGCGTCATCGAGCGGCACCTGAAGGCCGGCGACCTCGAGTTCGGCGCGAAGGCCCCTCGAAAGGAAGACATCCTGACGCGCACCGAGGTGACCCGGCACCCGTTCACCTACGAGGCCATCGTGCTCAAGAGCGACCCGACGAAGGTCATCATCAAGAAGACCCTCACCGGCGGCTTCGTGCCCGCGAAGCCCGGCGACGGCACCTTCTCGAAGCCGGTGCCGCTCTCGCCCTGACCGCTCCTCACCGGGCCGCGCGCATCGCGCGGACGCGCCGGTCGGGCCCGTCGTGGCTCCAGCCAGGGGCGTCGAAGAGGTAGCGCAGGCGCGCCCTGAACGTCGGCGCGCGCCGGACGTCGCGCCAGAGCGCCGCCCAGGGTGACAGCTGCACCGTCAGAAAGCCGTCGTCCTTCAGCGGGGTGACGAGCCCGTAGGTGGGCGGCCGCTGCTCGCGCTGGAAGGTACCGAACAGCCGGTCCCACAGGGCCAGCACCTCGGCGTAGTTCCGGTCGAGGTACTCGGGGTCGCTCCCGTGGTGCACCCGGTGCGCGCTCGGCGTGACGAGGACGTGCTCGAGCGCCCCGAGGCGGCCGACGAGCCTGGGGCTCACGTGCGTCAGCACGCCCCAGATGCGCGTCATGGCCTCGACGGCCAGCAGCATCGACGGCGGCACGCCGAGCAGCGGCACCCACGCGTGGAACCAGGGCAGGTACAGCACGTCGAAGGCCGAGCCGCGAATGGCCGACGTCAGGCGCATCTCGGCGGTGGTGTGGTGCACCGAGTGGAAGCACCACAAGAGGCGCACCTCGTGGCCGGCGCGGTGGCCGACGTAGAACAGCAGGTCGAAGAGCAGGAAGGCGAGCAGCCACGCCCACCAGGCGTTCGGCAGCGTCGCCAGCCGGTGGGCCCACGCCGCCTCGAGCACCGCCGCGAAGACGAGGCGGTTCCCCAGCGCGAGCAGCCCGAACGAGGTGGCCCCCGACAGAATGCTCGTCACCCCGCCGCGGTGGTCGACGCGGTGGCCGAGCGCGAAGCGCAGCACGAGGAACTCGAGCACCAGCACGCCCACCGAGACGACGAAGGTGGCCGGCACGGCGATGGCGGCGACGCGCTCGGCGGTCATGCGGCCCGTGGTAGCTGGCCTGCCTGGCGCTGTCACCTGGGGGCCCGCCCCTGGCGGTCCGGGCGCTCCACGCTCGCGGCGCCCGGGTGGAGCGGCGCCGCTCGGACCTCATTCGAGCACGACGAGGTCGTCTCGGTGCACGGCCTCGTCGAGCCCCCGCCAGCCGAGCACGCCTTCGATCTGCGACGTCTTCAGGCCCGCGATGCGGCGCAGGTCGTCGGCGGCGTAGGCCACCAGCCCGCGCGCGAAGGCCCGCCCATCGGCGGCGCACACGTCGACGGGGTCGCCGTGCGAGAACGACCCGCGCACCTCGCGCACGCCCGACGGCAGGAGACTCTTCTTGCGCTCGAGCACCGCGACGCGCGCGCCGTCGTCGACGACGAGGGCGCCCTTCGGCTTGAGGGCGTGGGCGATCCACGCGGCGCGGGCGTCGCGCGGGCTCGACGTCGGCTCGAACACCGTGCCGAGGTCGGCGCCCTCGAAGAGCGCCGTGAGCGCGCCGGCCCGGTGGCCCTCGGCGATGACGCAGCGCAGGCCGAGCTCGGTCACGCGCGCGGCGGCGCGCAGCTTCGTCGACATGCCCCCGGTGCCGACGGCGCTCCCCGAGCCGCCCGCGGCGCGCAGCATCGCCGGCGTCACCTGCTCGACGAGGGGAATGCGCCGGGCGCCGGCGTGCTTGCGCGGGTCGGCGTCATAGAGCCCGTCGACGTCCGAGAGGATGACGAGGACGTCGGCCGACACCAGGCCCGCGACGAGCCCGGCGAGGGTGTCGTTGTCACCGAACTTGATCTCGTCGACCGACACCGTGTCGTTCTCGTTGATGACGGGGACGACGCCGTGCGCGATGAGGCGCTCGAGCGCGTGCCGGGCGTTCAGGTACCGCCGCCGGTCCTGCACGTCGGAGTGCGTGAGCAGCACCTGCGCCACCACCCGCGGCGCCAGCGCCTCCTCCCAGGCCCGCATGAGGCGGCTCTGGCCGACGGCTGCGCAGGCCTGCTTGCCGGGAATGTCCTTCGGCCGGGCCGGCAGCCCCAGCCGCTCGACGCCGAGGGCGATGGCGCCCGACGAGACGATGACGAGCTCGCGCGAGGCGCCGAGGGCGAGGAGCTCTCTGGCGAGCGCCTCGAAGTGGTGGCGGTGGAAGCGGCCGGTGGCGTGGGTGAGGGCGTTGGTGCCCAGCTTCACCACCACCCGCCTGGCCTGCGCGAGCGCGTCCCGCCCGGTCTTCCGTGTCGTCATCGCGACGGCGACGCCTACCCGACTTCGGGGCGCGCTGCTCCGGCCAACTGTGGCCGGCCCGAGAGACGTGCGAGGGCGCGACGGCCGGGCCGGGCAGCCACGCGACGGCCCGCGGAGCGACCGTGGGCCCAGAGGCTTGACCTGCGCCGCCGGGCTCGTTCCCGCCGCCGCCGCGGTGCGAGCGCGAACGCCACGGTGAGGACGGAGGAAACGCCCGCGTCAAGGCACTGCCCTGCTTGTTTCGCCCGCGGGCGCGTCGTCTCATCACAGCACCCACGCCGCCATCCACGAGGCCGTCCGATGCGCACGCACCCCACCGAGGCAACGTCGATGGACGAAGCAGGCGGAGAGCTGCTCGAGCGCGCGCTCGACCCGAGGGGCTGGGCGCTGCCGACGCGGCGGGTGAACACCCAGAACCTCTGCACCGTCGGCTCGGTGCAGGTGTGCGCCTCACTCGACATCACGCCGACGCTCGACACGTTCATCCGCGTGTCGTTCCGCGGCCCGGGCCTCTCGCCGATGCAGGCCGCCGAGCTGTTGGAGCAGTTCGTCTCGCGCCGCTTCGCCTTCGTGCCCAACGCCGAGTGGTTCGTCGAGGTCGACGCCCGCAAGTGGATTCACTTCTCGCGGAAGTACACCGAGCACCGCCTCGAGGCCTGACGGCCCGGCCGCCTCCCTGGCCCGACTCGCCGCGGCCGTCGCCTGCGCCGGGGCTGGCCCGTCGGCGCGCCGCTTCTTTCGGCCCGGTGTCGGCTACGCTGTGGCGCTCCATGAGACGCCTCCTCCTGCTGGGAGCCGCGCTGGCCTCGACGGCCGCGCTCGGTGACATCATCTCGCCCATCGAGGCGGCCTGCCGCGGCAAGAAGGCTGGCGAGGCGTGCCGCGCGGAGTTCGGCCAGGGGGTCTGCGGGCCCGCGAAGTGCACCCGCAACGACTACAGCGAAGGGCCCCCGCCGAAGCGCAAGGAGGTCGAGTGCCTCACCTGCGAGGCCCGCGCGCCCGACGCCGGCGCGCCCGCGAGCGTAAAGCAGGCCACCCCGAGGAAGAGGTGAAGGCCCTGCCGATGCGACGCCTGCTCCTCTTCACCCTCGTGTCGGGCACGGCCCTCGCCGACGTCCCGCCTGACAACGCCGCCCAGTGCCAGGGCGCCAAGTCCGGGGCCGCGTGCACCACCGACGACGGCCGGCCGGGCACTTGCGTCACGCAGCGGGTGGGGCGCCTCGACTACTCCGAGGGCGTCCCGCCGAAGGCCATCGAGGTCGACATGCTGCTCTGCGTGGCGACGGCTCCGGCCCGGGTGACGACGAGGTCGCCGGTGCTGGCGGCGGGCCTGGGGCTGGCGCTGGTGGCGGCTCTCGCCGGGCTCTCGGTGGTGGCGCGCGGCCGGCGGCCGAGGCCCGTGAGCTGACGTCGGTGGCGCGCGGCCCCTTCAGCGATGGCCTGCTCGCGCCGCTCGACGCGGCGAGGAGCGCGGCGCTGCGGCGCGCCGGACCGTGGCTGGGGCCCTTCTTCGCCGACCGCGACCGCCGGGTGTTGTGGCTGGGCCTGTCGTCGGTGGCCGTGGCCTTCGTCGCGACGGGCGCGGCGCCGCTGTGGCTGCTGCTGCTGGGGCCGCTGCTGCTGGGGGTACCGCACCTGCTGTCGGACGTGCGGTACCTGGTGGTGAGGCCCGGCCTGCACCGCGACGGGTGGTTGATGGTGGGCCTGGGGGCGCCGTTGCTGGCCGTCACCCTCGGCGCCAACCCGGCCGTCGGTGTGCTCGCGGCGGTGCCGGCGGTGCTGTCGGCGCCGCGGAGCCGACGACGGGCGCCCGCCCTGGCCGTCGCCGGCGCCCTGGCCGTGGCCGCCTGGGCGAACGCCGACGGCTTCCAGCTCATCTTCGTGCACGCGCACAACCTCGTCGCGCTGGCGTTGTGGTTCTTCCTGCGCTCACGCCCGGCGAGCCATGCGTGGGTGCCGCTCGCGGCGCTCGCAGGCAGCGGCCTGGCGCTGGCGGGGGCGCTCGACCCCCTCGTCACCCGCTTCGGCGGCTGGAGCGCTCCGGCCACGGGCCTGGACTTCGGCGAGCTCGTCGTCAGCCACGCCGACGGACTCGAGCCGACGCTGGCTGCGCGCGCCGTCTTGAGCTTCTGCTTCCTGCAGTCGGTGCACTACGCGGTGTGGCTGCGCCTCATCCCCGAAGACGCGAGGCCGCGCCGCGCGCCCCGCCCCTTCGCCGCCTCGTGGCGGGCGCTGGTGCACGACTTCGGCGCGCCCGCGCTCGCGGCGGTGGCAGCGCTCGCCGTCGGCCTCGCGGCCTGGGGGCTGCTGGCGCCGGGGCCTGCACGCGATGGCTACCTGCGGCTCGCCACCTTCCACGGTTACCTCGAGCTGGCGGTGGCCGCGCGCTGGCTGTCGCAGGGGCGGCTGGCGTGACCGCGCTTCTCGCGCCGGTGGTCGCAGCGCTCTCGGCGGGCGCGGTGGTCGACTGGCTCGTCGCCTACGCCTTCACGCAGGCCATCGAGGTCCCGCTCTACCTGCGCGTCGCCGACGGGCGGTGGCGCGTCGCAGTGCTGGCCAGCACGCTGACGCACCCCATCGTCTGGTTCGTCTTCCCGGCGGTCTGCCCCCTGTCGTGGGGCTACTGGGGCATGGTGGCCGCAGCCGAGGCCTTCGCCGTCACCGCCGAGGCGGCGTGGCTTCGCGCCAGCGGCGTGGGCTCGGCGCTGAAGTGGGCGGCGCTGGTGAACGCGGCGAGCGCGACGGCGGGGCTGCTGCTGCGCAGTGCCTTCGGCGTGCCGTGAGGCCCGGTGTCTGGGCGCGGACGGGGCGGGACGCCTCCGCGTCGGGCCCCGCCGCCGCCCCGCGTCACCCGCCGACGAGGCGGTAGTACCGCAGCGGCTGGGCGACGTTCTTCACCGGCGTCTCCTCGAGCGCCCCGACTGACAGGCCGTCGAGCGCAGGGCCGCCGAGGGCGCGGGCGCTCTCCCACGCGCGCTGCATGACGAGCGTCTCGCGGAAGCCGCCCAGCGACTGCAGCCGCGCCGTCTGGTTCATACCCGTCGAGAACGAGGTGTAGCTGCGGTTCGGGCCGAAGAGGCCGCAGTAGCTCACCGCGAGGTTGACGCCGATGGCGACGCCGAGGCCGGGCAGCGCGAGCACCTCGGAGAGGCGGCTGATCTCGGGGTGCGCGCTCATCGTCTCGCGCGTGAAGCGCTGAATCTCGACTGCCGCCGCGATGGCCGCCGCCGCCCGCTCGCCGGGCTGGTCCTTGAAGAAGGGCGGCCCGAAGAGGCCGATGACGCAATCGCCGACCATCTTGTCGAAGACGCCGCCGTGCCGGTGAAGAATGCGAACCGCCTCTTCCGACCAGTCGTCGACGAACTTGCCGATGCGCTCGGGCCGCTCGAGCACCTGCTCGCAGATGCGGGTGAAGCCGTTGATGTCGGCGAACAGCAGCCCCACCTCTTCGGCGCGCGGGGCCAGGTACCGCCGGGTGTAGTCCGGGTCGCGCAGCAGCTCGTCGATGACCGGCCCGGCGAAGAACTGCGCCAGGTGAATGCGCTCGCGGTTGTAGTCGATGAGGCGCTGCGACAGCGTCGACGCCAGCAGCCGCAGCAGGTCGATGGCGTAGGCCGAGAACCCCTCGCCGTTGCCCCAGACCATCAGCTTTCCCAGCGTGTGCGAGTCGCCCACGCCGCTGATCAACACCGTCTCGAGGGCCTTGCCCCCTTCGAGCACGCGGGCGAGGTGCTTGTCGTTGGGGGCGACGAGGGTGGGGCCGTGGGCGACGATGGCGTCGTCGAGCGCCTTCAGGCGCCGGCCGTTCGAGGCGTGCTCGAGCTGGCCGTACTGGTACACGCGGTAGTGCAGCGCGCCCGACTCGACAGCGTCGCGATAGAGCAGCAGGAAGCCCGGCAGCTTCACCTTCTCGCACAGCGCGCGCACCGCGCCGTCCATTCCGACCTCGAAGACGCGGTTGGCGAGGGAGCCGTTGAGCGCCACCAGCAGCTGGTGCTTCTCGGCCGCCGTCTGGACCGAGGCGAGCACCGTGTCGAGCTCCTCGGCGACGGTCTCGAGGGCGCGGGCCAGCTTCGCCGCGTCGGCCAGGCGGTCGCCGGGGAAGAGCGCGCCGATGCTGCCGACGGGCACGCCGACGACGTCGAGCTGCTGGGAGACGAAGGTGTGGCCCGAGCCGAGCCGGCGCACGCCCCAGCGGCTCTCGGCCAGCAGCGTGCCCGGGAACACCCCGTCGAAGTCGCCGTGAGAGAAGGTGGTCGAGGCGAGCTCCTCGTCGAGGGTGGTGACGGCGAGCGCCCTCGCGCCGAGGAGCGAGGCGACCGGCGGCAAGAGACGCTGGAAGCTCCGGGCCAGGTTCTCCCGGTGCTTGAGCGACTCCTCGAGCAGGTCGTCGACCGTTCGGGAGAGGTGGCGGAGCTGCTGCAATTCGTCGAGGGTCAGGTCGTCTGACGACACGTGAAGACGGTACCATGCCGCGTCCCGGAGCCGAGAACTTCGCTGCGATGGGTTTGGAGGTAGACTTCCGTCCATGACGCTCTTCGCCCTCGCCGCCACGGTTGCGCTCTCGACGTCTTCAGGAACCCGTCCGAACACCTACAGCGAGCGCTGGCTGTGCGACCTGTGGGCCGGCGCGCAGTGCCACGCGACGAGCTGTCAGAAGGACGGCAAGGAGCGCTGCATGGCCGTCTCGAAGCAGTGCCAGGAGACGAGCAAGCGCGCCGAGGTGGACGCGTCACGGGCGCAGAAGAAGGCGGCCTGCGCGCGGGCGCTGTTGGCGCAGACGTGCGGGGCGCCGAAGCCGGCCGAGTGCGACGGGCTGCTGTAGCGCGGTGGGGCGGGCGCTGGCCCGCGCGCGTCAGCGCACGGCGTCGATGGTGAGCGCGAAGCTCCCGGCAGAGAACCCGTTCACCAGCACGAAGGCCTGCGTCTGGCCGGCCGGCACGGTGAGGGTGCACGTCTCGGCGGCCCCCGTCTGGAAGGGCCGACAGTCGAAGGTGGTCAGCGTCGGCGCGGCGCCGAAGCGCACGTAGAGGTCGGGGTCACCCGAGCCGGTCATCGCCACCACCAGGCGGGAGCCGGGGCGCACGGCGACTGGCGCGAGGGCCTGCTGCTGGCCCCGGGCGAGCTGACCAGACGCGGTGGTGCGCTGGGGCGTGCCGGTGGGCGCCGCCGGCTGGTTGGCACCGCCCTGCACGAACTCGACGGTGAGCGCGAAGGTGGCCTGGGTGTAGCCGACGACGGTGACGAAGGCACTCGTCGGCGTCGAGGGTGCGGTGAGGCGGCACTCCTCGCTCGAGTCGCCGGCGTAGGGGCGGCAGTCATAGGCCGCAGCCGTGGGCGCCGTACCGAAGCGCACGTAGAGGTCGGCGTCGCCCGAGCCCGTCATCGTCGCGCGGAACACCGAGCCCGGCTGCACCGTGAAGGGGCCGAAGGCGCGCGTGCCGTTGGCCGTCACCGTGTCGTTGAACTGCCGCGCCGTAGTCGCCGGCGCCGGGGTGGGCGCCGGGGTGGGCGCCGGGGTGGGGCTGGGCGATGGCGTCGCCACCGGCGCGCCGTAGAGCGCCTGCACGCCCTGAACGTCGAGGGCCGTCAAGGGCAGGTTCCAGGTGTTGGTGCCGTTGCACTGCGGGTAGTGCATCACCGACGCCGAGTCGTAGGCCGTCACCGCGCGCCAGTTGTTGTCCTCGAAGCAGGTGCCAGCCTGCGGCCGGGTGTGCTCGTGGCGGAAGCCGAGGATGTGGCCGAGCTCGTGGCGCAGCACGCCAGTCACCGAGACGCCGCCGCTGAAGAGCGAGGCGTCGATGACCAGCTCTCGCGAGGAGCGCCCGTTCGACGGGAAGAAGGCCGACGCGAGGTAGGCGCCGTTCGCGGCGATGGGTCGCACGTTGAAGAGCACCGCCGCGTTGGTGCGTGTGCAGCTCGCGTCCTGTGCGGGCACGTAGACGAAGGCCAGGTTCGCCACCGCCATCCAGCCCTGGGCGGCCTCCTGCATCGCGCTCACCACCGTCGCCTTGCGCGCGCCGAAGTCGTTCGACACGCAGTAGGTGAGGTTCTGCCGCCGCTGCGCGTCCCAGATGTCGTCGGCCGAGCCCACCCGGTTGACGATGAGCTGCCCCTCTTGCACGTTGAGCTCGTAGAACTCGCGTAGCGCCTTCTCGCTGAAGAAGGGCAGGTGGCCGTCGGCGATCCACGCGCCCCGGTCGGCGTCGTACCGCGCGAAGCGCGCCTTGAACGCCTCGTAGGACAGCCGGCTGCCCGAGTGCGTCTCGACCGACTCCGGGCCCTCCACCGTGGCCGAGCTTTGGCCACAACCGCTGATCAGGACCAGGACAACCGCGAGAGCCAGACGCCGCATGGGAACTCCTTGAAACAGGCGACAGCCGCTAGAGCAGCATTCTTGCCACCGACAAGCCCCCGTTTTTACGAGATGTACGCTCAAGTACCTGGAAAAGCGCGTAATCCATGTAGTTGTATCGATTGGTTACATCCATGGTCGTCAGCCATCCCTTCTGCCTATTGGAATCAAATGCTTGAGTGTCGTCGGGACTGTCGCGTTGCGAGACATGGTCAATGACCCAGGCTGTTCTGAATCAGGTCGCATCTTTCATCGCTGCATCGATGAGAGACAGCCTGAATGGAGGGGGGGTCGAGCCGTTGCGCTCGCGCTGGTGCCGGGCGCGCTGAGGCGGTGAGGCCCGGGTCTGTTTTTCCCGTCACCTTCTGGTGGCGTTTGGGTAGAGCCGGGCTCCGAATCGAACTGCCCTGGAGTTCTGTCGCATGCGCCTCTTCGTTCCCTGTATCGCCTCGGCGTCGCTCATCGCCGCCGGTTGTGCCGTCACCCCCGCCAGGACCGACCCCACGCCGACGACGCCCGCGGTGGCACCGGCGCCGCCTGCGCCGCCGAGGCTCGACCGGCTGTCGAGGCTCGATTTCAACCTGAAGGCCCAGGAGCGGTTCCTGCCCTTCTTCTGGCGCGACGACGCCAACGGCAACGGCGCGCTCGAGCCTGCCGAGCTCGCGCTGCTCTGGGGCCCGTTCCAGGCGCCGCGCGCGGCGCTGGTCGACGCGCGCGGCGAGTTCACCCAGGCCTTCCGCGACGCCTACGAGACGATGGTGGCGACACCTGACGAGGCGGCCCTCGCGGCGCCGGAGCGGGCCCGCAGTGAGGTGCTGCGGCTCGAGCTGTCGCAGGGGCGCCCGACGCTGGTCGAGACGTCGCTCGCCTCGGGCACCGACGAAGACCGCGCCATCGTGCGCCACGTCGCCGAGGCGGCCCGCGTCGTCGAGGTGATTCACGGCAAGCAGCTCGGCACCTTCGCGCAGTGGGAGCAGCTGTCGCCCTCGGACCCGCTCTCGCGCGCGGTCTTCCACCGCAACCAGGGCCCGTTCTGCGTCGCGCCGAAGACCGAGAAGGACGAGGCCTGCTCGGCGCTGGTGCCGCGGCCGGCCCGGCTGTCGGGCCTCTACCCGGCCGAGCTGCAGGGCGACCCGAAGTTCTGCGACCGGCTCGCGAAGGAGAAGAACGCGAAGGACCTCATGGGCCACTTCAGCGTCGTGGTGGCCGACGGCAAGGGCTTCAAGGCGGTGCCCTACTCGGAGTTCTACAAGCCCGAGATGGAGCAGGTCGCCACCTCGCTCGAGGCGGCGGCGGCGGCCATCACCTCGGAGGGCGAGAAAGCCTTTCAGGCGTACCTGCGCGCGGCGGCGACGGCCTTCCGCACCAACGACTGGGAGCCCGCCAACGCGGCCTGGGTCGCCATGGGGCCCACCAACTCGAAGTGGTACCTGCGCATCGCGCCCGACGAGGTGTACTACGAGCCCTGTGCCTGGAAGGCCGGCTTCGCCGTCAGCTTCGCGCGCATCAACCTCGACTCGCTGGCCTGGCAGCAGAAGCTCGAGCCGGTGAAGGGCGACATGGAGAAGGCGCTCGCCGCCCTGGCGGGGCCTCCGTACAAGGCCCGCGACGTGAAGTTCAAGCTGCCCGACTTCATCGACATCGTCCTCAACGCCGGTGACGCGCGGAACCCGCACGGCGCCACCATCGGCCAGTCGCTCCCCAACTGGGGCAAGGTGGCCGAGAAGGGCGGCCGCACGGTGGCGATGACGAACCTCTACACCGACGTCGACAGCCAGAAGGCACTCGAGGCGCAGATGGCGTCGTTGTTCTGCCCCAGCCTCATGGCGAAGGCCTCGACGAAGCCCGGCCCCGCGGTGATGAGCGTGGTGCTGCACGAGGCGGCGCACAACCTGGGCCCGAGCCACGAGTACAAGGTCAAGGGCAAGGAGGACGACGAGGTCTTCGGTGGCCCGCTCGCCTCGACGATGGAGGAGCTCAAGGCGCAGACGGCCGCGCTCTATTTCTCCGAGTGGCTCGTCGAGAAGAAGGTCATCACCCCCGAGGAGGCCGAGCTCGCGCACGTGCGAGACATCGCCTGGGCCTTCGGGCACGTCAGCCGCGGCATGTACGGCGCCGACGGTAAGCCGCGGAACTACAGCCAGCTCGCCTCGATTCAGCTCGGCACGCTGACGAAGGCCGGCGTGCTCTCGTTCAAGGCCGCCGCCACCGCCGCCAACGGCACGGACGTCGGCTGCTTCGAGGTCGATTTCTCCAAGTGGAAGACCGCCGTCGACGCCCTCGCCCGGCGCGTGCTGATGGCCAAGGGCAAGGGCGACAAGAAGGACGCCGAGGCCATGGTGGCCGCCTTCGTCGACGCGAAAGATGACTGGGCGAAGACGCGCGAGGTCATCACCGAGCGGTGGCTCCGCGCGCCCAAGGCGACCTTCGTCTACGCGGTCACGCCGTGAGCTTCCCCCTGCTGGCAGCGGCCTTGAATGTCCGCCGTCACGTCGAGTCGAAGGCCGTGTCCACCTCTCTCCTTCCGGGGACTTGAACCCATGTCGCGCTCCCTTCGTGCTGGCATCGTCGTCGCGGTCGTCGCGCTGGCGAGCTGTGAGCTGCTGTCTGGCGGCGGTGGCGGCGGTGGTGGCGGCGGTGGTGGCGGTGGAACCACCGGCTTCATCAGCGGGTACGCCACCGTGCGGCGCGACGACCGGAACCTGTTCCTCACCGACGAGCGGGACGAGAACAGCCGGGTGCAGCTGACCCAGACGGGTGGCGTGTCGATGCCGGCGTTCTCGCGCGACGGCCGTCAGCTCGTGTTCGCGCGCCGCAACGGCACCGAGTCCGAGTTGGCCGTCGTCTCGACGGCCGGCGGCATGCCCTCGACGGTGCTCCGCTCGACCGCGACGCAGCAGAACCTGCGCACGCCGGCCTTCTCGCCCGACGGCCGGAGAATCGCCTTCGCCTACGACGAGAACGCGGTCAGCTCGAGCATCGGCGTGGTGAACGTCGACGGCTCTGACTTTCGCAAGGTCATCGGCGGGCAGGCCCTGGCCTACGGCTCGCCCTCGTGGTTCCCCGACGGCGAGTTCCTGCTCGTCTCGGCCGGCAACGCGGGGCTCATGCAGACGCAGGTCGAGAGGGTGAACGTGGCCACGGGGGCACCGGCGTCCGTCACCAACACGCTGGGCGCTGAGGTGCTCGGCATCTCGAGCCGCATCGTCGTCTCGCCCGACGGCGCGCGCGCGGTGTTCGACGGCCGTGTCTCGAGCGGCGTCACCCGCATCTTCGTGCTCGACCTGGCGACGCGCGTCGTGACCCGCCAGCGCAGCCCTGCTGCGTCGGTGAACGACTCGTCGCCCTCGTGGCTCGACGCCACCACCTTCCTCTTCTCGTCAGACGAGGGTGGCAACGACCAGGTGTACCGGCAGGCCGTCGGCTCGCAGGCGGTGACGCTGGTGGTGCCCGTCGCCATCGAGCCGGCGTACGTGGCGCGGCCGGCGACGCAGGCCGACGGCGGAGTCGACGGTGGCCTGGCCGACGGGGGGCGCTGAGTCATGACGCCCGAGGCCCTCGGCCGCGCCTGGCTCGACGCCTTCAACGCGCACGACGTCGAGGCGCTCGTCGCCCTCTATGCCGACGCCTGCACGCACACCTCGCCGAAGCTGCGGGCGCTGCACCCGCACACCGGTGGCCAGCTCGTCGGCAAGCCCGCGCTGCGCGCCTGGTGGGCCGACGCGATGAAGCGCCTGCCCGGCCTGCGCTACGAGCTGACGCGCCTCACCGCCAACGACGAGCGCGTGGTGCTCGAGTACCTGCGGCACGCGCCCAACGAGGCGCCCATGCCCGTCGCCGAGGCCTTCGACGTGACGAACGGGCGCATCGTGGCCAGCCGCGTGTTCCACGGGTGAGGCGGGCGCGGCGCGGTCTTGCAGGGCGGCCGAAGTCGAGGGTCGAGCGCCCGGCCGGTGAGCCCGTCGGGGCCCCGTCGCGTAGCGCCCTCGACGCGCTGCCTGACGTGCGCGATGGCCTGACGCCCCTCGAGCGCGCGGTGCTGGTGACCCTCGAGGCCTGTCAGCGCGAGGCGCCCGGGCGCGCGGTGCCGACGGCGCTGCTGTACGGGCGCCTCTGCGAGCGGTTCTCGCTGGGCCCCGAGGCCTTCGTCGCCGTGCTGGCTCGCCTGTCGCGACGTCGAGGGCGATGAGCGGCACGTCCCGGCCCGTGCCCCACGGGCGTCACCGCGCCGTCGCGTCTCCGGGAGCGGGGGCGGGCCCTCGTCACCGGGCCGCCTCGGCACGCCCGTCCCTGCCGGCGTTCGAGCCGCGAGGAGTGCCCGCGAGGCGCCCGGGGCCGGGCCTCCTTGTCGCGGAGTCGACGGGAAGGGGCGGAGGCGCACCCAGCGGTCTCCGGTGTCGGCGTGCCTTCACCCGGGGCGGTGACGCAGGCCGGAACCTTCAGCCGAACGAGCGCGCCACGGCCGACCCGGGGCGGCGACGGGGCGAGCGCCACCCCGCAGGTGCTCCCGGGCATCGCCTCGCTCGGAGCCGTCGCCGCGGTCGCTTCGCCCCCGCAGGGCCTCCCGGGCATCGCCTCGGTCGGAGCCGTCGCCGCGGTCGCTTCGCCCTCGCAGGGCCTCCCCGGTTCGACCGCCGTTCGAGCCAGTTGACCGCTGCCCTGCATCCACATGAGCCTCTCGTGCACCGTGTCACGTTCCTCCGAGTCCAGCGCCCGGCGTCGGCCGGTGTTCTTCGTCCTTCTCCTTCACGTGGCGCTCGCCCTGTTCGCTTGCGCCGAGCCCGAGGCCCGCGCTGATGCCGGGTCGGGTGGTCGACCTGGGGCCGGCGACCTGCCCGACGCGGGAGAACCGTCAGACGGAGGCGGAGCGCACCGCGATGGAGGGCCCGATGCGTCGACCCCCAGCGATGATGGCGGAGCCCCCCGTGATGGAGGGCTCGACGGGTCGACCCCCACCGATGGAGGCGGAGCACCTCGTGACGGAGGGCTCGATGCGTCGACCCCTGCCGACGCTGGCCTCGTCTTCGGCCCGGCCGAGCTTCGCGCCCTGCTCGCGGCGAGCCAGCCTGGCTCGGCCCACGAGGCGCTTCCGCACGGGGTCCCGAACTCGTACGACTGGTACGACCGGTCGCGGGCCAGTCCCGTCCGGACCGACCCGCGGTTGACGAGCCTGAACTGGTGGGCGCAGGTCTTCGTCGATTCGTCCGGCACGAGGCCGCCGAACACGCGAGTCGCCTTGCGCGGAGGCGTCGTGCTGTTGCTCTTCGAGAACGAAACCACCTGGCAGGCGGGGCAACGCAGCGACGTGCTCGAGGGTGGTTCGTGGAGCGAGGACTTCCAGCGGTACCCCTGCGGCATGTTCGACATGCGTACCGAGCCCGACATGAGTCGCTCGTTCGTGCCCGCTGCCACCTGCGTCGCGCACTTCTGGCCGGACGTCGCGCACGTCGACATCATGACCCGCCCGCTCCGCGCCGTCGTTGCGGTCGCGCACGTGCGCCTCGTGCTGGGGGATTCGGCAGGCCCCGATGACCGCGCGCAGGCCCGCTACCTCGCCGGCCTTGGAGTCGATTGGCGCGACCCCATCGGCGGCTGTCCAACCAATGACGCTGGCGTTGCGATTTGCTCCGGGGCCGGGGTCGGCCGAATGGTGCTGGCTCCGACGCAGTGGCGGCCGGTGGTGTTCTCGACGATGACGAGCAGCGACCTCGCGACCCTGCCGCTGCCTCCCATCGACGCCTTTCGACCGCTCGGGCCCTGAACGCGCCGAGGCGCTCGCTCTCGTCACCGGCTCGGGGCTCGGCGACCGCCTCGCAGCGGCGCCCGGGGCAGCGTGGGGCCTGCGTGGCGTTCGAGGGCCGACACCCGTCGGTCGAGAGCTCGTCGGGCTGGCGCGGGGCCCGCTGCCGCGTTCGTCTCGGCGACGAGGCTCCCGTTCGCGTCAGGGAGCGTGGGCTGCCCGGGTACCTTCGAAGGCCCGAGGCCCCATCCGTCAAGGCGGCGCTGCTGCGTGGCGGCGGCGGAGGGGTCGACGTCGTCCATGGCCCGAGCTGCGGCAGCTGCGGAAGCGGGTCGTGGTGAGCAGCGACTCGTTGGGCGACCCCGTCGAGGACGCGGTGCCGCCGACGGGCATCGCCGACCTCGAGGGGCCTCGCCTCAAGCTGCTCCTCACGACCGGGCTCGGGGCCGACCGGTTCAACCACGTCTCCGACGCGGCGCCGCCCCGGGGCATCGCCGGGCTGGCGCGGGTGGGGGGGGCTCCCAGGAGCGCTGGCCCTCGAGCCCGACGGCGCCGGGATGCGCCCGTACCCGGAGGTGCGCTCCCACCTCGACACGCGCCACGGGTCCCGGTCGGTGCTGACGGCGCGCCTCCTCGCCTCGGCCGAAGGTGGCTTCGGCGCCGACGCGGTGCCCGAGTCAGCGCGGCGCCGCGCGCTCAGCCCAGCAGCTTGCGGAAGACGCTCACCGGCACCTGGTAGGGCGGGTAGCGCACCTTGAGGTCGAGCGCCCAGGGCTTCTTCACCACCGTCTTGGTGTGCGTGAAGGCGTCGAAGCTCGCCTTGCCGTGGTAGGCGCCCATGCCCGACGGGCCGACGCCGCCGAAGGGCATGCCCGAGGCGATGTGAATGACGACGTCGTTCACCACCGCGCCGCCGCTCGAGGTCTTCTCGAGCACCCGGTCGGCCGTCGTGGGCGAGCTGGTGAAGGCGTAGAGCGCCAGCGGCTTGGGCCGGTCGCGGACGAAGGCGATGGCCTCGTCCATCGACGCGACGTCGACCACCGGCAGGATGGGGCCGAAGATCTCCTCGGTCATCACCGGCGCCTTCAGGTCGACGTCCACCAGCAGCGTCGGCTCGAAGTACTTCTGCGCCTCGTCGACTCGCCCGCCGAAGGCCACCCGGCCGCCCTGCAGGAGCGTCGAGAGCCGCTGCAGGTGCCGCGCCGAGATGATGCGGCCGTAGTCGCGGCTCGCCTTCGGGTCATCGCCGTAGAAGCCGCGCACCGCCTGCTGGCACGCGTCGACGAAGCGCTGCTTCACGTCCTGGTGCACCAGGGCGTAGTCCGGCGCGATGCACGTCTGCCCGGCGTTGTACGTCTTGCCCCACATGATGCGGCGGGCCGTCGTCTCGAGGTCCGCGTCGGCGTCGACGAGGCACGGCGACTTGCCGCCGAGCTCGAGGATGACGGGGGTGAGGTGCTTCGAGGCGGCCTCCATGACGAGCTGGCCGACGCGCGTCGAGCCGGTGAAGAAGATGACGTCCCACGTCTCGGCGAGCAGCTGCTGGCTCGTCTCGGGGCCCCCGTGCACCACCGTGACGTAGCCGTCGTCGCCGAAGGCGTGGCGCATCACCTTCTCGATGACGGCCGCGGTGGCCGGCGACAGCTCCGACGGCTTGAGCACCACGTTGCAGCCCGAGGCGATGGCGCCCACCAGCGGCGAGGTGGCGAGCTGGAAGGGGTAGTTCCACGGGCCGATGATGAGCGCCGTGCCGAGTGGCTCTGGCCGCTGCTGCCCGGTGCCGGGCCAGAACGTCATCGGCAGTCGCCGGGCGACCGGCTTCATCCAGTCCTTCAGGTGCTTCAGCGCGTGCTTGAGGTCGACGTACACCAGGCCCACCTCGGCCGGGTACGCCTCGTAGATGGACTTGCCCAGGTCGGCCCGCAGCGCCTCGAAGACGTCGGCCTCGTGCGCGCGAATGCTGGCCTCGAGCGCCCGGAGGCGGTCGCGCCGGAACTCGTAGGGCCGGGTGACGTCGCTGCGGAAGAAGGCGCGCGCCCGCTCGACGGTGGGGGCGATGGGGTTGAGTCGAACCGGGTCTCGCATGACGGTGCACCGTAGCCGCTCCCCGCAGCCGATGCATGGGCCCGCCCGCCCTGAGGTCGAGGCCCGGCCGGCGCCCGCCCGCCCGCGAATGTGGCCCCGGCCCGGCGTCGTTTGGCTAAACGCCCCGCCATGGCGCAGCAGCTTCGTCGCATCGCCCTCGTCCTCGTCCTCGCCGTCGCCGCCTGCGCGCGCCGGGCGCCGCCGCCCACTGCCGCGCTCGACGAGGCCGCCGCCGACGTCGCCGACGGCGAGGCGCGGCCCCGGGCCTGGGCGCTCGCGGGGCTCCGCGCGCTGCTGACGGGCGCCGCCGTCGACACCGCCCGCGGTCACCTCGACACGGCCGTGCGCCTGGACGCGTCGGAGCCCTACGGGCTGTATGGTCAGCTGCTGCTGGCGCAGCGGCAGGCCCGCGGCGACCGGGCCGTCACCATCGCCCTCGACCTCGTCGAGCGGGCCCCGCGTCACCCGCTGTCGGCGGTGGCGGCGCGGGTGGTGCTCGAGCACGCCACGGTGGCCCGCGGCGGCGACGACGAGGTGCTCGCCCGTGTCCCGGCGCTCACCGCCCGCCCGATGCTCGCCGACACGGCGCACCTGCTGCGGGCCGCCGTCGCCGCCATCGCCGAGGCCCGCGGCGACGCCGCGCTCGTCGCGGCGACGCTCGCCGACATGGGCGTGCCGACGGCGCTGACGGTGCTGGGCCCCTTCAGCCCCTGGCACGTCGTGTCGACCGTCACCCCCACGCCGCCCGAGAAGACCCTCGTCATCCCCGCGTCGGCGCCGGGGCCCTTCGGCGCGCTCACGCCGCGGGCGGTGCGGGTGCCCGACGGGCGGCTGTCGCTGGCGGGGGAGCCGGCCGCGGGCGACGTCTACCTCTTCGCAGTCGACGTCGAGGTGCCCGTGAAGGGGCGCTACGTGCTGCGCACCGTCAGCGCGATGGACCACGTCGCGAGCCTCGACGGCACCGCGGTGCTGGCGCGCTCGACGTGGCAGCGCCCGGCGTCGACGCTGTCGGCCCGGGCGGTGTGGCTCTCGCAGGGGCCGCACCGGCTGCTGGTGCGCGCCGCGAAGGAGGACCAGGCCGGCCACTTCCAGGTGGCGCTGCAGCGCCTCGACGGCGCCCCCGCGGGGCTGACGTTCGCCGCCGCGACGGGGGCGAGCCGGTCTACCGGCGGCGTCGAGCTGCTCGATGACGTCGAGGGCGTGATGCCGGCCGCCGCTGACGTGCACGCGGCGCTGGCCGACGAGGCCTCTGACGCGCTGGCCCGCCTCGTCGCCGCGCGTGACGGGGCCGGGCGCGACCAGGATGGGGCCCGGGCAGTGCTGGACGGGGTGGGCGGGCTCCTCGACGGGCCGATGGTGCACCTCACGCGCGCCGAGCTCGACGTGGGCGACCGGTTCCTCGCGCCGAAGGTGGCGACGGGGCGGGCCGCGCGCGACCTCGAGGCGGCCCTGGCGAAGGACGAGGGCCTGTGGGCCGCGCGGCTCGCGTCGGCCCAGCTCGCCCTCGACGACGGCCGGCAGAGCGACGCGCTCGAGCTCCTGCGACGGGGGAAGGGCGCCGACGGCTCGCTGCCGGCGGCGGCGCTGTGGCTCACGGCGCGCGTCGAGCTGTCCCAGGGGCTCGAGGCGCAGGCGGTGCAGACGGCGCGGGCCGCGCAGGCGGCGTGGGCGGGGCACTGCGAGGCCCTGGGCCTCGAGTACGACGTCGCCCGCCGGCGTGACGCGGTGGCCGAGGCCGACGCGCTCCTCGAGCGGTCGAGGTCGTGCCCCGACTTCCCGGCCCGGGCTGCCGAGCACCACAAGGCGCGCGGGCGCCTCGAGGCAGCGGTGGCGGCCCTGCGCGGCCAGCTGGCACGTGATGACGGCCAGGTGCAGGTGGCGGCAACGCTGGCCAGCGCGCTCTCGTCGCTGACCCGCTTCGACGAGGCCGTCGCCGTGCTCGAGGAGGTGACGACGACGTGGCCCCGGCACGTGGCCGCGTACAAGCAGTTGGCCGACGTGCACGAGCTGGCCGGCCGGCCGAAGGAGGCCCTGGCGGCGCGGGAGCGCGCGCTCGAGCTCGACGGCGCGGACCTGCCGCTGCGCCGGGCCGTCGAGCGGGCGAAGACGGGGCGGGAGCTGCTCGACGCCTGGGCCATCTCGACCCGGGCGGCGCTCGACGCCTACGAGGCGGCGCCGGGGGCAGAGGACGCGACGGCCGCCTTCCTGCTCGACGCGGCGGCCATCGAGGCCTTCCCCGACGGCGCGCAGGTCGACCGGGTGCACATCATGCAGAAGGCGCTCGACCAGGCCGGCGTGCAGGAGGTGGCCGAGGTGCAGCTCCCGCAGGGCGCGGTGGTGCTGAAGCTGCGCACGCTCAAGCCCGATGGGCGCTCCCTCGAGCCCGAGAGCATCGACGGGAAAGAGGGCGTCAGCCTGCCAGGCGTGCAGGTGGGCGACGTCGTCGAGTACGAGTACCTGCTGGCGCACCCGCCGCGCGGCCCCGGGCAGCCGGGCTTCACTGCGTCGAACTTCTACTTCCAGGTGGCGCGGCACCCGAACAACTGGAGCACCTACACCGTCATCGCGCCCGCGGGCGCGGGCCTCACCGTCGACGCGCACCAGCTGAAGGGCGTCTCTGCGGTGAAGGTGGAGGGCGGGCGAGAGGTGTTCACGCACGAAGAGAAGCGCGTGCCCCCGTACATCCCCGAGCCGATGGGGCCGCCGTCGGGCACCGAGTGGCTCCCCTTCGTCTCGGTGGGCGCGGGGCAGAAGGGGAGCGAGGGCCTGATGACGGCCTACGCCGACGCCTTCGTCGACCGCGGCACCATCACCCACGAGGTGCGCCGCTTCGCGACGCAGGCGGCGGCCGGGGCGAAGGGCCTCGACGCCGTGCGCGCCGTCTACGCGGCGGTGATGAAGAAGCTGTCGGGGCGCGACGCGGGGCTGTCGGTGTCGGCGGCGGCCAGCGTCGGCCAGGACCGCGGCAGCCGCACCTGGCTGCTGCAGGCCTCGCTCACGGCGCTGGGCTTCGACGCGCGGCTCGTCGCGGTGCGCGGCTTCACCGCTGACCCGGCGCCGTCCCTGTTCCCCAACGAGGCGTCGTTCTCGTACGTCTGCGTGCGGGTGACGGTCGACGGGCAGGCGGTGTGGCTCGACCCGATGGTGCGCTTCGCGCCCTTCGGGGAGCTGCCCGAGCTGGCCCTCGGGGAGCGCGAGGCGTGGGTGCTGCCGCGCCCGGGAGAGGCGCCGGAGCGCACGGTGACGCCGCCGCGCCGCAGCCAGCCCGGGAAGTCGGTGGTGCTGACGGCGACGCTCGACGGCGAGGGCGTGCTCGCGGGCGAGGGCGTCGAGACGTACCAGGGCTTCGAGGCCGCCCAGCTCGCCGAGGCGCTCGAGCAGTTGACGGTGGAGCAGCGGAGGCAGGCGCTGGAGCAGGCGCTGTCTCGCATGTTCGGCGGGGCCGACCTCGAGCAGGTGGACGTCGACGCGCCCCGGGAGGTTGGGGCGCCGGTGCGGGTCTCGTACCGCTTCAAGGCCCGCCGCTTCGCGCGCCCGGCGGGCGAGGCGCTGGTGTTCGGCGCCCTGACGTTTCCGTGGAACCTCGGCCGCCGGTACCTTGTGCTGGGCCAGCGCCAGACGCCCCTCTTCATCGAGTCGAGCGAGGCGACGTCGTCGAAGGTGACCCTCACCGTCCCCGAGGGCCTCCGCCTGAAGGACGGCGGCGGCGAG
>JADCJJ010000204.1 GCA_020247085.1 Myxococcaceae bacterium | reverse complement strand
TCGCCGGCGCGGGCTCGGGCAAGACGCGCGTCATCACCCACCGCATCTGCCACCTGCTGGAGCGCAAGGTCCCGGCGCGGGCGATTCTGGCGGTGACGTTCACCAACAAGGCCGCCGCCGAGATGAAGGAGCGGGTGGTGCAGCTTGCCGGCCAGCGGGCGCTGGGCGTGACGCTGTCGACGTTCCACGCCTTCGGCGCCGAGGTGCTCAAGGCGCACCTGCCGAAGCTCGGGTGGCCGAAGAAGTTCTCGATCGTCGACACCGGCGACCAGCTCGCCCTGGTGCGCCGGGCGATGCGGGAGCGCAACGTCGACGATCAGGCCTTCGACCCCCGCAAGGTGCTGACGCTCATCAGCCGCGCGAAGAACTCGGGCACCGCGCCGCAGCCCGGGCCCGAGGGGCAGGGTGACGACCTCGATCTGGTCGCGCACCTCGTCTTCCCGCTCTACCAGTTGGCGCTCAAGGCCCAGGGCGCCGTCGACTTCGACGATCTCATCGTCTTCCCCTCGCAGATCTTCGAAGCCTTCCCGCTCGTGAAGCAGCAGTACCAGGCGCGCTTCCGCTACCTGATGGTCGACGAGTTTCAGGACACCAACCGCGCGCAGCTCGAGGTCCTGCGGCACCTGGGTGAGGGGCACGGCAACGTGTGCGCCGTCGGCGATGACGACCAGTGCATCTACTCGTGGCGTGGCGCCGAGGTGCGCAACATTCTCGAGTTCGAGCGCTTCTTCCCCGGCGGCAAGGCGGTGCGGCTCGAGCAGAACTACCGCTCGACGGCGTGCATCCTCGACGCCGCCAATGCGGTCATCGAGAAGAACCCGCTGCGCCGGCCCAAGCGCATGTGGACCGACGTGAAGGGCGGCGCGAAGGTGAAGCTCGTGGCGGCGCCCTCGGAGGAGGAAGAGGCGAGGTACGTCGCCCGCGAGGTGAAGCAGGCGCTCGCCCTCGGTATGCCGGCCGACGAGATCGCCGTGCTCTACCGGACCAACGGGCAGGCGCGCCCCGTCGAGGAGGCGCTGCGCGAGAGGGACGTGCGCTACGAGCTCATCGGCGGCGCCGAGTTCTTCGACCGCCGCGAGGTGAAGGACGTCATCGCGTACTTCAAGCTCATCGCCAACCCGAAGGACGAGACGTCGCTGCTGCGCATCATCAACGTGCCGGCGCGCGGCATCGGCGACGTCACCATGGAGCGCATCACCGGCTGGGCGATCAAGAATGACGTGCCGCTCTTCGAGGCCCTGGGGCGCGCCGCCGAGGTGCCCGACGTGCCGCCGAGCGCGAGCGAGCGCATCGCCGCGTTCCTCGAGCTCGTCGCGCGGTACCGGCGGGCCTTCACCCGGGGCAACCTCGCCCAGGTCACCCGCGAGCTGCTCGCCGAGATCGACTTCGTCGGCGCCGCCCGCCAGCAGGCCACCACGCAGGCCTCGGGCGACCGCAAGGCGAAGGCCGTGGCGCAGGTGATCGACAGCCTCGAGGCCTACGAGCGGCGCGACGGCCCAAAGGCGAGCCTACTCACCTACCTCAACCGGCTCGCCCTCGACACCCGCGAAGAGGAGGACGAGGCCCACCACGCAGCGGGCCGCGTGACGCTCATGACGCTCCACGGCTCGAAGGGGCTCGAGTGGCGCCTCGTCTTGCTGATGGGCCTCGAAGAGGAGCTGCTGCCCCACGCCGGCATGCAGGGCGAGCTGCCCAACCCAGAGGAGGAGCGCCGCCTGTGCTACGTCGGCATGACGCGCGCCCGCGAGCAACTCGTGATGACCCGCGCCACCGTGCGCCTGCGGCGCGGCCGCGACGTCCCGAGAACGCCCAGCCGCTTCCTCGACGACCTTCCCGAAGACCTCTGTGAAATCATCGATCTCGACGCCATTCCCGCGGGGCCCCCCAGCGAGCGAGAGCAGGGGTTCTTCGCGGCGCTGCGTCAGCGGCTCAAGGGGGCGCCGGGCGGCCCCACCGAGGGGACCGGGGGCGGTCGCGGACCGGCGTAGGGCCCGCGTCGGGGGGGGGCGGCGAGGCGATGATCGACGGGTCTTGACACCCAGGGTCTGCAAAGGTAGCAGGCGCCCTCTTTCCAGCTCCGCATCGTTCAGGCGCGGGGCGCTACAGCAAGGTTCAAGTCATGCCGCACCAGAGGACGTACAGCGCCAAGGCGAAGGACATCAAGCGCGAGTGGCACCTCGTCGACGTCGACGGCAAGGTGCTCGGCCGGGTGGCCACGCAGATCGCCACGCTGCTCAAGGGGAAGCACAAGGCGATGTACACGCCGTCGATCGACACCGGCGATCACGTCGTGGTGATCAACGCCGAGAAGGTGAAGATCACCGGCAACAAGCCGACCCAGAAGCTGTACCACCGGCACCCGAAGGCCGGCTTCCCCGGGGCGCTCAAGACGACGGACTACCAGACGCTCCAGAAGCGTCACCCCGAAGACATCATCGAGCACGCCGTGCGCCGCATGTTGCCGCGGAACGCGCTGGGCCGGCAGATGATGACGAAGCTGAAGATCTACGCCGGCGACAAGCACCCGCACGTCGCGCAGAAGCCCGCCGCTCGCGCGGTCGTGGCCTGAACCCCAAAGCCCCTGAGAGCACACCATGGCCAAGTCTGGAACTGATGGTTTCTACGCCACCGGCCGCCGCAAGGAGGCCACCGCCCGCGTGTGGGTCAAGGCTGGCGCCGGCTCGATGATGATCAACGGTCGGCCGATGAACGAGTACTTCGGCCGTGAGACGTCAATCATGGTCATCAACCAGCCCCTTCAGGTGCTGGAGCAGATAGGCAAGATCGACATGACGGTCAACGTGCGTGGCGGCGGGTTGTCGGGCCAGGCCGGCGCCATTCGGCACGGCCTCTCGCGCGCGCTCTGCCGCATGAATGGTGAGTTCCGCAGCCCGTTGAAGAAGGCGGGCTTCCTCACCCGCGACGCTCGCGCCGTCGAGCGCAAGAAGTCGGGTCAGCCTGGCGCCCGCAAGCGCTTCCAGTTCAGCAAGCGCTGACCTTCAAACGCTTCTGGTCACCTTCCGCCGTGGGCTCCCATGTGACATGGGCACCCGCGGCGGTCGTGTTTTCGGGCGGGCCCGCTGCG
>JADCJJ010000203.1 GCA_020247085.1 Myxococcaceae bacterium | reverse complement strand
TCGTCGACGAGGGCCGAGTCCACGCCGCAGGCCGTCAGGGCAAGCATCGAGGTGAGCAGCGCGAGCAGGCGGGCGTTCATGGGCGACTCCGGGAGCGAAGAGGTGAACTGCATGCCCCGGGTGAATGCAGCGCCCATGCCGAGAGACGACACCTCTCAAGCTGCTGAACTTACGACGTCACCCTCAGTATGGTTGTAGCTTTAAAGCATCAGTTGTTTTTCGTTATGAACTTTTGTTGATTGCGTTTCAATGGGTGCGAGAGCGCCGAGGTGCCTCGACGCTCCGGGCCGACGCGCGCGGCGCCGTCGCCAGCCCGAACGCGGCGAGCCGCCTTTTGCGACGACGCAGCCGGCGCGCCGCTCCGCGCCGTCACGTGTGAGGCGGCGCCCCGGTCAGCTCCGCAGCGCGTGCGCCGGCGCGCCGGGCGGCTCGTTCACCACCACCGCTCCGCGGGCCCGCAGCTCACCCTCCTGGGCCTTCCACAGGTCGGGGTACTTGTAGAACGGCACCTGCGGCTGCAGGTGGTGCACGAGGTGGTGCGACTGGTTCACCAGCAATACCTGCCATCCCAGGCCCAGCCGCATCGTGGTCGCCCGGAACCGGTCCTCGCGCTGCAACACCGTGTGCGGCCGGTGCGGGAGCCAGTCGAACGCGAACGCCAGCGCCCCCAGCGCGAGCCGCGACGAGACGAGCCAGGCGAGCGCCAACGCCCCGTGCCCCGTCGCGACGAGGAGCGCCACGCCACCCACCAGCAGCGCGAGCGAGATGACGACGTCGGCGACTTCGGCCGGCGGGCGCCCCGCGCGCAGGTACACCGCATAGTAGTACAGGTCCTGCGTCACCCACCGCAGCGGCAGCAGCGCCGCCGGCCCGCGCGCGCTCCACTGGTCCGGGTCGGCGTCGGCCTCGTTCGTGTGCGCGTGGTGCTCGAGGTGAACGAAGCGAAACGCGAGGTACGGCCCGAACAGCGGCACCACCGCCAGGCGCCCCACCGCGTCGTTCAACCACGGGTGCTTCGAGGCCACCGCCCGGTGCGTCGCGTCGTGGAGCGGCGTGAACGACACGTACGCCCCGAGCGCCATCACCACCAACCCGCTCCAGAACGCCCCAGCCTCGACCAGCCCGATGCCCACCCCCCAGACCGCCAGCGCCGCGCCGGCCAACATCACCGTGGGCCAGGCGAGCGGCGGAACGGTCAGCGACTTCTGAAGGGCAGGCGTCATGATGGAGCTCCTTGGGCGTTCGACCAAGCTTCGCCAGAGCGCCTCTTCCCCGCAAGGCGGGGACCCGGAGCTCATTGGGCGACAACCAAGGGCGGCCACGCACCGTCGCGCGGCGGTCTCCGGACGAGCCGAGGGGCGCGCCGGCTACTCCTTCTCGACGTCGCGGTCCCACAGCTGCGTGGCGGCGCCGCCGGGGAGCGTGCGCAGGCGGTCCGACAGCACCTGCGCGAGCGCGACGGAGCGGTGCTTTCCGCCGGTGCAGCCGATGGCCACCGTCAGGTACGACTTGCCTTCCTTCTGGTAGCGCGGGAGCAGGAAGCCGAGAAGCCCCTCGACGCGCTCGAGGAACTCCGTCACGCCCTCCTGCGCCAGGACGAACTGCGCGACGCGCGGGTCCTTCCCGGTGAAGGCCTTGAGCTCGGGCACGAAGAACGGGTTGGGCAGGAAGCGCACGTCGAGCACGAGGTCGGCGTTGCTGGGCACGCCGTACTTGAAGCCGAAGCTCATCACCGTCACGGCAAGCTCGGCGCTGCTGGCGACGCCGAAGCGGGCCATCACCTGGCGTCTCAGCTCGTGCACCGTCATCGTCGAGGTGTCGAGCACGTGCTCGGCGGCCTCGCGCAGCTCCGTCAGGAGCCCGCGCTCCTTCGCCAGGCCGTCGGCGACGGTGCCGCGCTCCGACAGCGGGTGCCGGCGGCGCGTCTCGCTGAAGCGGCGGGTAATGGCCTCATCGGACGCGTCGAGGAAGAGCACCTGCACGTCGTGCCCAGCCCGGCGCGCCTCGTCGATGGCCCGCGGTGCGTCTTTGAGGAACTCGCCCTCGCGCGCGTCGATGACGAAGGCCAGCCGCTGCGTCGCGTCGCCGAGCTCCGTCACCTTCATCAGCAGGGGCGCCGGGAGGTTGTCGATGCAGCTGAAGCCAGAGTCCTCGAGCGCGCGAATGGCCGTCGACTTGCCCGCGCCGGACATGCCCGTGATGACGATGATGCGCTTGCCTGTCATGGGGTGCGCCCGGGATATAGCGACGCCATCCGCCGGGTTCCACGCTCCTCGCGTCCGCCGGCAGGGGCCGTCAGGGCGGGGCATCGTCGAGGGGCGCCTTCGCGTCGACGACGGCCTTCGCCTCGCGGAACGAGAAGCCGGCGCGTACGAGGGCCGCGAGGTCTCGCTGGCGGCGCTCCTCGCGCTGGCGCTCCCGGAAGACGCCCAGCTTCTTGCGGCGCGCCCACGTCCACACTGCCGCGGCGTCGGTCGTCGCCTCGGTCGCGGTGGCCCGCTTCACCACCTCGCTGCCCAACCCGGCGCGCCGGAGCTTCGCATCGATGGCCCGGGCGCTCGCCCCGCCGCGCCGCAGGCTGGCCACCCTCGCCGCGGCCAGCCGCTCGTCGTCGAGGAGCCCCACCGCCCGCAGTCGCACCACCACGAGCTCGACGAGCCGCTCGACGTCCCCGTCGACCTCGGCGCCGTCACGCTCCCACCGCCGCGCGCGCCGCGTCAGCACGCGCCGCAGCCCCGCCACCGAGGCCGCGTACCGGCCCAGGTGAAACACCGCCACGTTCATCAGTCGCTGCTCGGTGACCTTCCGCGCCATCGCCGCCTTCTGCCACGGCAGGCCGACACGCCGGCACCGCCGTCGCGCCACGCGCCCGGGCGAGCCCGCGGGGCTCGGCTTTTCTCTGCAACGTCAGCCCCTTACGACGAACGGCGCCTTAGCCAGACGGCGTCGACCCCGCGCCAGGTGGCCCCGGGTGTCGCCCGCCAGTCCACAGGGCCTGCGCCGCCTTCGCAACGCCACCCCGGGCGAAGGCGGCGGCGCCGACGAGAACCCTCTCACATGCAGTTCACCGGCACGGAGACACGACCATGAGCGTTGGCGGAGCGAGCAGGAGCGGAGGCAACACGTCGGCGGGGCGCAGCACGGGCAGCTCCAACGCGAGCCGGTCAGGCTCGAGCACGTCAGCCGGGCGCGGCCTGGGCTCCAGCCGGGCCGCCGACCGCGCGAGCAAGCAGGGCCTCTCGGGGTCTGGCGCCGCGGGGCATTCGGGGCGGAGCGGCTTCGGCAGCTCGCGCCCGGCGACGTCGAAGGCCTCTGGCCCGGCCGGCCACTCGGGGAAGAGCTCCTTCACGCCGGGCCGGACGACCAGCAGCGCGCCCGGCGGCTCGCTCCGGCAGGGCGCCTCGGGGCCCGGCGTCAGCCGCCTGCAGGACAGCCTCAAGAAGGCGGGCTTCAACCCCGGCGCGACCGACGGCAAGTACGGCCCGAAGACCGCCGCCGCGGTGCGGGACTTTCAGCGGGCCAACGGCCTCTCGGCTGATGGCATCGCCGGGCGAGACACGTTCAGCCGGCTCAGCGGTGGTGGCGGCGTGAGCCGCGCTCCAGCCACCAGCGCGAACCCGACGCTCGGCACCCGAAACAAGACGGCGAGCCTCGGGAAAATGGGCCGGAACTTCTCCACCACGGGCGGCACCATCACCATCAACGGCAACACCTACCGCTTCAACTCCGGCGGGAGCGCCAACCGCGACCGCCGCTGGGCCTCGAGCCCGTCCCTGCCCCCGGGCCAGTATCGGATTTCGGGCAACATGCCGCTCAAGGCCCACCAGCAGAGGACCATGACGGTGGGCGGCGTTGGCTACAAGTACGGCATGTCGGACAAGTTCGACCCCCGAGTTGGCCAGCCGCGAACGGCCCTCCGCATTCACCCCGACGGCGGCCGCCCGGGCACCCAGGGCTGCATCGGCATCGTCGGCGACCGCAACGTGCAGCAGCGGTTTCAGCGCGACATGGACGCCGAGCTCAGGCGCAACGGCGGCTCGTTCACGCTGCAGGTGCGGTGACGCCGGCCGCCGCGTCGCTCCCGCGATGCCACCCGGCACCCGCCATGCTAGGGCCCCCCGGCACGCCTTCACCCCCGGGGACCTGCCATGCGACTGCTCGCGTTCTGCCTCTCCTTCGTCATCGGCCTGCTCGTGGCCTGCGCCCCCTCGAAGCGGTGCACGGCGGCGACCTGCCAGGGCTGCTGCACCGCGGACGACACCTGTGAGACGGGCACCAGCGCCACGGCCTGCGGCGCGGGGGCGATGCGCTGTGACGTCTGCGTCGGCGCGCAGCAGTGTGTCTCGGGGCGGTGTGAGGGGGCGAGCGGCGTCGGCGGAGGGGCGGCCGGCGGCGCCTCGGGCGGGGGCCAGGCGATGGGCGGCGGCGTCAGCGGCAGCGAGCTGAGCGGCACCTACCAGGCGGTCTGGGGGTGGGACGGCGACGGCGGGCGCTCGGCGTTCCTCGACGCCTTCGACCGCGCCCCCGTCGGCGTCTGGTACCGCGACGGCGGCGCCTTCGACTTCGTGCGCGGCCGCGGCAACGCCGACGGCACCTTCGTCGTGCGCGAGGTGCCCGCCGGAGAGGTCACCCTGCAGCTCGCCCGCCGCTACTTCGTCACCACGTCGCGGCGGCTCAACTTCGACAGCTTCGTCGGCGGGCGCCTCGACGCCACGCGGGCCACCGCCGAGTCGCTGATGCGCTTCACCCTGCGTGGCCTCGAGCCCATCGGCCCCACCAACGCGACCGGCTTCTTCTTCACCCAGCAGACGGGCCAGGTCTCGAACCTCGAGAACGTCGCCACGCCGGCGACGCCCGCCGGCAGCACCTCGCTCGAGTCGGACCTCGACTGGGCGCGCGTTACCGAGGCGCTGGACTACGGGCTGCCCGACGGCACGCGGGGCGACCGGGGGTGGGCGCTGCAGCTCGGGCGCACCGACTTCGACGGCGGGAGCCTCTCGGCGCTGCGCCGCGTCGCGCCCTTTCCGCCCCTCACCCTCGCCAACGGCGGGTCGGTCGACGCCATCGCCGACCTGACGGCGCCGGCGACGCAGCCCCTCACGCTGTCGGCCGACACGTCGGCCTTCCAGGCGCTCCGGGCCAGCTTCGGGCGCGACGTGGGCACGGCCTCGTTCTCGGCCGAGGTGACCACCTCGCCGGCGCCGGCGCCGCACCGGGTGGCCGGCCAGGGCGCCTTCACCCTCGCCAGCTTCTTCGTGAGCGAGACCAGCGCGCTCCCGCCGCTGCCGCTGCCGACGAGCGCGTTCCCGACGACGTGGGGTCGCACCGTCACCCTCTCGTACGGCCGCGCGCAGCAGCGCGCCCTCACCGACGGCGGCACCCCAGCCGGGTTCTTCGGCGGCGTCACCGTCGCCGACGACGTGGCGGCCTTCACCGGTCCCGTCACGCCGCGGCTCGGGCCGGTGCGCGGCGCGCAGCTCGGTGGCCGGAGCTTCCTCGACGACCTGTCGGGCGTGACGACGACGCCCACCATCTCGTGGATGGCGCCGGCCCTCGGCACGGTCAGCACCTACCGCCTCAGCGTCAACCGCCTCGCGGCGGGCGGCACCGTCGCCGAGCTCTGGCGCCTGTACACCAACAACCCCGCCGTCACGCTCCCGCCGGGCATCCTCGTGGCCGGCGAGGCCTACGTGCTCGAGCTCGAGGCGCTGGCCTTCGGCCAGGGCGGCCTCACCTTCACCCTGCCCTTCCTGTCGTCGACGGTCGTCAGCGGCGTCATCAGGCCCTGACGGGCGGCCGCGGCAGCCCGGGCGCCCGGCGCGGTCCCGGTCTGCGTCACCAACGTGCCCGCGACGATGCCCGTCGCGACCGTGCACACGGCGATGCAGGCGCACGCGGACACGTACAAGGCAGAGGTCACCGCGATGACCCAGATGGCGTCATGCCTCGGCGGCGCCCAGTCGAACACCGTCGACTGGTCACGCGCCTGCGCCGACCGCCATGGCACCGCCGGCTTCGGCGACGAAGGCTGAGGGGCGCGCGGACGCCCTGGGCCAGGCACGGTCGACGGCTGCGTCGGAGAGAAGCGGGAGCACGACGCCCTTCGTCCCATCCTCGTGCAGCCGAAGCGCGCCCCATCACCAGCAGGGTCCTCGCCACCGCGCCGCCAGCGCGGGCCGCATCCGCGGCGGGCCGTCACGGTCACTCGAACCCGGCCACGACGCTGTGCACGCTGCCGGCGGGGCGCCTGGCGCGCCGGCTCCGGGCTTCGAAGAGCCCCCGGTAGAGCCCAAGAAAGACCGTGGCGCCGAGCTCGAGGCCCTGCTCCACCTGGTAGCGAGCGACGTCATCCTGCGCGTAGCGCGCTCGCAGCGGTGCGTAGAAGCCCTCGGCGTGGAGTACGTCGAGCGCCTCGTGGGTCTGGTAGTGGACGAGGGCCGCGCTCGTCAGGAAGCCGCGGGCGACGATGCCGCGCCCCAGCTCGGCCGAGAGGCTCGAGAAGAGGTCCTCGATGATGCCCATGGTGGCGAGCGCCGTAGGGACGTCGTCGAGCGTGCAGACCCCGGCCAGCACGGTGTTGAAGGCGCGCACCTCGGGCCAGAGGGGGCGGGCCCACAGCTCGTCGCGCGACACGCCCATGCGCTCGAGGAAGCACGTGAAGGTGGCCTCGTGAGACATCGAGAGGTCACCGTCGCCGTGCTCGTCACCGACGTTCTCGAGCAGCGGGAGCCGCACCTTCGGGTTCGACACGCGCGCCGCGAGCACCAACATCGGCCGCGAGAAGAAGAAGACGGCGTGGGCGAACTGCGCCTGGGTCTCGACGAAGTCCTCCCTCGTCATCGAGCCGTCCTTCAGCGAGACGAAGTAGGGGTTCTCGAGCGGGCGGAGCCTGGCCTTGAGCGCCTTCACGAAGTCGTCGAGGGACATGCGCCGAAGCCTAGCGTCCCCGCCGCGGCGCGGGCCCGGGTCCGTTCGTGGTGACCCGCTTCAGATGTCTGACGTCGCCAGGTGCACCCACGGCACCGTCGCCATGCGACGCGTCATCGAGAGGCCATACACGGTACACACCGCGCCCGGTCGAACCCCCTGCGCCTCGAGGAAGTGGCGCTCCGCCTCGAGGCGGTCGTCGAGCGCGAAGCAGGCGGGCCCCGGCGCCCCCTGCTGGACGAGCGCGCGCCCCCCTCGCGCCAGCGCCGCCGCGTGTGAGGCGCCCCAGCCCGAGGGGCCCCGCGGCAGGTGCACCAGCGGCCACGGAGCGCCCGTCGACGCCAGCACGAAGTCCTTCAGGCCCGCCGTCGACACCACCTCCGTCGACGCCTCGGGGCTCAGGTCGAGCCCCGCTCCAGCCGGAGGCGGCGGAGCGCCCGTCACCTTCAGCGCCGCCAGGACCTCGGGCCGCTCGAAGTAGACGTGCAGCCGCGCCACCGCTGACGCCAGCTTCATCGGCGTCACGCCCTTCGCCGCGCGCATCACGTCGCCGCGCGCGCCCCGCATCGCGGCGCCGAAAGCGAACCGCCACGAAAGGCGCCGGGGCGAGCGCGCCCACACCGAGAGCGCCCGGAACAGGAGCCGCGCCGGCACGCCCCGCCCGCGGGCCGCCGGCGCCACCTTCAAGTCCGCCAGGTACACCGCCGGCACCTCGGCGCCTCCCACGCGGACCGGCTTTCGCACCGCCGCCACACACCCGAGGAGTGCGTCGCCCTCGAGCGCGAGCAGGAAGTGCGCCTCGCCCATCTTCGAGAAGAAGCCGTGGTAGCCGCCTCCATGCGACAGCTCGAAGCGGTCTCGCCCGTCGTCGATGGGGTACGAGATGCCCGCCTCGAGGGCCCGCAACTGCGGCACCCACGGCCCGAGCGCGTCGGCCGTCACGTGGACCACCCTCATCGCCGCCTCATCACCGTGACCCGCTCGTAGAACTGCGCGCGCTCGTCCGTCGTCCAGCGCCGGGACGCGCCCGCGTCCTCTTCGAAGCCCTCGAAGTGGGCGCGCCAGTCGCGCTGGTTGTTGAGCTGCCGCCACACCACCAGGCTCCCCGGCGCGAGGCCCTGGAGCGCTCTCGCCCACGCGACGACGAGCGCCTCTTCCGACCAGTCGAACACGTTCGACAGGCTCACGACGCCGAAGCGACCCAGGTCCGGGACGTCGGTGAGGGTGCCGTGGTGCAGGGTCGCCTCGAGCCGACGAGCCGCGTGGAGAAACGCCGGCCCCTCGAGGTACCGCTGCAGGAAGACGTGCTGCAGGAACGGGCTCTGCCCCGCGTCCTCGGCGTGGAGCCCGCGCTCGAACGCCCGCTGGAAGTAGCGCGGGTACGAGTGCCGCTCGGCGTGTCGGGTGGCGTCCGGCCCGAACATCGCGTGCAGGAGCCCCTCGGCGAAGGCCACCTCGAAGACCGCCGGCCAGTACGGCGACGCCTGCCACCGCCGCAGGCGCTCGCGGCGCGAGGCCACGCCCTCGATGAAGAAGGCCTCGAGCTCCGCGGCCGGACATACCAGCTCCAGCACCGCCGCGCGGAGCACCCGGAACAGCCGCTCGAACTCGCCGCGCTGCGAGAGCCCCTCGGCAGAGGCCTCTCCGACGTTCAGCGCGCGCAGCGCCTTCGCGGCCACCGCCGCCTGCTTCGCGCGCACGTGCGTCAGCTGGTCCGCATTCACGTCGAAGGCATGCACCTCGAGCGTGGGGAACCGGTGGGCGAGCGTCAGCGCCGTGCACCCGCCCGACGCCACCGTCAGACATCGGGCCGCGCCGGCCGCCTCCACCAGGGCGACCTCGAGCCGCGGGTCTTCGCGCACGACGGCGAACTTGAGCACCCCGGGACCCTCGCATGTGCGCCGGTGCGTTGCAGCGGCCTGCACGCCGGAGCGCGCCTCCCGCGGCCTCGAGCGCTCCTTCGTTGGCCAGAGGTGGGATGCGAAGGCCCCGCGGCTTGGGCAACACCGGCCTCGCGGGGGAGGCGAGGCAGAGCCCGAACCAGCCCTTCGCGTCGAGGTCGCGCCCCACCGCGCGCATCGAGTCGGCGGAGCGCCGCGAGAAGGCGCCGCGGCAGCACGTCTCACAGCGCTCGTCGACCCTGACTTGAAGCTGCTTCAACACTCTGACGAGGGACCGTGATGAAGCTCGTCGCGGCGGCGAAGGCGAGACCTTCGACGAGGGGGCCGAGCGGGAGCGGCCGCCGCACGCCCCCCCCCCCCCCCGACAGCCGCGCCACCCACGCCGGCGACACGTTGGCGTGGCGGGCCAGCGCACACCTTTGCTCCACGCCGCGCCGTCGGCACGCCGGCTCCCACGGGCGGCAGAGCCGAGACGAGGCGCCGGTCACGCCTCGGCCGCCCGACCTCGCCCAGCCGCGGCGCTCGTCCCGAAGCCCCGCGCCTTGCTCGCGGCCGGCAGCACGCCCAGCGGAGTCAGCCCGGGGGGCGCAGACACCGGGAGCGCGCGCCCGGAGGCCCAGCCCCCCGGGCGACGACACGGAGCACGTCAGCGCCCTCGGCGCCACGCACGCGCCCGACTCTCCCGGCGGCCGGCACCACCGCGGCGTCTCCGGCCGTGGGGCGCCGTCCGAGCTGCGCCAGGAAGCGCGCGTGCGACGCGAGCGCCGCGCCGGCGCCGGGCAACACCCGGTACGGCACGCCGTGCCGCCCGGGCGACGACACGGAGCACGTCAGCGCCCTCGGCGCCACGCACACGCCCGACTCACCCGGCGGCCGGTACCACCGCGGCGTCTCCGGCCGTGGGGCGCCGTCCGAGCTGCGCCAGGAAGCGCGCGTGCGACGCGAGCGCCGCGCCGGCGCCGGGCAACACCCGGTACGGCACGCCGTGCCGCTCGCACACCGCCTGCACCATCGCGGCGAGGGCCGGGTAGTGCACGTGGCAGACACGCGGGAAGAGGTGGTGCTCGAGCTGGTAGTTCAGCCCGCCGAGGTACCACGTCCACAGCGGGTGCCGTGGCGCGAAGTCCACCGAGGTGACGGCCTGGTGCTCGGCCCACTCCCGCCGCTCTGACGCCGCGGGGAAGGCTGCTCCCTCGACGCAGTGCGCGGCCTGGAACGTCAGCGCCAGCGCCAGGCTCAACACCACCGACGCCAGCAGGTACCCCAGCAGCACCTGCCACCACGGGTGGAGCCACATCGGCACCACGAAGGCCCACCCGAAGAAGAAGACCTTCCCCCCGAGGAACGCCGCCAGGTCCGCGCCCTTCGGCCGGGGAAACGCGCTCGCGCCGATGCGCCCGCGGATGACGTCCTTGAAGTCGTCGACGAAGTGCCACTTCACCGCCAGCAGCGCATACAGGCCCCAGGTGTACAGGTGCTGGTAGCGGTGCCACGGCCGCCACGCCTGCTCCGGTGACAGCCGCACCAGCGGCTCGATGTCGATGTCGACGTCGAGGCCCGCGACGTTGGGGCTCGAGTGGTGCTGCACGTTGTGCTTCCAGTTCCAGAGGTACGAGCTGCCTCCGAGGACGTCGAGCGTCAGCGCCATCGCCCGGTTCCACCCCTGGTGCGTGGACGTCGCCCGGTGCCCGCCGTCGTGCTGCACGTTGAAGCCGATGCCCGCCATCGCCAGGCCGAGCGAGACGGCCGCCAGCGCGGCCTGCCACCACGTCGCCGCGGCGAAGACGAGCACCGCCCACGAGCCGACGAACCACGTCAGGATGAGGGCCGTCTTCAGCCACATCGCGCCCGTCGCCTGCCGAGTGCGGTGCGCGCCCGCGAAGTACCCCTCGAGGCCCAGGTTCAAGTCCCGGAAGAAGGGACCGTGCGGCAGGAATCGACTCGTCATGAACGCTCCGACGAGGCGATTCGGTGACTGCCACCAAGGCGGGCTCGTACGTGAAGGTTTACCACCGGCCCCCGGGGCCGGCGTCACGCCACCGTCACCGCGCTCCCGTTCGAGTCGCGGAGCCGCCCATGGCTCAGCGGAAGCGGTGCAGCCAGACGTTGCCGTCGAAGCCGATGGCCTGGTCGATGGCGGCGGCGCGGTAGCGAACCCCTCGCCCCTCGGTGGCGTTCACCCCGCTGTAGCCGCCGTAGCGGAACTGCTGGCTCCACCGGCCCGCCGGGTCGAAGGCGATGTACTCGTTCCGGGCGCTGTCGAAGCCCGTCAGCACCATGACGTGCCCGTAGTCGGTGAAGTACCCGTGCACCACGACCGGGCGCCCGGCGGCGAGCTCGTTGCGCACGTCGGTGAGGGTCGCCGTCGTGGTGCTCAGCGCGCGCGCCGCCAGGCCCAGGTACTTCGCCTCGCCGTCGAACACCTGCTTGAAGCCGCTCACCGTCTGCGCCTGCGAGGTGCCCCACTGCTGCGAGATGACGTCTGGCGTGTGCCCGGCCGGCGCGCCGAAGTACCCGAGCATCATCGCGATGGAGGTGTTCTGGCACGAGCCGCCCGGGTTGATGCGGTTGTTGTACTGGTAGAAGTACCGCGGCGTCGGTACCACGGTGTCGGCCACCGAGATGGTGCGCGTCGTCTGCGTCACCGTCGCGCCCGTCGACGAGCGGCCCGTCAGCACGAGCTGCCGCGACGCGCCGGCCTGGGTGAACGTCACCGGGAACGAGAAGGCCCCGTTCGTCACGCGCACCACGTCGCCGCCGTTGCCGTCGAGCACGAAGCCGTCGACGGCCGCCACGATGGAGGCGACGTTGCCCGCCACCGTGCCGCTCATCGTCGCGGCGACGCCGACGCGGAACGAGGTGCCCGAGGTCAACGTGATGGAGGCCGGCACCGGCGGAGACACCACGATGGTGCGCCGCGCCGTCGCCACCACCGCGCCCGCGCTGTTGAGCCCGTTGGCCACCAGCACCCGCGCCGTGCCGGCCTGCGTGAAGGTGTACTGCGCCGAGAAGCGCCCGTTGACGACCGACGGGTCGGTGGTGGGCGTGACGTCGAAGCCGTCGACCGTCAGCGCTACCCGCCGCACGGTGCCCGTCGCCGTGCCCGACAGCGTCGCCGGCTGCCCTACGAAGAGCGTCCCCGGCGCGGTCAGCGTCACCGTGTTGGCCGCCGCCAGCGCGTCGGCCTCGCTCGTCGTCCCCTCAGCCCCGGCCGCCTGGCCCTCATCGACCTCGGCCAGACCGCCCAGCTCCGCAGGAGCACAGGCCCACAGCACCGACAAGAGTGAAACCGAGAGGATTCGCGTCATGGTGGGGGACAAATGAGCAAGGCGCGGACCGGCCCCTTGGCCGCCGACCTATCCATGGAGAGGGCGCCCCGGTGACAAGCGGCCTGACAGGGCGCCCTGTCTCGTTGGCAGACACCCCGGATGGGGATGTTCGACCTTCGCTCACTGGAACGTCGGGGTTTCGACCGCGCGTCGGCGTCACGGCCCCGAGACACCGCGCCCCTGGCCAGGCCTTCTCCAGCGGGCCAGGGGGGCCAGCAGCGCGAAGGCGAGCGCCAGCATCAAGACGATGGCCGCGCCGGACGGGGCGTTGAGGCGGGTCGACACCAGCACTCCGCCTACCCCGCCCCAGGCGGCGACGCCGACGCTCACCCAGGTGACGCCGGCGAGGCTCCGGGCGACGAGGCGCCCGGCGGCGGCCGGCACCAGCAACATCGCCTCGACCATCAACGCCCCCATCACCTTCACGGACGCGACGATGGCGAGCGTCAACAGCACCACGAAGCCGTACTCGAGGTGGGCCGCGGGCAGGCGCCGGGCCGCGGACAACCTCGGGTCGACGGTGTCGAGCAAGAGCGCGTTGTGGAAGCGCGTCAGGGCGCCGAGCACCAGGGCCAGCGTCACGGCGAGCAGCCACAGGTCCCCCGCGCTCGTCGTCAGCACCGAGCCGAACATCGCCGCCTCGAGCTGGTGCACGTTGAAGCGCTTCGTCACCACCGTCAGCAGCAACACGCCCACGCCCAACGTCACGGCGAGCAGCACGCCCACCAGCGTGTCCGGCGGCAGGCGTGAGCGGCGGCGCACGAAGACGAGGCCCACGCCGCACAGCAGCGAGAAGCCGAGCACGCTGGCCCAGGGGGCGTCGACGGGCTCTCCCAGCAGCACCCCGAGCGCCACGCCCGTCAGTACCGCCTGGCCCAGCGCCGCCGAGAAGAAGGCGAGCCGGCGCGCGAGCACCAGCGGCGACAGCAGGCCCAGCAGCGGCGCCGCGAGCGCGACCGCGACGAGGGCCCGCTGCACGAAGGGGAGCGCGAGCACCTCCATCACCGGCCCTCCGTGACGTGGCGCGGGGCGCTCCCGGCCCGGGACGCACTCCGCCGCGGGGAGCGCGTCGGCCCGCGCTCGCCCCCACCGGCGCCGCGCAGCCAGCCCTGCCCCCCCGCGCCGGGCACCGCGCGGCCGCTCACCTCGCCACCCCCAGCGCCTGGACCCGCGTCGCGTGGCGCTCCACCGCGCGCGCGTCGTGAGACACCCACACCACCGCGTGCCCGGCCTGGCGCGCCCCCGCGAGGGCCTCGTACAGCCACGCGCAGGCCGGCGCGTCGAGCCCTGCCTCGGGCTCGTCGAGCAGCAGCAGCCCCGACGGCGAGGCCAGCGCGTCGGCCAGCAGCACCCGCCGCAGCTCTCCGCCCGACAGCTCCGAGAGCGGCCGCTCGACCAGCGCCGCGAGCCCCACCCGCTCGAGCGCGGCCTCGACGGCCCGCCGCACCGCCGGCGGGCGCCCCAGGAAGCATGGCCGGCGCGTGCGCGTGCAGGCCAGCAGCTCGCCCACCGTCACCGGCAGCGCCGGCGCCTCGAGCCGCTGCGGCACCGCCGCCACCGGCACCCCGGCCTCGACCTCGAGCGCGCCCTCGTGGGCCACGAGCCCCAGCACGCAGTCGAGGAACGTCGACTTGCCCGCGCCGTTGGGCCCCACCAGCGCCAGCACCTCGCCGCGCGCCACCTCGAGCGACACCGGCGCCAGCCGCGAGGGCACCTCGACCGCCCTGGCGCGCAGCACGCTCATCGGGTCAGCGCTCCGACGACGGCGTCGACGCTCGCCGCCAGCTCCTCCTCGAAGCGCCCCGCGGTGAACGCGCCGGTGGCCACGTGGCTCACCACCACCACCTCGGCGCCGGCCTCGCGCAGCACCGCCGCCATCGCCGGCGGGAACGACGCCTCTGACAGCACCACCCGCGCCTCGGCGCGGCGCACCAGGCCCACCACCGCCTCGAGCTCCTGCGCCGTCGGGAGCAGCCCGTGGGCCGGCTCGACCACCGCCGCCAGCGACAGCCCCAGCTCCTGCAGCAGGTACGAGTACCCGTCGTGCACGGTGATGACGCGGCGCTGCTCGACCTTCGCCAGGCGCGTCACCGCCCTGGCCCGCGCCGCCCGGAGCCGCTGCGCATAGGCGGCCGCGTTCCGCTCCAGCGCCCCGCGCCACTCGGGCCGCAGCTCGGCCAGCGCCCGGGCGATGACGAAGGCCTGGCTCATCGCGTTGCCGAACGAGAGGAACGAGTGGGCGTTGGCCGCCGTCTGCCCCGGCGTCACCAGCAGCGGCGTGCCCTCGTTGACGCGGACGCGCCGCAGCCTGGTGTTGCCCGAGGCCGCCACCATCTCGTCGATGAAGTCGTCGTGCCCGACGCCGTTCACCACCAACGCGTCGAGGCGGGCCAGCGCGGTGATGTCCTGCGGGCGGGGCTGGTAGCTGCCGACGTCGACGTCGCCCGGCACCACCGGCACCACCTCGACCGGCAGCCCGGCGGTGACGTTCGCCGTCCACGAGTAGTACGGGTGCAGCGTCACCCCCACGGTGAGGGGCGCGGCGCCCAAGACGGCCGACAGCAGCGCGGTGCCCATCACCGGCCCCCGCCACATGCCGGCAGTTGCTCGAGCGCCGCGGCGTCGTGCGCGGGGACGATGACGAGGTCGGGCCGCCGCGCGTGCAGCGCGTGCAACAGCCCCAGGGCCCGCCCCGTCGCGTCGACGTCGGCGTCGAGCCGCGCCAGCGGGTTCTTGTGCACCGGCGCCTCGACGCCACGCAGCGTCCACGCCGTGTCTCCCGTCAGCAGCGCCTGCCGCCCGTCGGGCAGCGAGACGAAGAAGCCGGTGCTACCGGGCGTGTGGCCGGGCAGCGGCACCGCGACGAGGGCCCCATCGCCGAAGACGTCGAACGACGCCTCGAAGCCGTCGCGCCCGGGGCCCGTGAAGTCGAACTGGAAGAGCCGGGGCTTCGCCCGCGCGAGGTGGTGCGGCATCACCCCCTGGTCCAGCCCGCGCGACAGGGTGCGCGCCCACGCGAGCTCGGCCCGGGCGAGCAGCACCTTCGCGTTCGGCAGGTCACCCAGCGCGCCGACGTGGTCCCAGTGCACGTGGGTGGCCAGCGCGTAGCGCACCGCATCGGGGTCGATGGCGGCGGCGCGCATCACCTCGACGAGTGGCCGCTTGTCCCGCGCGGACCCCATCGCGAGGGCGAACAGTCGCGGCCCCAGGCCCAGGTCGTGCGCGACGTTCACGCCGAAGGCCGGGTCGATGACGACGAGGCCGGCCGGGTGCCGCACGAGCACCGAGGCGATGCCGTACGGCCAGGGTGCGAGCGAGGCCTCGGCCACACCCATCGCGCGCGAGCGCACCGCGCGCTCCTGCATCAGCACGCACACCTCGACCGGCCGCCCCGCGACGCCGCGCGGCGAGAGGCGCGCGTCATCGGGAATTTCGATGGGCGGGCTGCAGGCGAGCGTGGCCAGCGCGACGGCGAGGGAGCGCATGCGGCAGCGTCTAGCGCGGCCCGGCGCGTCAGCGGGCGTCGATTCGGCGCTCTCCGGGGGCGGCCTGGCCCCGGGGCGACGCCGGGCTGTCGAGGGCGCTGCGGGCTTCACCCCCAAGGCGCCGCGCGTCGAGGCGGGGCGCGCACACCAACCGGCGGGCAGCTCGGCCAGCGGCGGCGTCGGCGTCAGGAAGGCGCTGCGGGCCAGGTCGACGACGTTCACCCCCTGGGCGACGCGCCAGGCGTTGCGGCGCCCGGGGTCGAGGCGGGAGCGCGCCGTCGCCGCGCTCGCAGGCGGAGAGCCACACCGCCACGGCTGGCTGCCCTGGTCCATGAGGTCGTCTCCGCCGACCGGGTTGCCCTCGCCGAGGTGCCCGGGGGCGATGGGCGCCGCCGCGAAGTCCTGTGCGCCCCCGCCGACGATGCCCAGCGGGTGCATCAGCTCGTGCACCATCGCGAAGTCGGCGTACCCCAGCGCCTGTCCATCGACCGAACGCGGGTTCGAGCGGCACTCGGGGATGCCGGTCATCGCCTGCACCGTCGTGCCGGCAGGCACCGGCGCGGCCAGCGGGCTCGCCAGCGTCACCGCCGCCGCCGACTTCGAGACGACCTCCACCAGCGTCGCCCCCACCTTCGCCGGGAAGGGGGCCGCCGGCAGCGAGCCCGGCGCATCGACCTCGACGCGCGTCGCCCCTGCGGCCGTGGCCGAGCCCACGAAGGTCGCGCCGAAGAGGCCTCCCCGGAACATCGCGGTGAAATGGTCGGCCAGGGCTGGCGGGTACGCGCCGCCCCCGCAGTACCCGTAGGACAGCCCGTCGTAAGAGAGCCGGTAGAGCTTGTTGGGCGCCCCGAAGCGCGCGCGCACGAGGTCGCGCAGCCGCTCACGGAGGAAGGCCGGCCCGGGCGTCGCCGAGCCGAGCCCGCTCGCCAGGTCGAGCTCGGTGGCCGCGAGCTTCACGAAGGTCACGTCGACCACGCCGTCGCAGGTGTCGAAGCGAACGGTCGGCCCTCCCGTCTGCAGCTCAAGCCACCGGGTGATGGCGGCGATGGAGCGGCGCAGGTCTCCCTCGACGTCGAGCGCGCGTGCCGAGGTGCGGTCCCGGGGCTCGAGGTACAGCACGTGCACCTAGTAGGCCCCCGGCTCGTCGTCGGGTTGGTCGCTCGTCGTACGCTCCCGGGCCCACCGCTCCCCGGCCGGCCGCCCCGCTGGCGCCGCGCTGCACCGGTGCCCTCCGCCGTCCGCGACGTCGCTCCCGGCCCCCCCTCCAGCGCCGGCGGCGCCGCCTCCGCCGCCAGAGGGACGCGCGCACGCGCCCGCCCGACACTGCAGGCCGACGTCGCAGGCGCCGCACGGCGCTCCATCACGGCCACACGCGCCCGCGCTGGTGCCGCCCTCGCACCGGCCCTCGGCCGAGCAGCAGCCCACCGGGCACGTCTGCGCGTCGCACCGCTCGGACTGGCGGCACCCGGCGGCCAGCAGCAGGGCCACGCCCACGCACCTCGACGCCAGCCGCATGCGCGCTCCCTCCGTCGGCGCCTGGTCGGCCCCCCGGAGCGCCCCCAGGTCCACGAGCGCGTCGACACGTCTACCGCGCCTCCAGAGGCCAGCGTCGCCACCTCCGATAGCGCGGGCGGCGCCTCGAGGGAGCCCTCCCGCGGGACGAGACGACGCCTCCGGGGGCGGGGCGAGGCGACCACGGCGCCGGCGTACGCCGGCCCCCCAGGAAACCCCACCAGGGCCTCCGCCCACGCGCAGACCCCATCGCCTCCGATGGCGCGCCCACTCCTCGCGCGAGCCGAGGGGCCCTCCGCCGCGCTGGCACCGGCTCGGCGGCGGACCGCCTGGCCCTGCCGCTGCCGCCGCGTGGTACGAGTCGCCCATGTCCGACGACCTCGGTGCGCGCCTCGGGGCGCGCACCCCGGCGGCCCTCTCGCTCGCGCTCCAGACGTGGCGACACACACCCGCCCCGGGGCTCGCGGCCTTCATCGAGCGCCTCTCGGCCGACCTCGCGCCCCCACCCCAGCGCTGGCCCACGGGCGCGGAGGACTTCCAGGCGCGCTGGCTCGAGCTCGCGAGAGCGCCCCCCGACGAGCTGCGCCCCGCGCTGCTCGAGGCGCTGCGCACGAAGGCCTTCGCTGGCAACGACGGCGCCCGCCTTCTCGCGCGGCTCGAGCGCGTGGCGCGGTGGCCGGCGGACCCTCGGACGGCGGCCGCGCTCCAGGTGACGCTCGAGCAGGAGACCCGCAGCACCCGCGGCATCTTCTTCTCGGAGCCGGTGCTGAGGCGGCTGCTGTCCGTGCTGGTGGCGCAGCGGGACCCGCGCTCGCGGCCGTGGCTCGAGCGCTACGTCAGCCACAACCCCTGCCGGGCCTCGACGCTCCGGGCCGGGCTCGAGCGCGCCGCCCAGAGGGCCCTCGAGCGCCTGCCCACCGTCGAGGCGCCGGCGTGGGTCGCCCGCCTCGGCCCCGCCGGAGCGCCGCCGCGGCCCCGGCACGACCCCGACGTGCTCGTCGCCGCGGCGCTCGCGTCACCCGACGACCGCACGCTCCGCGAGGTGCTCCTCGACGTGCTGCTCGAGGTCGGCGACCCGCGCGGGCCCTTCTTCGCCCTCAGCCTCGCGGCCAGCACGCGCCCGCTCACCGCCGACGAGCAGAGGCAGCACGACTCGCTGGCCCGCAAGCTGCGCACGGCGCTCCTCGGGGCCCTGGCCCCCATCGCCGGCGATGTCGACTTCAGGGACGGCTTCGTCGACCGCCTCTCACTCACCGCCTCGTGGAGGGCCGCGCCCCGGCTGTGGGACGAGGCGCTCGCCTCGCCCTGGTTGAACACCGTGCGGCACCTCGACAAGGGCAACGCGTGGGAGAACGCGTGGGTCGCTGTGCTCGACCGCGCGCCGAGGTCTCTCCGGAGCGCCAGCACCACCGCCGCGGCGCTCGGGGTGCTCGCCGCCACGAAGGCCGCCCCACGGCTCGAGCGGCTCGTCATCACCGGCGCGCCGCGCTCGTCCGCGAAGGCGACCCTCGCGCGCCTCGTGAGCCTGAAGACGCTCCATGTCACCGGAGCCTCCGACGACGTCCAGCGGTGGCTCCTCGCGGCGCCGGCGCTCGAGGTGTTCGCCGCGGAGGTCCTGGCGCCGCCGGGCGCCTCGAAGGCCCTGCACGCCGGCGAGGCGCAGGCCGCCGTGGCGGCCGCCTGGCTCGCGCGGACGACGCTGCCGGTGCTCGAGGTCAACGGGTGGCGCCTGGTGCGCGAGAAGGGCGGTGCGCACCTGACGTGGACGCGCGCGCCCATCTGGGGTGACGCCGAGGCCTGGGCGCTCGTGGCGTTCACCTCGGCGCAGGCGCTGAAGCTGTCTGGCAGCTCGGTGGCGTTCGCCCCGGGGGTGCTGAACCTCACGCCGGCGCTGCGCAAGGCGCTGGGCCCTCTCCTCCCTGCGGCCACCCGGCGGGTCTGAACGCCACGGCCGTCGTCTCGAGGCCCGGCCCCTCTTCACCACGTGGACGAAAGCCCGACCACGGCGCCGCCGGACACGGGCATCACTGCGACCGCTGGCCCATCGCGCAGCTCGCCGCCATTCATCGCGCCCATCATGCCGACCGCCGTCGTGAGGCCGCCTCCGACCTGGAGCCAGGTGCCAGCCCGCGGCCACGCCGGGGGCCCGACGAGAGCATCGACGCCAGCACGTTCCCAATGCCGTACGCGAGCATGTCCACGAAGGTGACTACCAGTCCGGTGGTCTGGAGCAGGCGCCCCGTTCGCGACGGACCAACCCCGAACTCATGCGGCCCGGGAACGTCGGAGCCCGGCGAGGTGAGCTCCGTCACAGCCTCGAGCACCGTCGAGACGATGCCTGTCATCACCCCGCCGACGAAGGACAGGACGAACGCCGTGAACAGCGGGGCGTCGACGGCGGGCCGCCCGTCGCTCGACAGGAGCGACACGCTCTGAAGGACCAGCCCGCCCGAGAGGAGGCTCACTGCCGTCCAGTCGAGGCCCTTCACGACCCTGGCCGTCGTCGACGGTTCGGGCCGGGGCTCGCCGGCCATCGACGAGGAACCCAACACCAACGCCATCATCAATGCGATCGTTCGTGCGCGGTGGCGCTCGACGGCAGGCCGGCCGGCTTATTCGGAGCGAGCCGAACCCATCCTGAGGACAGGGAGAAGGGACTCAAAGCGGGAAGCCGAGCGCGAGCCCCCGCATCAGGCCCTGAGTTCGGGCGGTGACCGCCTCGCACGGCTCCAGGATTCACTCCAGCTTCACAGAACGCTTGAAGCCGCAATGGAGGGGTCGATGGGGTGCGGCGGGCTGGCCACCAGTGCCGGTCGCCCTCACCGCGACTTCTTCAGCACGTGAAGGCGGTGCTCGTCGGACTTCGAGCACCCCTGGAAAGCCTTCGACGAGGGCGTTGACGCCGCGACGGTGCAGCGCCGCTCCCTCGAACGAGGCTCGCCACAGCTCACGGCCTTCGTCACCAGGCGCAGCGCAGCTCCACTTCGGGTGCGGCCGCGGCAGGCGGACCTGCGCGGCGCCCATAGCCAGCACGGCGAAGTCGTCGAGGCAGCGCCCGAGGGCCCGTCTCATGTGGCCGAATGGTTCCTCACGCTGAACACCAGCAGCGCTGCCACGACGCCGAGGGTGATGGCGCTGGTCCACAGGAGCGTCTTCGTGGTGACCACCCCGAGCAACGCCAGAACGCCAGCGACGAGGATGATGGGGAGCGACAACAGGAACGACAGCACCAGCACCAGCAGCGGACCCACGAGCCTGTTTGAGCGCGTCTCGAGGCGCTGCGCCGGCCCGGGCGGTTCCCGGTTCCCGAAGCGCTCCCCGGCCTGGCGCCAATCAGGCTGGGGGCGTGGAGGCACCAGCGCCGGCCCGACCGCTTCGGCGTCGAGCGAGCACTGCAACACGTCGAGCTCTGCCTTCGTCCGCGGGTCGATGAGGGGCGTCGCGAACCCATCAGCGCCGACCGTCGCCTCGAGGTTGACCTTGAACGCACGCTGTTCCGGGTGAGAGAGCTCGAGTTGGACGCGGTCGCCTGCGAGGAGCAGGGTGCCGGGCGGGAGCGCGATTCGTTCAGGGAAGCCCAGCGAGGCCGTGACCGGGACCCGTCGAATCGGACGACCGTCGGTGCGCATCGTGAGCTCGAGCGTGCGGGTGGGCCGCAGCGGCATCGCCAATGGGTTGGACATCACCGCGCGCGGGTCGGCCGGGAAGCTGGCGAGAGACGCTGCGTGCTCGAGCAGTTGGTCGAGCTGGACCTGAAGTCCCCCATTCCTCAGCGCTGGTGGCAGCTCGTCCGGCTCGGGCACCTCGCACCCGACCGAGAGCATCACCGCCTTCACGCGCTCCCTCGAGGCCGGCTTCACGTCGATTGCCTTCCTGATGGCCTCGCGAAGCGCAGGGAGCTCGGCGGGGCCCGTCAACCCGAGTCCCGAGTCGAGCACCGCGTGAAGCGCTGGCGGCACCTGCGGGTGCTCGAACACGCGCTCCTCGCGACGGTGGGCGGCGTCCATCGAGGTCGGGAACGGGTCGAGCAGCCACACCAGCGCTCGGCAGACCGCCCACACCCGCTGCCGCTGAAGAACCTCGGAGTCCCCCGACCAACGCAACGTCGGGTGCACCCAGTCTTCGTGAAGTCTGGTCCGCTGCTGCGAGTCGTCGAAGGCGACGAACGCACCATCGAGGTCGACGCCGAAGGCGTGTGGGCCAGTCCACCGCGACCAGAACTGCGGCGCGTGATGGGGCACCGCCTCGAGCGTCGTCACCAGGCGGTCGGCGAGCGCGAGCCAGACATCGATAGGCAATCGGCGCCCGTGGTCCTGAAGGTGCCTTCCGGTGCGCGCGGCGGTCACGCCGATGAACCCGCGTCGAGGACGAAACGGAGGCGCCGACAGACCTGGCTCGACCGCGGCCAGGGGCGGAGGAACCGGTGGGGCCGGCGGCGGCGCCTCCGCGAGCGGCTCATCATCGAAGAGCGCTGACGGCACGCTCGGCGGCAGTCGATGCGTCGAGCCTGGGCGATGCGCGGCAAAGACATGCAGACACCGGGTGCACTGCACCTGGGCGGCAGTGGCAACGACGTGCGCGTCGACCCGGTACATGGTCCCACACGCTTCGCATCGCACCAGCTCGCGTTCAGGCGGGTCGGTCACCTGCCGGACCCTCCTGAGCGGCCGCGCAGAACCTGGGTGGCTTCCGAGCGGCTGCTGGCACTCCGGACAATACGACCCCGCGGCCAGCTCTTCGGTTGTCCGATTCCAGGCCTTCTTGCAGTTGCTGCATCGGACGTATTGCGACGCATCGCGCGGCGCCGCTGGTGGCAGTGGTGCCCCGAAGCGCTCCTGGGCGCCGTGCCCCTCGCGGTTCGACACACCCGGCGGGATCAGCCCGAAGAACACCACCCCGCCACCGTATGGATTGATGACCGTGACGCACCCGACATGACCCCGGTAGCTCTCGGCCGCGGCCTCGTCAGGCACTGGTGGGCCGAGAGACGGGCGGAAGCGATGGGCGCACCCCGGGCATGACACGTGGGCGTCGCTCGCCAGGGCCTCAGGCGAGAGTTCAAACGAGGCCTGACAGAGACCGCAGCGGGCGAGTCGTGGCGGAGGCGCGCCGCTCGCGCGCTCGCCGACCCTGAAGACGCGCTACGAACTCCGACACTTGCCACACTGCACGGTGCGCCCACCGTCAGGAACCTCACTGGACGAGACCTCGTAGCCAGCTCGACAGCCGGGACACGACGCGTCGACTGCGTCCACCGCATCCCCACGGTCGACGACCCGCTCGTCGCGAAGGGTGGCGGTTCGCGCGGTCTCCCTCGAAGCGTCAAGCTGAAGCACCCCATCGAGCCCGAGGGAGCTGACCCCGTTCCGCGCAGGTGGAGGACCTCGGCCGAACCACAACGTGCGCGGTCTCTCGGGAGCCACCTGCCCCGCCAACTCGGTCCGCTGCGCTGTCGGCAGCCCGAAGATCATCCGTTGATCCGTTCGGATGCGCTCCGCGGAGGGGGCTGGCGGTGGCCCGGACGCCATCACCTTCTCCGGCCGGGGTTCGGATGAGAACGCCGGTGTCGGGGCCGACGGTTCTCCGTGAGCTGCCCCGGGCTCGAACGTCAGGTGGCAGCGGCCGCAGCGCACCCTGGCGCCGGGCACCTCGAGCTCCTGCGCTGGCCAGTCCCACGCGTTCTCACAGCGTGCGCAGCGGAGGCTCGTGATGAGCTGGAGGCGCGGTGGCGCAGCGACAACAGCCTGCGTCGTTCGATTGATCGCGCACCGAGAACCATGCGTCGGGAGCCGCCCGGTCGGCGTCGCGTCGTCGACAGTCACGACCGTCAGACACTCAGGACAGCGCAGGCGCACGCCGGGAGGATAGGCGATGCCGTGAGCGCGGTGGACCTCGCCTGGTCATCGGTGACGGCTCCTCTGGACCTGGCGCCCTGCCGTCGCGCCTTCCCTGACTCGAAGCCCTTTCCGCCTGTCACTCAGAGCGGCGCCGAGTCGTCGCTCAGGGTTGCGCGGCGAGTCGAGCCAACACGTCCGGCAGAGATCCGTCGCTGGTCGGTTCGCCCGGGCTGGCGAACACCGAGAGGTCGCGCGGCAGCCTGGGCGCCGAGAGCCCGGCCACCAGGATCCGCGCCACGTCTGCCCGACTCACGGTGGTCGCCAGAGAGACCGCTCGGTCGTTGGGCGCGAGGTCGAGGTGCTGCTGGCTGGCGGGCCCATTCGTCAGCAGACCAGCGCGGAGGACCATCGCGTCGAGGCCCGACTCGAGCACCGCACGCTCGGCCTCGAGGCGCCACTTGACGAGGTTGCGCTTGACGAAGTTGAGCACGTGGATGAGCACGGTCGGCCGGTGGAGGCCCATCGTCGTCATGTACAGGAAGCGGCCTGGCAGCCCCGACTTCCTCGCGGCCTCCACCGCTGCGCGAACGCCCCCGAAATCCACCGCCTCGAGGGTCGACTCGCGCGCGAACCCCGGCGGGACACCGGCGGTGAAGACCACGTGCTCGGCCCCCGCGAGCGCGGCCTCGAGCCGGCCGCCCGGCCTGGCCAGGTCGACCTCCACCACTGGCACCGTCGGCCCGAAGCGGGCGCGGGCGC
>JADCJJ010000202.1 GCA_020247085.1 Myxococcaceae bacterium | reverse complement strand
GCTCGCAGCGCCAGCACCTTCCGTGGCGGCCTGACGACGGCGGGGCTCGTCACCAGCCCCGCGTGGGAGCCGGCTTGCTCGCAGCGCCAGCCCCTTCCGCGGCGGTCTGACTACGGCGGCGCTCGTCACCAGCCCCGCGTGGGAGCCGGCTTGCTCGCAGCGCCAGCACCTTCCGTGGCGGCCTGACGACGGCGGGGCTCGTCACCAGCCCCGCGTGGGAGCCGGCTTGCTCGCAGCGCCAGCCCCTTCCGCGGCGGTCTGACGACGGCGGGGCTCGTCACCAGCCCCGCGTGGGAGCCGGCCTGCAAGCCGCTACAGCACCTTCCGTGGCGGCACGATGACGTTGGCGACGAGCAGGCCCGTCACCAGCGCGCCGGCGAGCAGGAACATGTCGACGGCCTGGCTGGCGCCCTGCGTGTAGTCGCCGCGGAGGAGCGCGTCGAAGCTGCGGTAGCCGAACGAGCCCGGCACCAGCAGCAAGAGCCCCGGCAGCAGGAAGAGCTGCGCCGGCCGGTTCGTCGTGCGCGCGTAGGCGTTGGCGAGCGAGGCCAGCACGAGCGCCGAGGTGAAGGCCGCGGTCGGCGGGGCCCAGCCGCCCACGAGGCGCTGGCAGACCCACACCACGGCCCCCGAGGCCACCGCGATGCCGAGCTTCGGCCGCGGCAGCCCCAGCGACACCCCGAAGCTCAGGCACGCCACCAGCACCGCCACCACCTGCCAGCCGAAGGGCGCGGGGTGCACCGACTCGACCGGCGCCGCCCGCACCCCCGTCCACTGCTCGAAGGCCAGCAAGAGCCCGATGCCGAAGATGAGCGACAGCAGCGTCACCGCCGCGTCCACCAGGCGCGCCGTGCCGGACACCAGGTTCTTGAAGGTGATCTCCGCCAGCCCCGTCGTCAGCACCATGCCCGGCAGCAGCGGAATGATGATGGCCAGCACCAGCACGTCGCGGGAGTGGTTCGGCCAGATGAGCGTTGCCACCCACGAGGCCAGCGCCGCCAGCACGCCGCCGAGGAAGTTCTCGAGGAACCGCAGGCCGGGCTCCTGCTGCGTCCGCAGCGAGACGCCGCGCAGCAGCAGGCCGCCCACGCCCGCGATGAGAAAGTGGCTGACCCCGCCTCCGAAGATGACCGCCGCGCCCGCGCTCGCGCCAGCGCCCGCGAGCAGGCGAATCGGCGTCGGCCACGCGGGCTTCGTCGACAGGCGCCGGAGCTCGGCCCGCGCGTCGTTCACCGACAGCGTACGGTCGACGACGCGGTTCAACAGCGCGTCGAGCTCGGCCAGGCGCGAAAGGTCGATGCGCCAGTCCTTCACCCGCACCATCGCCACCGCCGGCGCCTCGCCCGTGGGGGTGCGCACGCCGACGAAGAGGCCGGTGGGCACCACGAAGACGTCGGCGGCGAAGCCCTCGTGCTCGGCGATGCGCGTCAGCAGTTCCTCGAGCCGGTAGCTGGGGCACCCGGCCGTGAGCAGCTCACTGCCGAGCTCGATGAGGTAGTCCAGCACGAGGTGGGTCGAGAGCGGCTCCGAAGCCTGCGCCATGGCCTCGCCGTCTACGCGAGCTGTCCCCGAACTCCAGCGGCTGGCGCCTCTTCGGGTTCGCGAGCGTCGCGATGGCGGTGTCCGCGGCACGTGGGGCGGACGTGTGATGGGAACGCCCTGGGTGCTCCGCTGATCAGCCGACTGCTCGACATGCGACTCCCCACGGACACCCGCTGGCGGCTGCGACCGCCCTGCGCTCTCGCGACGTTACGGCTGCTGTCGCACCGCCGGCCGGCCGGGTGGTGCGGGTGGGAAATGACACCGAATGCGCAGCCGGACGGGAGTCGCTACATTTTTTTCGTGCACAACCGGCGACGCTACGTGCGCATCAAGGCGGCGCTTCGGTTCACCTTCGCGTGGGCCGACGGCTTCGAGGTGTACCGGACGATGGACGTGAGCGCCGGCGGAGCGCGCGTGTACCAGAGCGACAAGAATGGCCGGCGGCCGGCGCCCGGCACCCAGGGAGAGTGTGCCTTCGCGCTCGATGGCGTCGAGCTGCGGACGGTGGCGGTGGTCGTGCGGCACCACCGTGATGGGTTCGCGGTGCGGTTTCTTCAGCTGAGCCAGGCGCAGGAGCGCAGCGTCGTCGCCTGGGTGTTCCGTCAGGAGGCCCTCGCGCTGTCCCGCCGCATTCCGGCCTGACGTCGGCGCTCGGCAGCGTGTCCCGCCGCAAGAGCGCAGGGCTGCTTCGGCGTGAAGCCCCCGCGACAGGTGCTTCGGGCCGTCGAAGCCCCACGACGGAGGGGCACGCGACTGGCCGAGTGTACCGGCAGCCAGGCGTGAGGACTTCCGAGCGTGCGCTACCGACGGAGGGTCGGGCCTCCGCCCAGGCCCTGGACGTCGCCGACGCAGGCCCCGGTCCCCGCGCCCCCGGCCGCGCTCACCAGAACGCGCGAAGGGCCTCGACGAAGGGCCCCGCGAGCCGCGCGCAGGCCTCGTCGCTGATGCGCATCTCGGCGAAGGGCGTCCACGGGTCGGCGAGCAGGTCGCGGCGCACCTCGACGCAGAGGACGCGGCCGGGCCAGCGCGTGACGTGTCCGTGCGCGAGGGTGCTGGGGTGGAGCGGGTAGCTCTCTCCGTCGGCGACGGCGACCGGGAGCCTCGAGAGCGCCGCCTTCAGCCGCGCCACCACCGGTGCCGGCGCGAGCGACTGGCCCTCGACCGTGGTGCCGATGACGTCCACCTCGGGGCGGAGCGGCCAGGTGGGCTCGGTCTGCGGCGCGTACGCGGCGTGCAGCGACGTGACGATGTCGAGGTCGACCTCGACGCCCACCGTCCGCGGCGCGTAGGTGTGCAACAGCAGCATCGCGCCGCCGGCCGGCATCACCTGCGCGGCCGCCTCGTCGACGGCGGCGACGTAGCCCCGGTAGCGCTCGAGCAGCAGCGCCCGGTCGTCGTCGTCCGTCACCCACGGCATCAGGCCCGGCGTCACCTTGCCGGCGCGGAACGCCTCGGGGCTCGCGTCGATGCGCCGGTTGCAGTCAATGAACGTGCGTGGCACCCGGCAGCGCAGCAGGCCGACGGACTTCGTCGGGTCCTCGCGCACCAGCCGGTGGGCGATGGCCACGCCGAGCTCGGGCGCGCCGGCGTCGGTGTTGACGTGAAAGAAGTCGACGAGGCCCTCGGGCAGGCGGCTCTTCAGGCGCTGCGCCACGTCGTCGAAGTCGGCGGTGCGGGTGGCCCCGTGCGGCACCTCGATGAGCAGGTTCGGCGTCGGCCCCGCCTGGCTCCCACGCAGCAGGATGACGTCGACGACGTGCGGGCGCGAGCTGGGAGCTGGCATGGACGCGTACCGTAGCCCAGCCCGGGGCCCGTCACGCCCGCCGCCGCGGCGCACCTCACGCAGCCCCCCGGGGCGCGCACGCCAGCGTTGGACGAGGGCGGCTCGCCCCCGCGCGGCACCAGCCTGGCCGTCAGCGCGAGAAGACGCTCCACGACACGCCAGCCGTCAGCCCGAGCAGCCACTGCAGGTTCACCGACTGCGTCGGCACGAAGGTGCCGGACAGGGCGATGGTGACGACGCCCGGGCGCGCCGCCGGCGAGGCCCCCGCGCCCATCCGAAGCCGCAGCCCGCCCTCGAGCGACACCCCGACGTGGTGGTCTTGCGCGCCATTGAACCCGCTCGTCCACGGCGGCTGGAACTGCAGCAGCCGCAGCCGCGGCCCGACGAAGAACGCCGAGTCCAGCGGGTGCCAGGCGCCGCCCACCGAGTACGACTGCAGGAAGCCGGAGGGCTCCCAGAAGGCGTCGACGTCGAAGCGCGGCCGGCCGCCGACGAAGAAGGTGCCCGTGCTGCCGAGGCCCACGAGAATCGGCAGCCCCAGGTGCGCCCCGACGTGCAGCCGGAAGCCCACCGGCGCTGCCACCTCGGCCGCGGCCCCCTTCGACGGCGCCGCCTCGGCGGCCACCGGCGCCTGGCCCAGGAGCAACGACACCACCACCACCGCCGGGCTCATCGCGCCACCTCCGCCTCGAGGAACTTGAGCGTCCGCTCCACCGCCACGTTCCGGAGTTCGTCGCGCTCGGCGTAGTGCTCGTGCAGCGCCGCCTCGATGACGCTGAGCTGGCACACCGGCGAGGCCTCGCAGTACCGGCGCTGGCCCCCGGGCTTCACGACGCTGTCCTGCCCGGCCTGGAGGATGAGGGCGGGCGTGGTGGCGTAGCGGCCGAGCTGCTCCGCGTACGACGACGCGGTGAGGGACTCGCACAGCCAGCGCCAGGTGAGGCCGCCCAGCCGCAGCTCCGGCGACTCGGTGAAGAGCTGCCGCTTCCACTCGAAGCGCGCCACGCTCTTCGTCACCGTCGACTTCTCGAGGTCCGTCTCTTCGCGGAAGTCCGACGAGCCCACGGCGTAGTCGCTCCCGTCCGTGGCCCCGCACGCCGCCGCCCCCAGCGTCGAGGCGATGGGCGCCGGGAAGCCGCCGGTGTTGATCTCGAGCATCGGCGACGACAGCACCATGCCGTCGGCGTCGGTCGGGTACAGGTCGCTCGCCAGCACCGCCACCGCGCCGCCCATCGAGTGCGCGACGACGAAGACCTTCTTGTCGGTGGCCGGCCGCACCACCGTCGAGATGAAGGTGTGCACATCGGTGACGTAGTCGTCGAAGCTGCCGACGTAGCCCTTCTGCGGGTTGGGCAGCATGCGCCCGGACGCGCCCTGGCCGCGGTGGTCCATCGCGAACGTCGAGAAGCCCGCGCGGTTCAGGTCGTCGAGCAGCTCGGCGTACTTCCGCACCGGCTCGGTGCGGCCCGTCAGCAGCACCACCGCCGCCTTCTCGGCCGGCACCCGGTGGACGAGCCAGGCGATGTCGACGCCGCCGACGCCCTTGAAGCTCCCCCGCTGCCCAGCGTCGTGCGAGGCCTTCAGCGGGCCCGCCCACCGCTCGAGGAGCGTGGCCTCGGCGCTGAAGGCGCGGGGCCCCGGCAGCGCGTCGAAGTCGAGCGCCGGGCGGCGGGGCGTGGAGCTGGGGGGCCGACACCCGAACAGCGCGAGGGTGGCGAGGAGCGCGACGGTTCGCATGGCGCGTGCTTCACACGGGCGGCCCGCGATTTCCACTCCCGGGCGACCGCGGCGCGCCGTCAGCCGACGAGGTGCCGCCACGCCTCGTCGCGGTCGAAGTACACCTTGCCGCTCTCGCCCAGGCCGCTCTCGCGCAGGATGCGGCGCGTCTGCAGCTCGCCCACGGCCGTCTGCTTGAGCACCCGCGCGGCGGCCACCAGCCCGTGGGTCGCGGCCCAGCGGTTCAGCGCGGTGATGCCGTCGGTGAGGTGGGGCGGAATCACCTCGAGCCGCGTCTGGTCGACCAGGCACCGCCACGAGGCGCCCAGCCGCAGCACCGCCGCCTCGAGCGCCGCCCGGTAGTCGGCGAGCGCCTCGGGGGTCAGGCGCGTCGGGTACTTCACCTCGATGACGCGCTCGCGCTCGTGCACGTGGATCTCGAAGCTGGCCTCGGACATCGACGGCTCCCTCACTCCCCCACGGACTCCCCACCTATACCGTCCGGCGCCCGTTTGCGCGCGCGACGTGTGGGTGACCAGGGGGTTCCAGGGAGGCGCCAGGCGCGTGCCACCCGTGCCACCCGTGCCGCGCGGACCGCTTCCGTCAAGTCGCCATGAAGGGCGCGAGCCGCGGGGCTGCTGTCCCTCGTGTGCCAGGCCCTTCGGGGCCTCACGTGCCTCGTCCGCGCTCCACCGCTTCAGCCCGGACTTCGGCTGCCGCTTCTCGTTGCTCACCCCACCCCCAGGCCACGCCCGGCCTCGTCACCGGGCCGAACACCCCGGGCGGTCCGGCGGATGGACGCCCGCTTTCCGCCTCGCTTCACGCCTCCCTGGTGCAGGTCATGCGGCCTCGAGCGGCGCGGCGCGCGAGCCCGTTCTCGCTGCTGGCGTCTGGAGCGGCGAGCGTTCGCGTGTCCGTGTGTCGAGGGCGTCGGGTGATGGCTGGGTCGCGCGGCGTGAGGGGGCTCACCGCCAGCGATGGGTGCCGTCGACGCCATTGGGGCTCGGCAAGCCGCTCGTCGCTGGCACCACGCCTGGAAATCGCAGCCCCACGACGGCGGTCTTCTCGGTCGTGACGAGCAGGTCGTCGGTGATGCCCGAGAGCAAGCGCTCGCCCATGAGGCAGCGCTCGACTTCACGACCCTCGTTCGAGAGCAGCACCAGCGCCGCGCCTCCGTCGGGGAAGCCAGGAGACACCACCGCGCCGCCATCGGCGACGAGGTCGAGCCGTCGCGGCCACGCAGGGGGTGAATCGACGCGAGCTGTCCAGCGGACCTGGGCCTCCCGGGTGCGCACCAGGCTGATGCTGTTGCTGAGCCAGTCGTTCACCAGCAACGTCAGCTCATCGCCCTGAGCGCGGACATGGCGGTAGTTGCCGTCGCGGTCCCACGCAGACAGGGGGAAGCGCCGCTCACGCTGCAAGTCGGGCGAGAGGGCGGCGAGCCCCCCGTCCGGCGCCCACCCCACGGCCGAGTCTCCGAGAACGGCAACCGGCGACAGCCGTTGGACTTCGATGGAGCTCTGCCCCGTCGCCTCGATTCTGCTGAACCGAAACTCTCCGCTGTCGCAGGGCGCCCACCTCCCCCACGTCTGGCCGTCGCCGCTCACCAAGAGCTCGCCGTGGCCCGGCCGCTGTGCCCGCCACCGCTCCACGCCGGTGCGTCCGTCAAAGGCAGACAGGGACACCTGGTGCAGGCCGTAGCCCTCCACCACGTGGGCCAGGACATCACCACCACCCACGAGCGCGAGGCGATGCACCTGGAGGAAGAGTTGGCCGTCGTCGTCTGGGTTGACGGTGGAGATGCCCAACGCGCGCAAGTCGCGCTGCCACACCAGCACGCCGGTTCGCGATTCTCGCGCCCGCAGCACGTTTCGCCGTGGGAGCCCTCGTCCAAAGGCAGCCAGGAACAAGCGGTGGTTGGGGGCGTCGAGCATCAGCTGCTCAATCCCTCCCAGGCCCGGCGTCTCGGCCGTCAGGTCGACCTCGAAGCGCGAACGGCCCTGGCGGTCGATGGAGACCAGCACGACGCTGGCGGGCGCCGTCGAGGCCTCGACCCGGTGCGAGAAGTACGTCACCCCCGTCGTCGACACGAGCGACGTCTGCACGACGCGGCCGGGTGGGAGCTGAACCCGGAAGGCCTCGACCGGCCTCCCGGGCGGTGGTGCCTCACAGGAGCGGGTGGCGCTGCAGCGCCCCGCACCCCGGCACGCCGTGGCGGGCGCGCAGGCCGAGCCCTCGGGCGCGGCACGTTCGACACACTGGCCCCCGACGCAGACGTTCGCGAGGTGGCAGTCGTTGGCGCCGCAGCTCACCCCGTCGAGGACGGGCTGGGTGACACAGCCCAGCCGAGCCTCACACACCGAGGTGAGGCAGGGGTTCGCCGAGGGAGCGCACGCGACAGCCTCAGGCAGACAGCCTCGCGAGGGGTCGCAGGCGTCCGCCGTACAGACGCTCTTGTCGTCGCAGGAACGCGCCGCGCCGACGCACTGCCCTCCCCGGCACGTGGCGTTCACGAGGCAGGCGTTCGTTGCTCCACACGGGGCGCCGTCGGCGCGAACGGACTCGACGCAGCCTCGCTGGGGCTCGAACCGCTGCTCGCGACAGTCGTCGCTCGGGGCACACGGCGGAACCACGACCCCCTCACCCGACAGCCGGACCTCGACCCCGTGGCCTTCGAAGCGCGCGGTGGCGACCCCCATCGTCACCCCGGCGCTGGTGGGGTGAAACCGCACCGGAACGTCGGTCGACGCGCCGCCGGGCACCTCGACCTCCGACGGGAGCTCGAAGGGCGCGGCGCTCTGGAGGGAGACGGACACCGCTCGGAGCGTTCGGTTGGTCACCGTAACCGGACAGGTGCCCTCGAAGCCGACGAAGGCCTGCCCGCACGCCACCGCCTCGGGCACGTCGACGTCCAGGGCGAGCTGCGAGACGGAGCTCGGACGACAACCGGCCAGAATCAGCAGCGAAACGAGCGGCGCCGCGCGCATGGGTGGGAGACCCCGGACCCCTGGGGGCGTGCAGGGGCTCTGCTCCCTGCATGCTCGCGGACTTTGGCGGGAGGTGGCCCGCTGCGCCGCGGGCCCATGACGTCGATGGTTCTCCCCGACGAGAGGGGCTGCGGGCGAGGTGGCCGCTCAGGCTCAGGCCCAGCTGACCGCCCGGCCTCTGGCTCGGCGCCGCGTCCCTTCAGAAGGGGACGTTCGCCTGACCCGACGACCCGAGCGTGTAGCTGTTTCCCTGCCCACACGTCACCGCGCCGGTGTTCACGTTGATGCGGCAACAGAAGGGAAAGTTGGCGCCCGGGGCGCCGGCGCTGCACGTCAGCCCATAGCGCCCGGGCGTGGTCGCCGCGAGCCCCGGGTACGCGACGCTCATCGTGGACCAGGTCGCCCCAGTGGCGCTCGTCGCGACGTTGCACGTGGTGTCGCCGTTGCTCACGTCCATGCGGCAGCAGAAGGGGTTCCCCAGGGCGACGTTGAGAAACGACCCTGCTCCGCACGAGAGCATGAAGCCGGTCTCTCTCGCCGCGCTGAGTGATTGAACGGTTGCGGTGGTGGCGTTCAACACCGTCGCCGTCACCGAGCTCGCGGTGATGGAGCCCGAGCCCGCAGCCCCCGGCGCCACGCCCGCGTCGACGGAGAGGCTGCCGACCTTCGTCTCCACCAGCTTGATGAGCTCGCGGTAGTTCTGGTTCACCACCGAGGCCATCGCCGGCTCATCGGGACAGAAGGGCGTCAGCAACCCCGGCAGCACTTCGTTACAGGCTGACCCGCTGGCGAGCGAGACGCGCGAGGTGAGGCCGATGGCCACGAGCCCGGCGACGACGCCGAGCGACCAACGACGGCGCCGCTCGAGCAGGGCGACGCGGGTGCGCAGCGATTGGAGCTCCGAGACCAGCGCTTCGACCGATGGGGGTGAGGACATGCGCCCTGATACCGCACCCTCTGCGATGGAGGAGTGGTTCGAAGCGAGAAACCAGTCCGAGGGTGACGGGGCGATGACGGGCCTCTGGCCGGGAGGGGCCCGCTGCGGGGTGGAGACGTACGGTGTGCAGTGTAATCTCGACCCGCCGTCGCGCATCGCCTTCACCGACGAGGTGGGGGGCCGCGTCGAGCGCCGCGCGTGCGTCGCCCGGCGGGCTTGCGCCGCGCCCCCTTTCCGCGCGACAGAGGGCCGCGTGCTGTCTCGCCTCCTCGACGACTCCGCCGTCACGCCGCGCGCGCTCGCGGCCCACCTCGACGGGCTCTCTCCCGCCGCGCGCCTCACCGAGACGCTGGGGCTCGACGGCCCCCGCCAGGCCCGGCTGTTCGAGCTCGCTCAAGGGGCGCGGCGCTTCACCCTCGACGACCTCGCGCCCGCTGGGGGCCGGGCCCTGGTGGGCGTGCGCCACGAGGGGCGCAACTCGCTGCCGGCCTTCTCGCGCTTCGCGAAGGTGTTCGCGGTGCCCGACGAGGCGTCGACCGCCGCGTCGGAGCGCTGGGGCTTCAACGCCACCTCGCGCCTGGTCACCGTGACCGTCGGGCCCGGGTACTTCGTCGCCGTGCAGCAGGGCGACGAGGTGCTGGTGGACTACACGCGGCTGCCACCGAGGCCGCTCGAGGGCGGCCCGCGCATCCTGGGCAACGCCTCCCGGCTCTCGTACTTCGTCTACAATGGCACCCGTGACGTCGTGCGCGGCGTGTCGGCCCACGTCAGCATCGGGCGCGCGTGGCGAGGCGAGCAGCGCCTCGACAACTGGTTCGTGCTCTGCCGCGTCTGACGCCGGCGGGCGTGCGCAGCCCTCGTCGAGCCGCCGTCACCGCCGGAGCCGCGCTCGAGCGCGTCGGTGTCAGCGCGCGCGGCGCCGCTCCCGGGCCGGGCACCATGGGCCAGCAGGCCCCCATCGCTCAGGGTGCCTGCCACACCTCTCCGACCGAAAAGAGGCCGTCGCCGGCCACCGGCGCCACCCGAAGCCTGGGGCACGCGGGCAGCGGGCCTTCGGCGCACCGGCTCACCAGGCCCCAACCCGGCTTCGGGCTCAGGGCGCTCACCTCGCCGTCCGGAAGACACCGCGCCTCCCACGTGTCGTTGTGGTCGGCCGCGAGGCAGAGCCGGCCGGCCGCTAGCGACTCCAGCTCGAGGAACCCTCCGGGCTCCACCCGCGCGGCCTCGGGTGCATCCCACGCCGTACCCGCGTCAGGGACGAAGCCATCGACGGCGCGCCGCGGGTCGTCACGCACGCCACTCACCTGCCTCAGCCGCAGCGCCCCCGCCGGCCGGGTGGGCCCCGTCAGGAAGGCCACCTCGCAGAGCGAGGCCAGGCCGTCGCCAGCCACCACCGACAGGCGAAGCCGCGCGCAGTCCCGGGGCTCCACCAGCAGCACGCGCCGCTGAATGCCGGGGGCCGGGGTGGGCTCGAGGCGCGCCACCAGCGGCGCCCCCTCGACGCAGCGCACCTCCCACGTGTCGTTGTGGTCGCCCCACACCTCGAGGCCTTCCAGCCCGGGCGTCGGCGGTACCGCCACCTCGGCTGACGTCAGCTGCAGACACCCGGGCGGGTTCCACGGTGTCCCCGGCGCTACCACCTCGCCGTCGATGAGCGCCGGTCGGGCCTCGCCCTCGCTCCACGCGCCCGGCGGCGTGACGAACGCCCGGGGGCGCTCGGCGGCCTCGACGTCCTGCAGCACCAGGGCCCAGTCTCCTTCCGTCGCCACCACCTCGACGTCCGAGCGGCGAGCCCACGCCGCGGCGGCGCTGGCGCTCGCGGCCACCAGGTGCGGCGCGCTCGAGCGGGCCGCCTGGTGCGAGACCCGCGCCGGGAAGGGAGCCTGCACCGTCACGCGCACCCCGCGGGCCTCGAGGTAGGCCATGGCCCCGGCGCCCACGCCCCACGCGGCGCCCACCGGCACCAGGTGCACCTCGGGCTGGCCCCGCAGGCGGCGCCAGGCGGCCTCGAAGAGCGCCCGGGGCGTCGACTCGATGGCCAGCGAGAAGGCCGACTCCCGCTGCGGGCGCGACAGCTCGACGCCGCATGCCAGCGACAGCGCCAGCGCGGTGGCGCCGACGACCACCGGCGGGCGCGGCAGCCTCGCCTCGAAGCGCCCCAGCACCTCACCCAGCCCGAGCGCCACCACTACGCCGGCAGGCACGGTGAGCCAGGCGAGGTAGTGCAGGTACAGCTCGGGGGCGCGCACGCGCGTCAGCGACGCCGTGCCCACCAGCACGGTGAGGCTCGCCAGCGCCGCCAGCGCGAAGCCGAAGGCGCCGCGGCGCCGCCAGGCCCGGACGAGGACGAGCCCCGCGACGAGCACCCACGCGAGGACCGCCGCGAGGCTCCCGCCGGTGAGGTGCGACCCGACCTGCGCGCTGAACACGGTGCCCTCGAAGGGGTGCGCCAACAGCCCGCCGACCGCCGCCAGGGCCTCGCCCGCGCCGTGCGTCGGCCCGCCCGGGGCGAGGAAGAAGCGCGCCAGCGCGAGCAGGTTGCCGGGAGACCGGCTCAGCTGTTCCCAGATGGGTGGGGCCCACATCACCGCGGCGACGCCCAGCGCGGCCCGCCAGGCGCTGGCCGGCCGGGGGCTGGCCGGCGCGCGCCATCGGCCCACCCACCACGACAGCAGCGCCGTCGCCGGCACCAGCACCGCTACCACTGGCGCGAACGAGACGTGGGCCTGCACGCACCACGAGGCCGCGGCGACGGCGTAGGGGGTGACGCGGAGGTCCCGGGTGGCGCGGCGGGCCAGCAGGGTGAGCAGGAGCAGCAGCGGCAGCCAGGCCACCAGCGGGTTCCACGTCGAGGTGAAGACCTCGGGCCGCCCCAGCGCCAGCGCCAGCGCTGCCACCCCGAGCGCCAGCGCCGCGGCCGAGCCCTGTGCGCGGCCCACCCCCGCGACGGCCGCCGCCGCCGCGCCGACGGCCACCCCCGCGGCCACCACGAAGAGGGACAGCTCGTGGCCCCCGGTGAGCAGGAAGAACGGGAGCGCGAGCCAGGTGAAGGCGGGCCCCGGGTGGTACCAGCCGAAGCGCGAGGCGGCGCCCACCAGCGGCAGCTCGCCCTGCGACGCGTCCAGCACGCCGAGGTGCAGCAGCGACAGGTCGCCCGTCAGCGCCAGCCGCGGCGACAGGCGCACGACGACGGCGAGCGCCAGCACGCCGAGCCCCCCCGCGGCCACCCACCGCCACCTCGCCGCCATCATGCTCCCCATTCGCAGAGCGGGCCCTTACCTTCGAACGCGCCGCCGCGAAACGGAGCAGCCCCCGCCGCGCGGGCGCTGTCGGCGGCCAGGTTCCGGGAGCGGCTTCGAGCGCGTGCTGCTGACGACCCTGAAGCCCGACCATGGCTGCGATTCTTCGATGGACCTCGGCGGCCAGAAGGCGAGCGTCACCCGCAGCTCGAAGCCCGTCATCGTCGCGCTCGATGAACGTCGCCCGGTCGTGGGCTGGGTGGAAGGCCGCGTGACGGGTCGCTTCGAGCAGCGGCCACGGCCCGAGCCGTGTCCGAAGTGTCCACGGGCGTCGCCGGTCGCCTCACCGAGAACACCGGCGCGGTGCTGGTGCACGTGTCGGTGAAGGAGCGGCTCGAGACTGACGGACTCAGTCAGCTCGTGTTCTTCCGGCCCGACCAGGACGTCGGCTGAGCGCGCACCCGTCACCAGCGTGGGGAATCGTCAGGCCAGCGGCGGGCACGTTCGCTCTCCAGGAGGTCAGGCTTCGAACACCGGGCCGGTCGCGGAGCGGAAGATGAACCGCGCCTGCTGCGTCACATCGCCGGCCTGACCCGACCATCAGCAGGCACCAGCCGCAGCGCATCACGCCGCTCCGGCGGCTGGCAGTCGTTCTCGAGCACCAGGCGCTCGACGCCCGGGGCCGCACCGAAGACCAGGAGCGAGTTCAGCGGCAGCTCGCCGGTGCAGACGAGGGCCTTCGCCCGGACCGGCGTCGACGTCACCCAGCGGTAGCGCTCGCACCCCTCTTCGTCGATTCGTTGCGGTAGCCGTTTCGGGTGACGTCGGGCGTGGGCGGGCTGCACCAGGAGGGGCGCTTCACGGCACGTCGCGAACACGCTCCCGAACCGCAACGCGATGGTCGGCCCGCGCCGTTCGACCGTGCCCTGTACCGCGGTGGCGGTGCGGCACGCCCACTCGCCGGTCTTCGTTCGGTGCTCCTCTGCGGCGACGAGTGTCGCGATGGCGCCCTCGAGGCGCAGCGACCAACGCTCCAGCGTCTCGGGGCCAGGCATCGAGCGCTCACCGGGCGGCCGCGCGGTCGAGCCGAAGCGTCGCACCACCCACTGGGCGTCGAGGCGCTCGGGCGGGCACCCCGTCGCCGTCACCCTCGGTGGCACGGGCTCGGGGGCCTCGGGGCCCTCTGACACCGGTTGCTCCGGTGGCACCAGAGGCGCTGGCGTCGTCGAGGGCGGCGCAAGAGGAGTCGGGAAGAGGACATTCTCGTGCCCGGGCGCGACCCGTACGCCGTCCGCATCGAAGAAGGCGACGCGCGGCTGCAAGCCAACCTGTGGCTCCTCGACGAAGAGCCACTCGACGGCGCGGCCCTGTGGGCAACCGATGACGAAGGCCTTCGCGCGACCCGAGAACGAGGTGAGCGCCGACTGCAGCCGAGCGCGCTCGCTGCGGGGGCGCGGAGCAAAGAGGCCCGC
>JADCJJ010000201.1 GCA_020247085.1 Myxococcaceae bacterium | reverse complement strand
GAGCCAAGGCGAGGGTCTGAGCGGCTGGAGCAGGCACTCCGGTCGACGCCGCGAGCGCCGCGAGGAGAAAGGCACGGTGACTGGTGCACGGACCGAACTCGACCTGACAGGGTGAGCCTGCTCGTGCGCGACACGGTGGCAGTTTGGCGCTCGCGCGCTCGAATGCCTGGACGAGCTGGGCCTGGGTTGCTTCCGGCAGCGGTCGCGCCACGTGCTCGAGCGCCTGCACTGCAGCGCTGCGCCGCTCCCAGGACGACGAGGGGTCGAGGAGCACCGCGACGGCAGAGGACGCGCCCACCTTCGGTGCAGGCCCATTGGGCATCACGACGGCGCGCTGCGCGACGACGAGTGTGACGAGCAGCGAGAGCATGGTCGCTACGGCGTCTCTCGAAGCGCCCGGCGGAACGATTTCACCGCGACCAACTGGCTTCGGATGCCCACGAACTGAGCGAGGAGCTTGACGTCGAGTGTCGGCAGGACCGCGCTCGTCTGTTGCTCGACGTAATCGGAACCGTCCCCGGGGAGCACGAACACGCGCAAGACGCCATCGTCGTACACCCACACTTCGCGTACCTGCAGGCGGCGCCAGGCCTCGAGTTTGTCGAGGCCGTGGGTCGACCAGTTCACCTCGATGGCGAGGTCTGGCCGCGAAGCGCCCTCTCGGCCGGGGGTGAGGTAACTCTCGTCGGCCTCGGCGCCCGCTTTGGCCGTAGGGTCCGTCACGGTCCACGAGCCCACGCCATCGAGGTCGACGTCGAACTCCTCTGCCCAGGCCTCGAGCAAGCGGCCGATGCGGGTCTTGATGGCTTCGTGACTTTCGGAGGGGCTCATGAGCTCCAGGCGGCCGTCGAGATAGGTGAGTCGCGTTGCCCCTGACTCTCCGCGCAGCACGAGGAACTGCTCGAACGCGGTCCAGTCCATCGGGAGCTCGACCCGTTGATCAGCGCGCTCGACCGGCGTGCGGGGAAACACCGTCATAAAGGGAACTCTACACCAGCCGCGACGACCGTCAGGCGAGGGCCACCTCGAAGCCAGTGCGCCCCGTCGGCCACTCGGTGCGGGGCTGCCCCTGCGGCGTGACGGCATAGAGCGCGAAGTCGAGCCTCTGGGTGACGAAGCCCTTCACGGCGGGCCACTCACCTGCCAGAGCGCGCGGCCGCCTGCGTACCGGTGCAGTGACCTGCCGGCGTTGGTCGAGCAGCTGGTGCAGGCCGGCGCGGCAGGTCAGGCACGCTGACACCGCGCTTCAGCCGCGAGGGCGCCAATCCTGCTCGATGCGGGCGAGCGCCTGGTCGAGATGCACCGTCACCTCGACGAGGACCCGGCCCCTACCCCAGCGCCCCGGCGCACCCCGCTACCTGGTTGGGTCACGGGTCCTCCTCGAGCGTCAGCCCCACCGCCGAGGTCCACGTTCGCAGCGCCACCTCGATGGACGCGAGCTTCTCGGCCGCGTCCCGGCCGAAGGTGACCGGCGCGGTCCAGGAGAAGGTCGCGGCGTCTGCCCGGAGCGTCAGCGTGCGCTTGCGGCGCGCGAGGAGCGGGAAAACCGGCGCCACCAGCACCATGGCCGTCGGGAAGCCGATGACGATGGCGCCGCTGCCGACATCGGCGAGTGACCAGATGAGCCCTCCAAGGAAGAGGAGCCCCGCCAGGCCATAGCGGTGCATCGTCGACGGTCGGCGCCACGACACAGAGCGGATCATCGGGACGGGCAGCTCCGCGGTCACGACGTCGTCGGCCACAGCGAAGAGCTTCTTTCGCGGGTACAGCACACGCCGGCTGGTGAGCACGAGCACGAGCGGCAAGGCCCGCTCGAACGATACGGCGAGCCTGGCGTGGAGTTGCTCGCCCGCAGCCAGCGTGGGTTCAAAGGCCATGCGCGCTGTGCAACTCACAGTCAACGCGGAGAGAAACAACGCCCACGAAAAGATACGCCAGCTTGTTGGCCGGCTGGGCCTGATCGCGGATCAACTCGCGCGCTGTTCGGAGGTCTTCCTCGTCGCAACGCACCCTCATCGACAAAGACCGCCCCATGACGACCTCAAGGGTTGAGCACGCTTGATCCGCGTTCGTGAAGGCGAGTTGGTCGGACGCGGCTTGCACGATGCGCGATCGCCAAAGACACACAGCCCGGACCGATGCGACGGTTCCCCCGCGTGACGGTTTCTTGAGACACCTCGCTGGGGCGAAGCTCGCCTCTGGAGATGGTGATGGCGAGGCAGAAGGAAGACCGAGGTCGCTTCTCGTCGAAGCGAAAGATGGAGGCGGTGCTGAGGTTGCTGAAGGGCGAGACACTCGAGGCGGTGTCGAGAGACCTCGGAGTCACGGCGGCGAAGCTGTCGGAGTGGCGCGACGAGTTCCTGAAGTCGGCCGAGGCGGAGCTGAAGAGTCGTGAGCCCTCGGCAGCCGACGACGAGAACCTGCGTCTGAAGGCAAAGGTGGACGAGCTGACGATGGAGAACGGCGACACCATGATCGCCAGGCCGCACGCCATCCACTCCACCAGGAAGACGGCCGAGGAGCGCCTCCTCCAACTCGGCCACCGCCTCGCCCCTCGCCACCTCCTCCCGCCTGCCACCGCCCAGCCCGCCCTCCCCCTGGCTGGCTGACGGACACCCTCTCGCGTCTCTGGCCATCGCGGGCGGTGCACCCGTCTGCCCACTGCCGCCGCTTCACCCCTCGCTGACGCCACCTCACCCCCCCGCGGCAACGCCCTCGAGGACGACTCAGGCGCCCGAAGCCTCTGGCAGCGCCGGAAGTTGGCGACGCACCTTGGGCGGCAGCTTCTCCAGCTTCAGCGTGGCGAGCGTCTTCTCGGTCGGCAACTCGGACGCCTTCAAGAGACGCTCGATGCGTCGCGCGCGCCGCTCCGCGAGCTCGAGTTCGACGAGCGTGCGCAGAAAGGCCGTGTGCGAGTGTCCCTGCTTCTAGGCCTTCTTTGACTGCTCGGCGTAGTGCGCAGCGAAGCCGGGCAGCTTGAGCACGCGCAGCAGCATCTCGAGCGTCTGCGTATCGGTCGTCATGACGCGACCTCCGAGAGAAGCGAGTCGTAGACGCTTAGGTCGACGGGCTCTGCGTCGAGCTGCGGCACCTCGGTGCGCGTGGGCCTCACTGCCAGCTTCACCTGCTCCGCGTCGCGCAGCTCGTTCGTGGTCAGCAGGCGCTCCAGCACCGTCTCGACCTCGCTCTCCATCGTCGAGGCGGCGAGGTGCAGCACGCGGAGGTACTCGAGGTCGGCCTTCCGGCCTGTGTGGCGGTCGACGAGCGCGTCGTACGCCTTGCGGAAGACGAGCGTCGGGAAGAGCTCCTCGCGGTAGCGGTACTGCGCGAAGGCGCCGGGCTTCTGCACCAGGCTCCAGATGATGTGCCGGTAGTTGATGCAGTGTCCGTTGCGGCCGCTCAGACGCGCAACCGTCAGCTGCAGCGAGTCTCCGCACCGCAGCTCGAGACGCTCATCGTAGACGTGCACCTTCAGCGTTTGCCCGATGAGTCTCGACGGCACCGAGTAGGTGTTGTGCTTCACACGCACGGTGCTCCAGGACGTCACCAGCGCTTCTTCCTCGGTGAATTCCTTGTGTTGTTGACCGCGCACGTTCGTGATCAACCGGCGTTCGCTGACCTGGCTCCGTGAACGCCGTCGTACCGACGTTGCTGGTTGAGCGTGGTGAGCACGGCAGGTTGGTTGACCGAAAACTTCCCCCTCAAGGCAACCGG
>JADCJJ010000200.1 GCA_020247085.1 Myxococcaceae bacterium | reverse complement strand
GAGCGTCGCCTGGCGGGAGCGCATCAAGTCCGTCACCGTCGGGCGCCTGTGGGTCGGGCCTCCGTGGGAGAAGCCGACGGCGCCCACGGACAAGGTGCGCCTCTTCATTGAGCCGAAGATGGCCTTCGGCACCGGAGACCACCCCACCACCTCGCTCTGCCTCGCCGCGGTAGACGAATACCTCGGAGCGCACCCGGGCTGCTCGGTGCTCGACGTCGGCACGGGCACGGGCGTGCTGGCCTTCGCCGCGAAGAAGCTGGGGAGCGGCCGCACCGTCGGCACCGACAACGACCCGGTGGCGGTCGAGCTCGCGGAGGAGTGCGCCGCCGAGAACGGCTTGACGGACGTCGAGCTGTCGACGAACCCCCTCGACGCGGTGGACGGCGCCTTCGACCTGGTGCTGGCCAACATCCTCGCGAACACCCTCATCACCCTGGCTCCCCTCATCGCGCCGAAGGTGAAGCACCGCCTCGTGATGGCGGGCGTGCTGGTGCCGCAGGCCGACGAGGTGCGCGCGGCCTACGTCGCCCAGGGGCTCGTGCCAGCCGGCGACGTCGTCGAGGGAGAGTGGATTCGCCTCGACCTGGTACGGCCGGGCGCATGAAGCGGGTGCTGGTGCCGAAGGCCGCCCCGGGCGCGGTGCGCCTCGAGGGGCCCCGCTTCCACCACCTCTCGGTGGTGCAGCGCGTGGCCGTAGGCGACGCCGTCGAGGTCTTCGACGGAGAGGGGCAGGTGTTCGACGCCACCGTCGAGGCGCTCGACGGGGCCGCGGTGACGCTGCGGCTGTCCGGCGCACGACGGGTGCTGGCGCCGCGGCGGGTCGTGGTGGTGCAGGGCCTTCCCAAGGCCGAGAAGCTCGAGCTGGTGCTGCAGAAGGGCACCGAGCTGGGCGCCTCGGCGTTCCTCCCGGCGCAGGCTCGGCGCAGCGTCGCCCGCCTCGACGGGAAAGAGGCGCAGAAGCTGGCCCGCTTCCGCCGCATCGTCGAGGAGGCCGCCCGGCAGTGCGGCCGGGCCGACGTGCCCGAAGTGCTGACGCCCTGCGCGCTCGAGGCGGCCGACGTCACCGGCGCCGCCATGCTCGTCCTCGACGAGGCAGAGAAGGCCGTGCCGCTGTCGATGGCCCTCGACGCGCTGCCGGCCGACGCCCCGCTCGCCCTCGTGGTCGGGCCCGAAGGCGGCCTCGACCGCGCCGAGGTGCAGGCGCTCGTGTCTCGCGGCGCCCGGACCGTCACCCTGGGGCCACGTATCCTCCGCACCGAGACGGCCGCCCTCGCCGCCCTCGCCGTGATTCGCCACCGCGACGGCCAGCTCGGCTGACGAGCGCCGCCATCGGCACCCACCGATGGGTGTGTAAGTTGTTGTAGGTTTTCTTGCTCGAGTCCGAAACCCGGCGTCTCATCTGCGCGTGAGCAACGACCCGAAGAAGCCGCTCGACCCGACCCCCACCCAGACGCCCGACCTCTTGCAGCGCGACCTGAACCTCGACCGCCGCAACGGCCGTACGCCCACCTTCGAGGAGCTGCGGGCGCCGGCCGGCCTGGACGCCGCGACGACGACACCGGGGGTCCCCGGGCCGTTCGCGCGGCCCGCGTCGGCGCCGGCCGGGGACCTGCCGCGGCAGCCGAAACACTTCGAGCTGGCGCCCGGCGCGCGCCCGCCCGCGCCCGCCTCCGCGCCGCGAGCAGCCCCGGTTCCGCCCGGGCTGACGACACGCGCGCCGGGCGTGGTGACGGTACCGATGCCCGGCGGTCAGACCTCCGGGGCGCCAGCGGCCCGGGTTGACGGAGCCCCGCCCCGGCCGGCAGCGCAGGCGCCCATGCGCGCCGCCCCAGTCCGCCAGGCCGCGTCGCCACACGACGAGACGCTCCCCACCCAGCCCATGCGCCGGCCGGTCGAGCCGCAGGGCACCGGCGCCTTCGGACCCGCGACCGCCGCCGCGCCTGCCCCCGGGGGCGTCGAAGGGGCCTCGCGGAGGGCTCCACCACCCGCCCCCACGGCGTGGGCCGCCCGCCACGAGCTGCCAGGCGTCGACGGCGCCCCACCGGCTGCTGCGCTGGCGCCCTCGCCGCGCGCCGCCGCGCAGCGGGCTCCACCGCCAGCCCCCGACGACGGGCCGGCCCCCGCGCGCAGCCCTGGCGCTCCAACTGCTGCGCTGGCACCCCCGCCGCGCGCCGCCGCGCAGCGGGCTCCACCGCCAGCCCCCGACGACGGGCCAGCGCTGCACCGCCACGAGCCACCTCTCGCGGCGCCCACGTCCACTGAAGACCTGCCGTCGCTGCCGAGCCACCTCCTCGTCACCCAGCCCGGCGGCACGACGCCCGTCGCGAAGCCCGCCGGCGCCCGCGCCGCGCGTCCAGCAGCGCCCGCGGAGTCCCTGGCGCAGGCGCTCGCGCTCCCGACACCCACGGCCGTCGCGCTCGAGGCCTCCGCTCCCGAGGCCGCGACGCCCGACGCCGAGGTGGTGGCGGCCCCGGCGTCTCTCTGGCGGCGGGTGCTGGCCTGGCTCACCGACCTCGCGGTGATTCTCGGCGTCGTCTCGGGCTTCTTCGGCGCGGCCCTCGCCGTCATCGGCGCGCCGACACCGGCCGTGCTGGTGTCCGTCGCGCTGCCCGCCGTCGGCGTCGTCTCGTTCGTCGCCTTCGTCTACACGACCCTCTTCGCGTTCCTCTGGCGGGGCCGCACGCCGGGGCGCCTCTTGCTGGGCATTCACCTCGTCGACGCGACGGGCCAGGCGCCGCATGCCGGGCGCGCGCTGGTGCGGGCGGCACTCTCGCTGGCCAGCTTCGGCCTCTTCCTCTCGGGCTTCTGGCTGGCCCTCTTCGACCGCAAGGGGCAGACGCTGCACGACAAGCTGACGTCCACCTTCGTCGTGCGTTTGAAGCCCGCGCACTGAAGCCCAGCTGCTACAACGCGAAGGGCCGATGCCTCAGCGCCTCGCCCAGCACTTGATGGCCCAGGGCCTCGTGTCGGCGCAGGCCGTGGACGAGGCGATGCGGCGCGCCGAGAAGGCTGGTGTCGGCCTAGACACCGCGCTGCTGCTCCAGGGCGCGCTCTCCGAGGCGGCAGCGCTGCAGGCCGTCAGCGACGTCTCGGGCATTCGCCTCGTCAACCTCTCCGACTTCGAGCCGAACCTCGAGGCGGCGGCGCTGATGCCGTACAAGATGTCGCGCCAGGTCAACGTGGTGCCGCTGTCCCTCGATGGGCAGACGCTCCACGTCGCCTGCGCGTACCCGGTGCCGATGGCGCAACTGAGAGACATCGGCTTCCTGCTGGGGCGCAAGCTCGAGCTGTGGGTCGCGCTCGAGGCGCGGGTGCGCGACTGGCAGTCCGTCGTGTACCGGCAGCCCCTCGACGCCACGACGGAGCAAGCGCTCGCGCGGCTCGACCCCTCCCGTCCGCCCCCACAGCGGTCGCCAGAGGACGATGACAACCCGCTCATCGGGGGCGACGCCCCGGCCCTCGGCGCGCCGGGCAGCGACGCGGTGCCGACGGACCCGCTGGCGACGCCCCAGCGCCCCGCGCCCTCGAGCCTCTCGAGCACCTCTGGAGCGCGGCAGGCCACGCCGACGCCAGCCGCCGCGCGGCCCGCCGAGGAGCGCCCACCCTCCCCGGCCGCCGAAATGCCCCCGGGCGCAGGCCGCGGCCCCGAGGCGAGGCCGACGGCGAGAGGCACGGGCGACGAAGAGCCGCTGCTCCTCACGCAGCCGCGAAAGCGCAAGCGCCTCGACGTCGTCGAGCCGCCCGTCGTGACCGCCGCGCCTGCCGCCGCGCCGCTGGGAGCGGTCGAGGAGCGCGGCACCACCGTCTTCGACGCCACGGCCTACGAGCGCTTCGCCCGCGGCAGCGATGACACGGGAGCGCCGGCGCCGCTCGACGAGCACGAGTCCACCCGCGTCGTCGACCTCCGCGGGTACGAGAACTTCGCCCGCCACCTGACCCAGCAGGGCGCCACGCCGATGGTGTTCCCCGGAGGCGTGCTGCCGCCGCGCCCGTCGGCCGCCGCCGCGCCACCCGCGATGCCGCCCGCCAGCACGCCGGGCGCCCAGCCCGCGGCGCCGCGGCGAGGGCCGCCGCAGGGCGCAGGCGCACCCCTGGCCCCGAGCCGAAGGCCGGCCGCGCCATCACAGGCGCCCGAGGCCCGCCCGACGCCTCCCGAGCCGACCCCGCTGGGCGCGACGGCCGTCGCGGCGCCGCGCGACGAGACCGACTTCTCCGACGTGGCCGACGCTCCAGCCCCGCCGCGACCACCGACGTCGCCGGGCCCGGTGCCCCGGCGCCCTTCGCCGTCGTTCACCGGCGCTACGACGGGCCCGACGCCGGCCGCGAGGCCGCCCGCGCCCCGCCCCGCCGCTTCGCCGACGAGCGCGCCCTCGCCGGGAGAACGCCGCGGGGCGACGCCCGCGGGCGGCGTCACGCCGCGGGTGACGTCTTCACCGACGGCCGCGCCCACGGCCGGCTCGCGCGCTGACGAGCGACGACCCGTGAACGCTCCGAGCGCCGCTCCGGCCTGGCCCTCACCGGCGGCGGCCGCCGCGGCGACGGAGCCGGTGTACCCGGCACCTCCGGGCCTCGCCCCCTCGGCGGCTGCCGAGTGGACGCTCGCGCAGGCGCGCGCCTCGCTGAAGGCGAGCAGCCACGACCGCGAGGCGCTGCTGGCGGTGGTGCTGGAGTACGGCCGCCGGGCCTTCGACTTCGTCGCCGCCTTCGCCGTGCAGCGCGGGGCCGCCGGCGGCTGGGATGCGCGCGGCGAGGGTGACGTCAGCCTCGTCCGCAACGTCTCGGTGCCCCTCGACGCCGCCAGCGTCTTCCGCACGGTGGCGCTCACCCGGGGCAGCTACGTGGGCCCGCTCCCCCCGGACGCGCTGACGCAGCACTACCTCGCGCTGCTGGGGCGCGCCCCACGCACCGTCTTCGTGTGGCCCGTCGAGGTGCAGTCGCGGCTCGTCGCCATCGTCTACGGCGACTGCGGCACCCGGCCCGTGTCGCAGCGGCGGCTGTCGGACTTCATCCTCTTCTGCCAGGAGTTGCCGGCGGCGTTCCACGAGCTCATCCTTTCGAGGAAGCGGGGCCTGGGCGCTCGCGCCGAGGCGCAGCAGGGGCCGCCGCCCACGCCGTCGCAGGGCCTCGAGCCCGACGGCCACGGCCGCGGCGACGACGGCGACTGGCTGCAGGGCCTCGTCACCCTGCTGACCGGCCCGGACCCAGCCGAGCGCGACACGGCGATGCACGAGCTGGCGAAGACGCCCGAGGCCTCGGCGGCGGTGCTCGCGCGGGCCTTCCCCGGGCCCTCGGGCTGGTCGCGGCTGCCGGTGGTCGAGTTGCCAGAACCTGCCGAGCTGGGCCCCATTCCGAACGCGCTGGCCCGGCTCGGGCACGCCGGCGCCCTGGCGCTGGCGCCGCTGCTCGACGCGAGCGACTCGGACACGCGGTACCTGGCGCTGCTGACGGCGGGCAGCCTGCGCTACCCCGAGGTCATCGACGGGGTGCTGCGCGGCCTGTTCGACCTCGAGCCCGACATCTCGTCGGCGGCGCGCGTCGCGGCGACGTCGCTGCGGCTCCTGCCCAGCTTCGCCGGGCGCATGGACGAGCTGCGGCGTGAGCTGGCCGCGACCGACCCGCTCCGGCGCTCGCTGGCCGCGCGAGCCCTGGGCGTGCTGCACGACCGCGAGGCCATCGACGGCCTCATCAACCTCACCGGCACCGAAGACGGGCTGGTCGCCACCGCCGCGGCTGACGCGCTGAAAGAGATTACCCGCTTCGACTTCGGCCCCTCCCCGCGGGCGTGGACGGCCTGGTACGCGCGGGCCCGCTCGCAGCGCCGGCTCGACTGGCTGCTCGAGGCGCTGGCGAGCGAACACTTCGAGTCGCGGCTGTCGGCCATCGAGGAGCTGGAGCGGGCCTTCGGTGACAACCACGGCTACTTCGCCGACGGGCCGCCGTCCGAGCGCCGGGCGGCGCTGGCGCACTGGCGCGCCGTCGTCGCGAGCCGCCCCGACTTCGACGTCTGAGATGGCGCGCGTCGGCAAGCGAGACCTGCTGAGGCTCGTCGCGGCGGCGCCGCTGGCGGCCCTCGCCCGGGGTGCGCCGCGCGCCAGCCGGACGGCGCTCGACCTGCGGGGCCTGCCCTTCCGCCAGGACGACCCGGCCTGGGGGCGAGAGGTGGTGTGGCGGCGAGCCGCGGTGCTGGCGGCCGACGTCGAGCTCAACGGCCACCCGGCGGCCCACGGCCCCGGCCTGCTCCGCGCCTTCGACGACGGCAACACCATCGCCAACGAGGGGTGCCTGCTGACGTGCCTCGCGATGGTGCTGCGGCTGTTCCAGCCCGACGCGACCCCCGGGTGGACGCCGGGGCGCCTCAACGCGGTGCTGGCCGAGGAGCACGTGGTGACGCCCTCGGGCCTGTCGCTGGCGCCGCTCACCCTCGACGTCGTGTCGGACCTGACGCGGGGCGAGGTGCAGCAGACGGCGCGAGAGGAGTACCTGCCCGGCGTCGACGGGCGCAGGCGGGTCTCCGCGCGCACCTCGGCGCTGCTGCGGGCCTACCGGGGCCTGCCGCCCACGGCCCGGAGCGACGTCGTGGTGATGGTGAAGACGGGCACGTGGGACGACACGGTGGCCTCGCACTACCTGCTGGTGCACCCGGGCTGGTCGGGCGTGGACGACGACGTCGAGGTGCTCGACCCGGCGATGCCGGCGGGCGCGACGGGCCCGTGGCGGCTCAGCGACTCGGCGCGCGTCATCACCCGCGACGAGGACATCGCGCGGGCCTGGCGCGAGGCCCGAATCACGCCCAGGCAGCTCGCGGGCGTCTGGGCCTTCACCCGCACCCCCAGCCCGGGCCAGGCGCGGCTGGTGAAGGGCTGGAGCGACGCGCTGCTCGACGGCTGAGGGCGGCGCGTGGGCCTGCGCGCGGAGGTCCACGCCCCCCGCGCACCCGCGTCACCTCGGCCTCGCGGCCACCCACCAGTCCGGCTGCGCCCAGGCGACACCGGGCGTCGGCGCGAGCTGCTGACACCGGCCGAAGACGTCACGGGCGGGCACCTCGAGCCGCGCCAGCTGTCCCTTCCCGGGCGACGCCCTCGCACGACGTCACTTCGGCCTGGCGGCCACCCACCAGTCGGGCTGCGCCCAGGCGACGCCGGGCATCGAGGCGAGCTGCTGACACCGGGCGAAGACGTCACGGGCGGGCACCTCGAGCCGCACCACCTGCGCTTCGAGGACGGCGCCCGCCCCCAGCGTCGCCCGCAACGCCTCCGCCGTCGTCCCTGGCCGCGGCACGACGAGCACGGCGCCGAGGGGCACGCGGAGCCGGCCGCCGCGCTCGTCCCGATAGACCGGCAGCAGCGCGGCGTCGGCCGCGAGTTCCGCTGGCGCCGCCGCGACGCGCCACAGGCGCATGCGACCCTGGACCCGGTGCACCGCGGCGCCTCTCCGCCGAAGCGCCTCCGCGCGCGCCGCGGTGCCGTCGCGCTCGGCCACCAGCGAGGGCTCGAGGTGCACGGCGCGGGGCTCGCTGCCGTCCTGCCACGCGGCGACGGAGGGCCACGGCGCCGGGCGGGCGGCGGGCAGCGCTGGGGCGGACAGCGCCACCTGGCTCAAGACGAGGGCCACCACGGCGTTCATCACGTTCGCTCCCACGGCGCCGGGGCGCCCGCTGGTTCGTCACCGGCCATGGAGCAGGAGCCTCCATGACACCAACCGGCCGACGTCGCGGGCCGAGAGGTCGCGCACCGTCAGGCGCCACCGCCCGTCTCCGGGCTCGTCGAGGTGGCGCACGCTGGTGAAGGTGACATCGGTGAGGGGGCTGCACGCCGGCTGACCGCCCGTGCCCGGCGCGCAGGCGTGGGCGGGGTGCAGGCGCGAGAAGCCACCGCCCTCGTGCTCGAGGCGGACCTCGAGGTCACCCGTGTGCGGGTGCTCGATGGTGACGGTCACCTCGACGACCTCGACGGCCGCCACGCCGCCGCCCTGCACCGTGATGACGCTGTCGACGCCCAGCTGGTTCGCGTCGGGGATGGCCTGGTTCACCATAACGCGCGCGCTGGAGAAGGAGCGCTCGGGCGCGCCTGCCTGGAGCGTCTTCGCGAGCTGTACCGCGGCGTCGGCGCTCACCACCCCGAAGCCGTAGTCGTGGTTGACGAAGAGGCCCGCGCCGTTGACGGCCCAGTCGCGGTGCGAGGGGTCGTTCTGCCGGGCCGAGCGGGCCAGCACCCGCCGCACGTCACGCCAGGTGAGCTGCGGGTTGGCCTGCAACACCAGCGCCACCACGCCGGCGACGACGGGCGTCGAGGCCGAGGTGCCCTCGAAGGCCTGGGTGTAGTCCGGGTCGGGCAGCTCGCCGGCGGTGCGCCCCGTGTTGGCGCCGCCCGCCCCGGTGACGTCGGTGGTGACGAGGAAGTGGTCGCCCCGGCCGCCCGAGGGCGCGCTCACCAGCACGTTGGCGCCGCCCTCGGCGTAGGCCGCCCGCGTGCCGTCGTCGCTGACGCCGCCGATGGCGAAGACGAAGCGGCTGTTCGCCTGGCCGTCGAAGTTCGAGTCGTCGACGTAGCGGCCGCCGGCGCCGTTGCCGGACGGGAAGAGGTAGACCAGCCCGCGCCCGCCCCGGCCCTCGGCGGTGCCGCGCTGCACACCCCGCAGCCAGAGCGCGTCGGCGGTGGTGAGCTGGCCGGTGCCGTCGTCGGCGTCGCCCCAGCTGTTGTTGCTCACCTGCACGACGTCGAGGCCCCGCACCATCGCGTCGAGCTCATTGGCCGAGGTGGAGTCCTGGAGCAGGTTGAACGAGACGACCGTCGCGCGTGGCGCAACGCCCCGGCCGCCGAGGCCGTTCTCGTCTCTCGCCGCGACGAGGCCGGCGACCGAGGTGCCGTGCTCGGCGAGGTCGACGCTGGCGTTGCCGAGGTAGTCGTGGCTCCGCGCCGCGTCGGCGTTGGCCGAGAGGTCCTCGTGCGCCAGGTCGACGCCGTCGTCGACGACGCTGACGACGACGCCCTCGCCGCGCACCTCGGGCCAGGCGGGCTCGACGGCCACGTCGTCGCCCGGCCGGCCGCCGGCCTGCCCGGTGTTCGCCAGGTGCCACTGCCTGGGGAAGAGCGGGTCGCCGGCGCCCTTGGTCACCTGCAGCGTCAGGGCCGCCGTCACGCCGGCGCAGTCGAGGGTGTAGGCCTGCGTCACCGCGGCGCGAACGGGCAGCGCGCCGCTCGCCGGCACCTCGCGCCCCGGGGGCCGCACGGCGCAGCGCGGGGCGCCCACCGACTCCCACGAGAGGGTGACGAGGTCTCCGCTGCGGGCCGAGGCCGGCGACGCCTCGAAGCGGGTGATGCGCGCCGGGTCGACCTCGACGCGCAGCGAGGCCGAGGCGCTCCCGCAGGTGAGGACGTAGTCGGTGGTGGCCGGCGGCGACACCGCGAGGGCCCCGGCGACGCTCAGCGGTTGCTCGCCGGGCGACAGCCGGCACGACGGCGCGCCGGTGCTGCTCCACGACAGCTGCGTGGTGCCGCCGGCGAGGAGGCGGGCGGGCTCGGCGCTGAAGAAGGTGATGGTCGCCGGGGCACACCCGGCCAGCACCGCGACGCTGACGAGCCAGACTCGCACCAGGCGGCGATAGACCGAACCCCGGGCCCGCTGCAACGCCACGCCCAGCGAGCCCGCGCCGCCACTGGGCCAGCGCCAGGCGGCGCAGCAGCTCACCGCGACGCGGTGGGAGCCCCGAGGGCCGGCGGGCCCTCTTTCTGGTGACAGACGGTGCAGGTGAAGGCGGCGCCGGTGATGAACTTGCGGTCGGCCGGCTGCTCGCGCGGCTCGCCCCGGAAGGCCTCGACGTTGGCGGCGGCGCCGGCGATGCGCGCCTCGAGCAGCGCCCGGTAGGGCCACCGCTCGTAGTTCGGCGAGGACCTGGCGCTCGCGTACACCTTCTTCGCCGGCTCCACCTCGCCCTGCTTCACCAGCAGGTCGCCGAAGACCAGCATCGAGCCCTCGAAGTTGTAGGGCGCCTTCCAGGTGTTGAAGCAGATGGCCTTGCGCGGGTCGTTCGGGTCGGGCCGGGCGAACTTCGAGAAGTCGGGGTTCTTCCGGTCGGGCTTGCCGTCGGCGCACACCTCGACGTTCGTCCAGAAGGCCTCGACGGCCTGCGCGTACTGGGGCGAGTCGTGCTTCGTCTGCGCCAGCATGATGGCCTTGGTGAAGAGGTTCAGCTCGGGCCACATCGCCACGGCGTCTTCCAGCTTGAAGAAGCCGTCGCGCACCCGGGCCTCGTCCTTGTGAATGGCGCCCTCGGCCAGCACGGTGGACGCCCAGAAGCCGCGCACCAGGGCCCAGTCGGGGCGCAGCTGCACGGCGTCACCGAAGTACACGCGGGCCATCGACATGTCGTCGGTGACGCTGGCGACGAGCGCAGGGCTGCGGGCGCTCTCGGCGATGCGCCACATGTGCAGAAAGCCGGTGTGGGCGGCGATGTCGGCGTCGTAGGGGTGCGTGAGGTACGCCTGCTTGTGGCGCTCGAGCAGCGGCCCGATGTCCTCGTAGCGGCCGCCGTGGAGCGCCTTCCAGAAGTCCTCGGTGACGGCCTTCGCCAGCGGGCGGTCGTCGGACTTCACTTCTTTCTTCGGGGCCATCGAGACGGCGAGCGAGGCACAGCCAGCAAGGGCACAGGACGCAGCGAGGGCGAGGCGCATGAGCGGTCACCGAAGCACCTCTGGCGGTGGGCTGTCACGGGCCGAAGACGGAAGAGGCTCGACGGCGGACCGCGGCGCGTTACAAGGCGCGCCATGCCATCGACCCTGTGCATCGTGCGCCATGGACAGAGCAGCTGGAACGAGAAGAACCTCTTCACCGGGTGGGTTGACGTCGACCTGACGGAGAAGGGTGAGGCCGAGGCCCGCCACGCGGGCGCGCTGATGAAGCAGGCCGGGCTGTGGTTCGACGCCGCGCACACCTCGCTCCTCACGCGGGCGGTGCGCACGGCCAACCTCGCCCTCGAGGTGTCGGGCCAGGTGTGGCTGCCGGTGTCGCGCACCTGGCGGCTCAACGAGCGGCACTACGGCGACCTGCAGGGCAAGGACAAGGTCGAGATGGTGAGCCGGTTCGGGAAGGAGCAGGTGCAGCTCTGGCGGCGCAGCTACGACGTGCCGCCACCGCCGGTGACGCGGGCCCACGAGTTCCACCCGGCCAACGACAAGCGCTATCGCGCGCTGGCGCCCGACGCGCTGCCGACGAGCGAGTGCCTGAAGGACGTGGTGGCCCGGGTGCTGCCCTACTGGCACGACGTGGTGGTGCCGCAGCTGCGCGCCAACCAGTCGGTGCTCGTCGTCGCGCACGGCAACTCGCTGCGGGCGCTCATCAAGCACCTCGAGGGCATCGGCGACCAGGACATCGTCGAGCTGAACGTGCCCACCGGCATGCCGCGGCTGTACCGCTTCACCGATGACCTCTCGCTCGCTGAGGCCCCTCGCTACCTCGACGAGGCGGCGGCGCAGGCGGGTGCCGCCGCGGTGGCGAAGCAGACGGGCTGACGCGAGGGGCGGGCGCCAAGGGCGCGCGATGCCCGGGCGACGGGCCCCGGCGGCGCGCCGCGCGAAGCACCGGCCCGACGGGAGTGGCCACCCCGTCGACGAGCGCCCTCGCGCACCAAAGGCTCGAGCCGTGGTGCACCGACGATGACGCGGGTTCAACGGCCGCGGCCCGCGGGGTACCCTGCGCGCCATGTCAGACGACGCTCCGTCTCTCGGCGACACGGTCCGCTACCAGGTCGACCGCTTCCTCTCCTGGAGCCCCCTCACCCGCTTCGTCGGCCTCTTCGGGCTGTCGTTTGTCCTCGTCTTCGCGTGCGCGGTGCTGGCGAAGCTGGTGATGCCGTCGCCCGAGGACCCGGCCGAGGCCTTCGACCTGTTCGAGGCGCTGTGGTGGGCGATGACGCGCGTGGCCGACGCCGGCACCATGGGCGACGACAAGGGCACGCTGGTGCGCCTCGTCGCCACCCTGGCCACCCTGAGCGGCGTGGGCGTAGTGGCGTTACTCATCGGCCTGGTGTCGAGCACCGTCGGCGACAAGCTCGAGGACCTGCGCAAGGGCCGCAGCCCGGTCATCGACGCCGGCCACACGCTGGTGCTGGGCTTCAACGAGAAGGTCTTCGCCATCTTGCGGGAGCTGCGCGAGGCGAACGCGAACCAGCGCGACGCGGCCATCGTCATCCTCTCCGACGCCGACAAGGAGGCGGTCGAGACGGCGGTGCGGGAGCGCATGGGCGACATGGGCCCGACGCGCGTGGTGGTGCGGCAGGGCAGCCCCTTCTCGGTGCACGACCTGCGCAAGGTGGGCGCCGGGCGCGCGCGGAGCCTCATCGTGCTGGCCGACGAGGGCGCCGACGAAGAGGCCGAAGACGCCCGCGACATGGCCGCCATCAAGACGCTGCTCGCGCTCCGCCGCATCCCCGGCGCGCTGACGAAGAACCACGCGGTGGTCGAGCTGCTCGACGGCTCCCGCCGCGCAGTGGTCGAGCAGCTCGGCGCCGGCGGCGTCGAGGTGGTGGCCATGGCCGAGACGCTCTCGCGCATGATGGTGCAGACGGCGCGGCAGAACGGCCTCGCCGCCGTCTACCGCGACCTCTTGAGCTACGAGGGCAGTGAGTTCTACTTCACGCCCGTCGGCGCGCTGGCCGGCCGCCCCTTCGGCGACGCCCAGTGGGCCACGAAGGACGCGGTGGTGTGCGGCGTGCGCCGTCAAGTGGCCGGGGGCCCGCCGCGGTGCACCCTCAACCCGCCCGACGACCTGCTGCTGCAGGCCGGCGACGAGCTGCTCGTCATCGCCGAAGACGACGACAGCTTCTCGCTGACGGCCCAGCACCGGCCAACGGTGCCCGCGGGGTTCCACGGCGCGGCGCCGACGGCGCGCAGGCCGGAGCGGCTCCTCATCGCCGGCTCGAGCCCCAAGCTCTGCGACATGCTGCGCGAATTCGACGCCTACGTGCTGCCCGGCAGCGAGGCCTGGCTGATGCCCGGCCAGGACAAGGAGGCCTTCACCGCCCTCATCAAGCAGCAGGTCGGCAGCCTGTCGAACCTCAAGCTCAAGTACGTCGAGGGCGACCCGACGTCACCCGAGGCCCTGCGCCGCGTGGCGAGCCCGGACTTCGCGGTGGCACTGGTGGTGGCGGACACCGAGCGCCAGGCCGACGAGGCCGACGCCCGCACCGTCATCAGCGTGCTGCTGCTGCGCGACCTCTTCCGCGCCTTCGGCGAGCGCAAGCCCCGCATCATCTCGGAGATCCTCGACCCCCGGACGAAGGACCTGCTCGAGACGGACTACGGCGCTGACTTCGTGGTGTCGGCCGAGATGACGTCGATGCTGCTGGCCCAGGTGTCGGAGCGGCGCGAGCTCAACGCCGTCTTCGCCGACCTCTTCGACTCCGATGGCAACGAGGTCTACCTCAAGCGCGCCGCCTGCTACGCGGCGCCCGGCGTCCCGACGCCGTGGCTCGCCGTGCAACTGGTGGCGCGGCAGCGGGGCGAGGTGGCCATCGGCTACGCCAGGGCCTCGGGCGCGCCCGTCGTCAACCCGAAGCAGCCCGAGCCCCTCACTTTCGCCGACGAGGACCGCGTCATCGTCATCGCCGAGGACGACCGCGAGGCGGTGGGCGACGAGCGGGGCGGCGCGCTCGACGAGGCCCCGTCGGCCCCACTGGCCGAGCCCGGGCGCGCCGACGCGAAGACGCCGGGCCCCTCGCGCTCGGCCCTGCTCCCGCCCGAGAGCCCCAAGGCCCCCGAGGCCCGCCCCGTCTCGGCAGGCCCGCGCGTCGCGGGCCCCAGCACCCAGCCACGCCCACCCCTCCCCGCCAAGCCGAAGGGGTCGTGACGGGCCCGACGCGTCAGCCAGACCTGAAGGGGAAGGTCAGCACCACCGAGACCGGCGCCGCCAGCGGCGGAAACCGCCGACCCTCGAGCGCTTTCTTCACGCAGGCCTTGAGGGCCGGCACCGCGGGACTCGTGTCGGTGACCTTCGCGTCGCCGTCGAGGCCAATCGCGAGGGTCACCTGGAGCGCGCCTTCCTGCGGCAGCAGCGCCTTCGAGGCCTGGACGCACCCGTTGATGGCCGCCATGCGCTGACGCCGGTAGGCCGTCATCATCACGTCGTCGAGGTGCACCCGCTTGACCGGCCTCGGCGCCACCTTCTGCCCCGCGTCGACGGGGCCCATCACCCCGGCGTCTGCGGCGACCCCGGCGTCATCACCGGCTCCGCCGTCATCGCCCACCCCGGCGTCGTCCCGGGCGCCAGCGCCGGCGTCGTCGCCGGAGGCCTCGGCCGCTCCGGCGTCGCGAATCGCCAGCGCGCGGAGTGGGGGCGCGACGACGGGCGGCGGGGCGTCGTTCACGGGCGGCGGCGGGCGCCCACCCCACACGCCGTACGCGACGAGGGCCCCGAGCAACGGCAGGCCAGCCGCGGCCAGCCAGCGCCACGAGCGGCCGGTGCCCGCATGGGGCGCGGGCGCTGCGGCCTGCGACGCCAGGGCCGAGCCCTCGCGCAAGACGGCGCGCAGCGCGTCACGCACCTCGGCCATCGTCTGGGGGCGCGCCTCGCGCTGCTTCTCGAGGCACTGCTCGACCAGCGCGCGGAGCGCCGGCGGAATCGCCTCGCCCAGCTGGTTCTTCTCCGGCAGCGGCGCGAAGGGGCGCGTGATGATGAGCACCGCGATGTTCACGAACGTCTGCGCATCGAACGGGT
>JADCJJ010000020.1 GCA_020247085.1 Myxococcaceae bacterium | reverse complement strand
CAGTGGCAACCCCGCCGCGCCTCGCCACCTGGCTCGCGGCCGTCGTCACCCTGTCGCTCACCTCTTCGTGTGGCAGGACGAGCCCGTGGCTGGGTGAGCTCACCCTCGTCTGGGTGGGCGCCGACGAGGTCGAGTGGCGCAGCGGCCTCGGGCCCGCGTCAGCCGGTCGGCTCGACCTCGGGGTCGTCGAGGGAGCTGGCGCATCGACGCGCGTGGTGTGGGTCCAGAACGACGGGCTCGGCCCGCTCGAGCTCGAGTCGGTCGAGCACGTCCCAACGGCGGCGCCCTTCAAGGCGCGCTGGGCCCCCGCGACGCTGGCGCCACGGGAGCGGCAGGCCATCGAGCTGCGCTTCGCCCCGGGTCCCGGGCCGGCGGCCAGCTTCGAGGCCACCCTCCACGTCGGGGCGAGCACCTGCGCGGAGCCCTCGTCATGTGCGCGTGAGCTCGAGGTGCTGGGACGGCGGCGTGAGCTGCCCCCAGACCTCGAGGCGACGCCCGTGCTGGACCTGGGCCGCCTCGTCCTGCGCGAGGGGGGCGTGGCCCTCGCCGAGCGCGTCATCGAGGTGCGAAACGTCGGGGCCGGGCCGTTGCGCTGGACGGCGCCCTGGCGCGTCACCTCGTCGTCCACGCCGCTCGACGAGCTGTGCGTCGGCGCGCTCGACGCCTCGACGAGCCGGTGCCCAGCGGGCCCCTCGTCGGCCCCGGGGAATGACGCCGGCCTCGGGCCGGGACAGGGGCTGGTGGTACCGCTCTTCCTCGCGGCCCGCACCCCGGGGAAGAAGGCGTGGGCCGTCGTGCTGCGCTCGAACGACCCCGACGAGCCCGAGGCCGAGGTGCTCGTCGTCGCCGACGTCGTCGAGGTGCCGCGGTGCGACGTCGAGGTGGCTCCAGCGGCCCTCGACTTCGGGCTCCTGCGCGACTCACCGCGGGAGCTGCTGCTCACCCTCCGAAATCCTGGCGCTGACACCCCGTGCCACGTGTCGGCGGTGCGGCTGGGCGGCGGCAGCGACGCTGCCTTCTCGCTGGTGGGCGCCGAGGCGCCGGTCGAGGTCTTGCCGGGGGGCGCGCTGACGTTCACCGTGCGCGCCTGGCACCCCGCCACGGCGGCGAGCCCCCGACAGCTCTCCGGCCTCGTCGAGGTGGAGCTGGACGACGCGGTGGCTCCGCCCCGGCTGGTGCCGCTCACGGCCACGGTGGGCCCCGGCTGCCTCCTGCTGCAGCCCTCGGCGCTCGACTTCGGCACCGTGCAGGCCGGCTGCGCGACGGCGACGCGAACGGTGACGGTGGTCAACACGTGCCAGGGGCCGGTCGAGGTGCGCGGGCTGTCGCTCGTGGCCGCGACCCCGGGGGACTTCGCGATGACGGGCGGCCCCACCCTGCCGCTCTCCCTCGCCCCCGGCGCGCGAATGACCGTCCCCCTGCGCTACGCGCCGCGGGACATCGGCGACGACCGCGGCGCCCTGCGGGTCGAGGCCGGCCTCGACGGCGGAGTGCTCACCGACGTCTGTGTGCTCCAGGGCCGGGGCGCACCGACGCCCGACAACGTGGACGTCTTCCAGCAGGGGCGCGCGACGGCCGACGTCCTGCTCGTGGTGGACGACTCGTGCTCGATGTCCGACAAGCAGGCGGCGCTGGCGGCGAACCTCGAGGCGTTCCTGCGCGAGCTGCAGCCGCGCGGCGTGGACTTTCGCATCGGCGTGGTGACGACGACGATGCCGGCCGACGGTGGGGCGCCCGCCTTCGTCACCTCACCCGCTGGCCACCGGCTCCTCGAGCCCGGAACGCCCGCGCTCGCGGCCGAGTTCCGCCGGCTCGTCTCGGTCGGCGTGAACGGCGACGCCACCGAGTCCTGCGCGCTCCCGGCGGTGGCGACGCTCGGGGCGAACCCGGACTTCCTGCGGCCCGGCGCGTCGCTGACGGTCATCTGCGTCAGCGACGAGCCCGACCAGGCGCCGCTGCCCGTCCACCAGCTGTGGGGAGCGCTGGCGCGCCTGCGGCCCGGCGTCACGTACAATGTCATCGGCCCGACGCCGACGTGCAACGGCTCGCCCAGCGGCACGTCGAGCGGCGTGCACGAGGCCCTCGTCGGACTGACCGGCGGCCTCTTCCGGTCGATCTGCTCGCCGGACTGGGGCCGCACGCTGGCGCAGCTCGGCGGCGCCATCGCCGGGGTGCGCGCGAGCTTCCCGCTCCGGGCGAGCCCGGCCCCCCTCAGTCCCCTCAGCGTGCGGGTCGACGGTGTCGACGTGCCGGCGGTGAACGCCGACGGCGTGCGGCAATGGCAGCTCGAGCCGGGAGCCGGCGCCGTCGAGTTCTCCGAGCTCTTCGCGCCCGAGCACGGCGCCATCGTCGAGGTGCGCTACCAGGTGCCCTGCCGACCGTGAGCGCCGCGGCACCGACGCGGCCCGAACGCGCCGGCGAGGGCCCCGCGCGTCACTCGGCGCACGACCGGGCCTCCGCCCTCCGTCGAGCCCTTCGCCGCCATGCCCCGCCGTGTGGACCGGCAGGCGACCCAGCCGTCACAGACGCCGGGCGCCTGCTGGCTACGAGCCGACCCGCCACGCGCTCACCGCCGCGAGCAGCCTTCGGCCGGGCTCGAAGTTCACCCCGTCGACCGGCAGCGTCGCGAGGTGCTCGTCGCGACGGAGGAGCTCGACGACGCCGTTGCCCATCAGCAGGCGCACCTCGGCGTCGTCGAGCGACAGCTCGCGCCGCTTCGCGGTCAGCTGCACGGCCGCCGGCCCGATGACGACGCCCGGCGCCCAGGCGATGGCCTCGCCCCTCGCGTGGCGCCGCTCGAGCTGCTCGGTGACGCCGCCGATCATCCGCTCGAGCAGGGGCTCGACCACCTCGTCGAGGCCATAGCCACGGTGGTCAAACACGGCCGCGCGGCCCCGGTCGTCCATGACCGTCACCAGGTACCCGACGTCGACCTTCCCCGAGAACAGGTCGCGCTGGTTGGTGGTGGTGCGCCGCACGGCGATGGCAGCGAGGGCCGTAAACGGGAACTCGAAGCTCGAGAAGAGCCGGCGCACGCTGATGCCACGCTCCCGAATGGCGAAGCGGCGGCGCACGCTCACGAAGCACCCCGCGGCGGCGGGCAGCCCGAAGGTGAGGCTGAACCCCAGCCCCATGCGGACGTCGTGGCTGACGCCTTGCGCCCAGTCGACGCTCACGAGGAGGAAGCCGGCGAGGCCGAGGCCCGCGAGCGCGACGACGCCGAGCGCGAGCACGCTGGCGACGGACGCGCGCCGGACGACGAGGGTCTTGCCGAGGCCTTCCATGGGCGCCGCTCGTAGGCTCCCCATCGAGCCACGATCAAGGAGAGGCAGAGCTACTTATCACAGGCGCGCGCACTGGCCCACGCCGGCCTCGGCCCCCTCGAGCGTCGCGAGGCCCCGGGCCCGCTACGGACCCGCCGACGGTGCCCGACCGAGGCCGAGCAGGAGCGGCCTCGGCGCGGCGGGCACCTCGACGACCAACCGGCCGTCCCGAGCGCAGTAGGGCAACCGCTCGCCAGCGACCTCGAGGTGACGCTCGGCGCGGGTGATGGGCCCATCGAACACCTCGCGACCGACGCCTCCCCGGGAGCAGGCGCACGCGTCGCCCTGGACCGAGCAGGGGAACCCGTCGTCGAGCCCGGGCACGTCGAGGCAGTCACCGCTGGCGCTGCACGACCTCGGACGGAGCAGCACCTCGCGGAGCCGACCGCGCACCTCGAGGCGGGCCTGCTCCGCCCGCACCTCGAGCGCCCCGGTGGCGGTGAGGTCGAGCACCACCGACGGCTCCTCGCACGTCGGCGGCGCCGCGACCTCGAGCGGCCTCAGGCATGACGAGAGCACGTACCAGCGCCCCTCGAGGTCACCGCCGCACGCCTCGGCGCGCCTCATGGCTTCGCACGAGAGGTCGAGCGGGGCGGGGGCCGCGCCACAGGCCGTCAGCGAGAGCGAGAGCGCCGCCGCGCGCCGACGGCGAAGGAGCAGCGCCGCGAGCACGACGAGCGGCACGGCGCCGGTCATGCTGCAGCCGAGCAGCGGCGTCGTGCCGCTCGCCCGGGCGGCGGGGACGAACTCGTTGTCGCAGTACGCGTTCTCGATCGAACACCCGGGGGTGTGGGCGAGCCAGCTCTCGACGACCCGGTCTGCCCCCTCGGGGCCCTCCTGAAAGAGCCCGTCGAGGAACTCGAGGCTCGCGACGCGGGCGGCCTGCGCCGGCCCCGCCCCGCGCTCGTCACACACGTCGAGGCCGGACGAGTGCCGGAGCCCGTCGCGGGCCTCGTCGTAGCGCGTCGACATCGCGTCGACGAAGTTCATGACGTGTTGCACCCGCTGGAAGTCGGGCGTCCGCAGCATGTGCGAGAAGGCGTCCTGCAGGGCGTGCAGCGCCTCGCCGAGATGAAAGGGGCCACGCAGCACCTCGACTTCGACCTTCCCGTAGAAGTCGAGCGCCAGCGACACCGTCATGCGCTCGTCGAGGTGTGCCAGCGCCTCGGACACCTTGCGCTTGAGGTGCGCCCGGGTCGCCAGGAGCGCCGCGGTGTCGCCCGCCGGGCCGTCGTCGTCGACGCCACGCAGGGCGTGAGCGCTCTGGTCGGCCGGGTCGAGGTGGATGTCGCGCGTCGCGCTCAACTCGAACAGCGAGTGCGAGTGGGTGTCGGGGGCGCGAACGCCGAGGAGCACGCTCACGATGATGGCGCGCCGGGTGTCGTCGAACGCCTCCAGGTGGAACTCGCTCGTGAAAGCGTCGCTGAGCTTCCTCCACGGCTCGCCCCTGGGCAGCTCGATGCCAGAGAACCGCAGGTCGACGACGTACAGGGAATAGAGCGACGCCGTGAGCCGCTCGTGACAGCCGCTGGAGAAGCCGGTGCCGACCGAGAAGGCCTGGGCCTCGAGGGTCGCCAGCAGCACCAGCGCCGCGAGCCACCGCCTCACGGGAGCACCTCGACGCCGACGGTGGTGCGGAACTGCACGTCGACGAGGGGGATTCCGCGGAGCACCGGCGCCACGATGGACAGCGACAGGACGCTCAGCGTGATGCGCAGCGAGCGCACCGCCCACGCGAGCTGGGCCGGCGTCACGGTGACGAAGACCCCCACGCTGCCCGGCGCGTCGAGCAGCGTCGGGGTGAGCAGAATCGACGGCCCCACCAGAAGCGACGCGCGAAGGTGGTCGCCGACCCAGCGGAACTCGGGGCCGACGCCGAGGTTCAACGCCCCCCGGAGGACCCGGGCGCGCGACAGCTCGGTCGCCAGCCAGAGGTTGCTCTCGACGAGACCGGCCAACCCCCAGTGCCCCTCGAAGCGTCGCCCGCCCCTCAGCGCCCCACCGAAGCGAACGCCGAGCAGGGAGCGCTCAGCGACCCCGCTCAAGAGCGTGCCGTGCGCCTCGAGACCGGCGAACCACCCGGGCGGTGCCTCGCCCGGCTGCGCCGACAAGACGACCAGAGACAGCAGGAGCGGCATCACCAGATCATACGGGAAGGCCGCTCGACGATGGAGCCCGAAACCGGGCCCCCTGCGTCAGCCGCCGTCGGCGCCTCCCGGCGCGCGGCCTGCGGCGCACGTCGAAGCCGCACCACGCGACGGGCGCCCCCAACGCCAGGCCCGCAGCAATGAGAGCAGAGACGACGGCTCCGGCGCCCGCAGCCCCGGGACGACGGCGCCGGGACCCGCTGCGTCAACGCACGACGCCCGCCCGCCACGCGAAGACCGCGGCCTCGGTGCGATCGCGCAGGCCCAGCTTGGCGAGGACGTTCGAGACGTGCGTCTTCACCGTCACCACCGCGACGCCCATCGACTCCGCCATCTGCTGGTTGGTCTCGCCCCGGCCGAGTGCCGCCAGCGTCTCGAGCTCCCGGTCCGTCAGGCGTTGCAGGGCTGCCGCGGAAGGCCCTCGCCCCTCGAGGCTCGCGAGGCGGGCGGCGACCTCGGGGTCGATCGACCTCCGGCCCCGCGCGACCTCGAGGACTCCAGCGACGAGCTGCTCGGGGTGCGCCGTCTTGAGCCAGAAGCCTTCGACCCTCGCCCGCATCACCAACAGCAGCTGGCTGTCGTCGTCTGCGCTGGTGAGCACGAAGAAGGCGGTGCCAGGCGAGGCCTCCCGGGCCGCGGCGAGCGCGTCGGTCACCGGCCCGTCCGGCAGCAGCAGGTCGACCACGGCGACCGTCGGGCGGTGGCGCGCCAAGAGGGGCACCAGGTCGGCGCGCCGCGAGCCCTCTCCGGCGACCTCGAGGCCCTGCGCTCGCAGGAGCTGCACCAGCGCACTGCGGACCAGCGGGTGGTCGTCGACCATCACCAGCGTCATGGCGCCCCCGTCAGCGGGAGCTCGGCCCGAAATCGAACCAGCCGTGGGCCGGCCGACGTCAGCTCGAGGCGGCCACCGGCGCGGGCGAGGTCGCGCTCGAGCCAGCCGAGGCCACCGCGCGGCGCCTGCAGCCGCACCTGGCCGGGGTTGACGACCTCGACGCACGCCAGCTCGGCAGACCGCGTCACCGTGAGCGAGACCGGCCCCGGGGCGCCGTGTCGGAAGGCGTTGATCAACGCCTCCTTCGTCGCAGCGCGGACCAGGGCTCCAGCGACGCCCGGCGGCGGCTCGTCGAGGCGCTGGCACTCGACGGCGCGGCTCCAGGCCGTGGCCAGCCCAGCGACGAGCTCGGCGAGCGACGCGGCGGCAGCAGCTCCGGGTGGCCGTCGGGAGAGCATCGCGCCGAGGCCCGCCTGCGCCCGCGCGATGGAGCTCCGGGCCAACGCGACCGGACCGCTGCGATCTGGCGCGAGGGCCAGCTGGAGCGACGCCGCGAACAGGTCCTGCTTGACGTCGTCGTGCAGCGCCCGCAGCAGCGTGTCGCGCGCCGCGGCCACCTCCCCCGCGCTCAGCTTCGCCAGCTGCTCGATCAACCCCACCAGGCGCGCCGAGACCCGGGCGAGCTCGTCATCGCCCGCTGACGGTGGTGGCCGCAGCCCCCAGGCGCCTTGCGCCCACCCGTCGATGGTCGCGAGCAGGCCTTCGACGCGCCGCCTGAACCGCCGCGAGAGGCCCCAGCTGAGCGCCGCGCCCAGCCCCCCCGTCACCAACGAGAGCGGCAGCAGCAGCACGATGGCCGTCTGCGCTCCGATCGGCCCCAACGTGGCCGCGGTCTTCGCGCCATCGAAGGTCACCACCAGCACGTGCCCGGCGTCGACTCGACCGCTGGTGATCCACTCTCCTTCGCGCACGCACGCGGCGAGCTCACCGCAGGGAGAGGTGCTCGAGAGCGCCACCGCGCGTACCTCTGGCGTGGCGACCCACGGCCAGCGGCTCAGCGTCCATGGAGCGCCCTGCTGCAAGGTCATGCGCCAGGCTTCGATGGCGTCTTCGCGCCCGGTGGAGACCAGCGGAGCGGCCTCGATGGCGCGCTCGGCCGTCGCGGTCACGAGCTGCTCTGGCACCGAGTCACCCCGCAGGGCGTGCAGCAGCAGCACCAGCCCGAGCGTCAGCACCGCCCAGTTCACCAGGACGGCCGCGGCGCACCAGCGAAGCGTGAGCGCCACGTCGGTGCGCCGGAGGAAGGTCGAGAGCGACATGACCGGACTCCACCAGAGGAGCGCCGCGCCTGGGTACCCGCGCCGGGGTCAGGGCTGCCCCACTGGAAAGTGAAAGCGAACGCCGATGTCGCCGCCGGCCCAGAAGACCGCGCCGTCGGGGTCGAGCAGCGCGCCGGGGGTCAGCTCGACGAAGGCCCCGAAGACCTTCCCGAAGCGGGCCTCGAGCCCCAGCAGGGCGTGCAGGTGCAGGGCCACGGGGCTCTGCGCGAACGCCGTGAGGCCGGCGCCGGCGTAGGGGGCGAGCACGCCGAAGCGGAACCACGTGAAGACCTGCGCCTTCGCCTCGAGCACCGGAAACCGGACCAGGTCGTACTGCGCCGAGACGCGCGCGCCCAGGGGCACGCCGCCCAGCGTCGTCTGCGCGCCGACCGCCACCCGGGGGCCCACCTGCAGCGACGAGGGGTCGAGGCGAAAGCTCGACGCTCCGAGCGAGGCGCCGAGGTCGAACTCGGTGGGGGCCGCGCTCAGCAGCAGCGACAAGGCGAGGGCGCTCATTGAAAGGCGATCTCCAGCTCAGGCATGACCTTCGACGACGAGGTCTCCTCGGTGAAGAGGAAGGCGTCGAACTCGGCCGCGGGGGCCATGGTCGTGGTGAGGTCGAGCGACGAGAAGCCCGACCCGATGGACAGCATGGGAATGGGCTCGGAGAGCCACGCAGGCCCACCGGCCACGGGGAGCATGACGCGCGCACGCCCGAGCCGCGAGAGCTGGCCCGACAGCGAACCCCGGGGCGCGGTGAAGGCGTTCGACTGAATCACGCCCTTCGCCGCCAGGGTGCTGACCTGCTCGCTGAAGGCGCGCACCGTGCCCCTGGCGGTGAGGAGCGACAAGGTGGTGTACCCGACCTCGGCGACCTGGAGCCGCAGCCCCATCGTCAACAGCTCCTCGCCGACCGCAGCCGGAGCCTGTCTGGTGGTGAGGTCGAGCGCCCCCGGGGCCGGCAGGTCGCGCCGCTGGCGAAGGTGACCATCGTGCGCCGAGACCAGCACGCGGCGGTTCCCGTGCAGCTCCCGGAATCGCAGCGCGTTCTCGGCCATCAACTGGTCGCGCTGGTTCCAGCCTCCGTAGACCCCGTTCTCGGTGCTGGCGACGACCTGCGCGAACCACCCGCAGGCGGTGGTGGCCACGTAGCGGAAGTCCGCGTCCGTCGGGCCCGCGAGCGCAGCGGCGGTCGCGGCGCGGCACTGCTCGAGGCACGGCCGGGCGTCTCCACCGGGGACCACGGCAGCGATGAGCGCGTCGTACGCCTGGAGCCGCGCGCGGCCGACGCCCAGGTCCTTCTCGAGGACGGGCGCGACGCACGCGAAGGCTCCGAGCCCGCGCTCGGCGGCCGCAGGGTCGAGCGCTCGCCAGCGCGACGCGAAGGTCTGCAGCGCCCGCCAGGGGTGCTGGGTGTCGAAGCCGAAGAAGTGAATGCGCTGCACCGGGGGCCGCTGCGCGTTGAAGGCGCGGAGCCACTCGACGAGCGAGACCATCGCCTCGGTCGCGGCGACCCAGTACACCAGCCGCGCGACCAGCCCGCGCACGTCGCCCTCGCCGCCCTGAACGTACCGGTCGAGGTCGAGGGCCTCGCCGACCGGCACCTCGAAGCCAATCCCCACCAGGTCGCCCGTCGCGCTCAGCACCTCGAGGGCCTTCAGCTTGTCGAGCTGCAGCTCGTGAGAGCCGTGGGTGGACTCTCCGACGCCAACGACCCCGGCGTCGGAGACCGAGCGCGCCCACTCCAGCAGGCCTTCATCGGCGGGTCGCAGCGCCGCCGCCGTCGCTTCGAGCTCGGCGTCGGTGAGCACTCGCCCGGCGCCGCCGCAGGCGACCAATGAGAGGAACAACCAGGCACTTCGATGCAGGGACATGATCTGGAACTATATCGAACGGGCTTGTTGGCCGAATCATTCGTGAGCGCGAGTGATTCTCCTCCGCGAGGAGGAGGTGGTTCCCCGCCGGCGCGGACGGCCGCGTCGAGCGCGACGCCGCCGCCTCCAGCCACAGGCGCCCCTTCGCCGGCGGGCCGTGGTACGGAACGCCATGTCGCGAACGCGGGCCGCAGAGCTGAGAGAGGCGGTGCGCCTGGCGGTGGAGGCGACACGCGGGGTGACGGGCGTCGTTCAGGACATGCACGTGGCCATTGGCGGAGGCCCGGCGCTCCTCGGCAGGCCGCTGGAGCCGCTCGTCACGCTCCTGTCGGCGCCGACCTACGCGGGCATTCGCCTCATCACCGAGTGGGTCGGCCGCGGGCTCGACACGGTGCTCGAGCAGCTCGAGCCGGTGCTGGGGCCGGGGGGCGATTCGCGCGAGTACGACCTGGCGCTCGGCGTCCTCAACGGGGTGCTGGGCGACCGCCTCGAGGCGCAGGGCTCGACGCTGGCGATTCGCCCGGAGCTGCGGCGGCGCGACCGCCCCCTCGACGAGCTGGTGCCGCCCATCTCGGGGAGGGTGCTGGTGCTGGTGCACGGCTCGTGCGCCACCGACGCCTGCTTCGAGCGTGACGGGCAGCACCTGGGCGAGGCGCTCGAGGCCTCGCTGGGGCTCACCTGGGTGGCGGCGCGGTACAACTCGGGGCTGCACGTGTCGACGAACGGCTCCGCGCTGAGCCAGGCGCTCGAGGCGCTGGTGGAGCGCTGGCCGGTGCCGGTGGAGTCGCTGGCCGTGGTGGCGCACAGCATGGGCGGGCTGGTGGCGCGCGCGGCGTGCCTCGAGGCCGAGGCCCACCAGCGGGCGTGGCGTCGGCACCTCTCGACGCTCGTCTTCCTGGGCACGCCACACCAGGGGGCCCCGCTCGAGCGCTTCGGCAACGCGGTGGGCGCCCTCCTCGCCAGGAGCCGCGCGTCAGCGCCGCTGCGCACGCTGGCGCAACTGCGCAGCGCCGGCATCACCGACCTGCGCTTCGGGCTGACGCGCGACGAGGAGTGGCAACGCGGCGACCGCTTCGACGTCGACGCGGACCCGCGGGTCGAGAACCGGCTGCCGCAGGGCGTGCGCTGCTACGCCGTCGCGGCCACGCTCTCGAAGGAGCTGCAGGGGCCGTTCGCGCTCGGAGACGGCCTGGTGCCCATCGCGAGCGCCCTGGGCCAGCACGCCTCGCCGGCCCTCGCGCTGGACTTTCCGCAAGCGCACCAGGTGGTGCTCCCGTCGCTCGGCCACCAGGACCTCATCAGCGACCGCCGGGTGCTCGAGCACCTGCGCGCGTGGCTCTCGTGACGCCGCGCTGGGCGCGCGCCGCCGCCGCTCAGCCGGGCCCGTCCAGCGGCTCCCGGTGCGCGAGGTAGGTGGTGAAGAGGTGCGCGCTCATCGACCCGGGCGGGCCGGGGTCGGTGAACCGCTTGATGACCGCCCCGCGGCCCGGGTACCCCAGGAGGGTATCGGCGACGCGGGTGGCGGTCCGCTCCGCCAGGGTGGAGTCGAGGCCGACGACCGACACCATGGAGTCGACGGCCCGGCCAGCGCGGGCGGCGCGTCGACGGACGCCGCTGCCCGCGTCGCTGGTGCCGAGCCAGCCGGGAACGGGGTCTTCCGAGTTCACGTAATGGACGTAGCGCGGCCCGTCGGGCCACTGCGCCGCGGCTCCGCCAAAGGTCTCGACCGTGACTGCCGCCAGACGGGCCTCGGCCTCTGGCCGGCTGAGGCCCTCTCCGACGAGGCGCTCCATCGCCCCCCCCAGGGCTTGCGACACCAGCAACGCCCCCTGGCTGTGGGCGACGAGGTGGAGCGGCGTGCCTCGCTTCAAGCCGTCGAGGATGGCGCCCTCGAGCGGACCCGTCGCCGAGTTGCGCGACCCGAGCTTGTCCTTGCCGGCCTGCACGAGGTCACGGAGCAGGCCGCCGGTCGCGTTGTGTACGCCGACGACCGCCGTCGACGCAGCGTTGGCGAGGGCCTGCATCGAGGCGACGTGGTCTTCGCGGGAGTTGGCGACGCCGTTGACGAAGATGGTGAGGCCCCTGGCGTCCCCGCCCTCCGGGAGCACGGGCGGAACTCCGAAGAGAGACGACCGTGGGCCCGCCAGGGACCCCCGGACGCCGACGAAGAACCCGTCGTACCTGGCGTCGGGGAGCGGCGGGTCGGCCTGGTACGAGCCGCGTATCGGCATTCGCCTGCCCGCCGCCCGGGGCGCCCACCCCGACGCCGCCGCGGGCGACGTCTCAACGGCAGCCCCCGTCGAGTCGCGAGGGCCCGGGCGCTGGACCGCCGCGTGCTGCGAGGGTCGGTGAACGCGTGGCACGAAAGGATTCTACCGAAGGAGCGGCGCCCCGTCGACCCAGGCTGAGGGCGCGTGTCGTGGCCCAGGGAAAGTGTCCGGTGAACGGCCCAGGGAAAATGTCCGCCCTCGACGAGGCGGATGCTGATGAGCGAGGCCCAGTGGACGAAGAAGGACGTGCTGAAGCGCTACTGCGCGGGAGCGCTGACGGCGGCGGAAGCTGCGACCATTCCGGGACCGCGCCTCGAGCGTCGCCGGCCAGCGCCCCACTTCACGCCGCGCGAACCTCGACGCGAAAATGAGCGCCCTTCTCGGAGGGCACGAGCCCGACGCTGCCGGAGAAGGCCTTGAGCAGCGACGCAGCGATGGACAGGCCCAGGCCCGTGCCGCCCGAGCTGCGCGCCGTGGTGAAGAAGGGCTCGAAGACCCGCGCTGCGTTCGACGCCGAGATGCCGGACCCGTCGTCGGTGACGTCGACGACGATGTGCGCTCCCAGCCGCGCCGCCCGCACGCGGACGGTCGCCGAAGGCCCCGCGTGCTCGAGCCCGTTCTCGACGAGGTGCCCGAGCGCCGCCGCCAGCGCATCGGCGGGCATCGCCGCCCGAAGCCCCTCCTCGGCCGAGACCTCGACCCGCTCCTGGGCGAGCGCCCTCACCAGCGGCGTCACCTCGGCGGTCTCGGCCTTCACCGAGACGACGTCGGCGCGCGCGAGCAGCAGCAGCCGCTCCACGAGCCTCGTCAGCCGCTCCACGTCGGCGCGCAGGTTCGACAAGAAGCGGCGCCGCTGCTCGGGGGCCAGAGCGTCGTGCTCGTCTTCGAGCAGCTCGAGGGCCCCCTGCATCGCGGCGAGCGGCGTCTTGAACTCGTGCGAGACGCTCGCGGTGAACCCACGAATGTACTGGGCGCGCTGCGTCAGCAGGCCCGCCATCGCCTCGAGGCTCACCGACAGCTCCGCCAGCTCGGCGACGCGCGGCCGGGTGATGGCCTTCGCGCCGGCGTCGTCGCCCGCCGCGATGGCGCGCGTCTGCCGCACCAGCGCCCGCACCGGCCGCACCACCGCGATGGACAGCCCCAGCACCACCAGCGCGATGACGCCGCCGAGGACGGCCGCCGTGACGCCCAGGCTCCTGCGGTCGCCGTAGACGGCCTTCGCCAGCGTCATCGGCGTACGCAACAACATCACCACGCCCCATACGCGCTCGTGGCGCACCACCGGCAGCGCGACCACCACGCGAATCGCGTTCGACCTCGACAGCCCCTCGAGCGCCGTGTCTCGCGGGTCGGGCGCGCGCTCGCGCAGCAGGCTGACGGCCTCGCCCGTCAGTGCCCGCTGGAACTCGACGCGCCCCTCGACGGTGTGCCCGACGACGTCCTCCTGGCTCGAGGCCAGCACCACCCCGCTCACGTCCACCAACCGCAGGCCGGCGAGCGTCGTGTGGCTCACCTGGTCGAGCAGCGCCGCCATCGCGAGCGCTGCGTCCTGCGCCCTCGGCTCCGCCGCGGTGTTGGCGGGCGGCGCCAGCGGCGGCGCCGGCAGCACGGGGTCGTTCGCGCTCAACACCGGCACCAGCGGCGTCAGGGTCGGGTCCGCCGCGCGGGGGCGCGCCACCCGCACGGGCAGGCCATACGCGCGCTCATCGTCGAGGCGCTCGGCGAGCTTCGAGGCGAACACCTCGACCAGCACGGCCCCCTGCGCGAGCAGCTCGCCCTCGGTCTGACGCACCAGCTGGTCGTCGTAGAACCGCACCAGCGAGAGCCCGCCGATGGCGCCGACCACCGCCACCACCGCCACCGCGGCCAGCACCATCCACAGCCGCGGCAGCCAGCGTTCGGTCACGGCAGGCCCAGGCGGTACCCCACGCCGTGCACCGTCTCGACGACCGCCCCGCCGACGGCCGCGAATTTCTGCCGCACCCGGCGAATGTGGCTGTCGACGGTGCGGTCGCTCACCACCACGCCCTCGTAGGCGCGCTCGATGAGCTCGTCGCGGGTGAAGGCCCGCGTGGGCGCGCGCAGGAGCGTCGCCAGCAGCTGAAACTCCATCACCGTCAGCGTCACCTCGGCGTCACGCCAGAAGGCCCGCCACGCCTCGAAGTCGAGCGTGAGCGGCCCGCGCGAGAGCCGCGCCTCTCTCGTCACCGGCGTTGCCGCCTCGGGCGCGGGGCTCGCCCGGCGCAGCACGGCCTTCACCCGGGCGACCAGCTCCCGGGGCGAGAAGGGCTTGGTGACATAGTCGTCGCCGCCGAGCTCGAGGCCCAGCACCCGGTCGAGCTCGTCGTCGCGCGACGAGAGGAAGACGATGGGCACCCGGCTCGCGGCCCGAATGCGCCGGCAGACCTCGAAGCCGTCGAGCTCGGGCATCATCAGGTCGAGCACCACGGCGACGGGCCGGTGCTGCTCGAAGGCCTTCACGCCCGCCAGCCCGTCGGCCGCCTCGACGACGGCGAACTGCTGCAGCTCGAGCGCGACCCGCACCACCTCGCGCAGGTTCGGGTCGTCGTCGACGATGAGGACCGGACCCTTCGTCACCGCGCCAGCGTATCCCAGCGGCGCCCGAGGGAGCGTGCGCCAACCAGGACCAGCTCGGCGCAGGGCGGTCGCCAGCGTGGGGAGCGCCACGGTGACGACGGCGACGCGACGCCGGACGCGCGCCCTCCGCTGAGCCTCGGGGTCCTCGCGCCAAAGACGCTGGCTTGCGGCGATGGCCTCCGGCGCTCGCAGACCACGGACGAGCTCATCCGGTCCCTGGGGGGGCTGAGCGTGCGAGTTGACCAGGCCGGGGTCATTCCGACGGCACGCGCGCCGCCGCCACCCCTCCGGAACCGGTCCCGTCACGGCGCGAGGCCTCCGGGGCCACCCTCGCCATGAACAACCCCCGCGTGGCGCACGAGCGGACACAGGCCAGTCTCGCTGCGCTCACCGCGGGCCTCGCTCGGCGTTCGCCTCGTCGCGCCCCGGCTGACGGCGAGCCTTCACCACCTCTGGCGCCAAGCACCCGGTGGGCGTGGGGCCGAGCCACCACCCGCGCCCATCGCATCGCCCCATTTCTCCTGTCGGAACTTCCTGTCAGACTCTCGAGTACCCGCATGCTCCGAGGCGCCATGAGGCTCCGTTTCACGTTGATGCGTACGATCGTG
>JADCJJ010000002.1 GCA_020247085.1 Myxococcaceae bacterium | reverse complement strand
GGCGTGCTGCCCACCGCCCCACCGCGCGTACTGCTCATCTGGCCGAACGTCGTCACCATCGAGTGCGTCGTCGCCAGCGTCGACTTTCAGTACCGCCAGTTCGCAGTCGACTCGACGCTGCTCGCCTACGCCGCCTCGGTCACCTTCGAGGAAGTGCTCGACCGCCGCGTGACGAGCGAGGACCTCCGCCGGCAGGTGTCGTGATGGCTCCGCAGGTCGGCTCGCGGCACGCCTTCACGCACGCAGTCCGCGATGAGGACGGCCGCCTCTTCCTCACCGAGCGCGAGCCCTGCGGCTTCCAGCCGCAGCCCGACACGCGCACCCACGTCGTGGCGCAGGGCGACACGTTGTTCGACCTCGCCGGGCAGTACTTCGCGCCGCTCCCACGGGCGTGCGGCTTCTGGTGGGCCATCGCCGACTTCCAGCCGGACCCCATAATCGACCCGACGCTGCAGCTCGACGTCGGGCGGCCGTTGCTCGTTCCCAGCGTGCGGGTGCTGACCGACGTCATCCTCGGCGAGCAGCGGCGGAGGGACGCATGACGCCCGCAGACCGAAGCGCGCCCGGGGTGCGCATCACAGCGCTGCCGTCGGAGAGCGCCGCCAACGGAGTGCCCATCAACCTCGACGGCCGCATCCTCGGCTTCACCTTCGAAGACACGGCGCTGAAGGCGGACCAGGCGTCCATCCAGCTCGACAACTTCGACCTCTCACTCTTCGAGGTGCCGGAGCTCGCGGGCGGGGCGGTGCTCGAAGTCTCCTGGGGCTACCCAGGAAACATGGCGCCGCCGCGACGGGTGGTGGTGAAGAAGCTCAAGGGCTTCCAGACGCTCACCGTCGAGGGGCAGGCGACCAGCGTGCTGATGAACCTCACGGCGAAGACGCGCTCGTGGGCGGGGCGGCGCCGGAGCGACGTCGTGCGCGAGGTGGCAGCCGAGTACGGCTTCGTCGGCGAGGTCGACATCGGCGACACCGCGGAGGTGCTCGAGTCGGTGCACCAAGCGGGAGAGACCGACGCGCGCTTCCTTCGCCGCCTCGCCGCGCGCGAGGAGTTCGAGTTTTTCATCGACGACTCCGGCTTCCACTGGAGGCCGCGCGATCAGGCCTCGCCGCCGACCCACGTGCTGACCTGGTACTCGGACCCCCGGCGTGGCGACGTGATGTCCGTCAGCGTCGAGACCGACCTTGTGCGGCGGGTGGGGCGCGTCGACGTGCGAGGGAGAGACCCGCTCAACAAGGGGCCCGTGGAGGCGAGCGCCAGTAGCTCGACCATCGGTCGGCCGACGCTGGGGGAATTGGTCGAGGTCGTGGACCCGGAGATGGGCATGACGTCGCTCCAGCGACGGAACGCGACGGCCAGCGCGCACCCGACGGCGGCGACGAGCTCCGATGCTGCCAGTCGGGAGGCCGCCGCCCGGTTCCGCGCCGCCGAGCGGGACACGGTGAAGCTGTCGATGCAGGTGGTGGGCGACCCGACGTTGCGCGCGAAGGCCGTCGTCGAGGTGCGGGGCATCTCGAGCGCGCTCTCGGGGAAGTACTACGTGACCGAGGCGAAGCACGTCATCGGCGCCAGCGGGTACGTGGTCGACCTCAAGCTGACGCGCGACGGCCTGGGCACTGGTGTGAAGGGGCAGCCGCAGGGCGGTCAGCCGAACCGCAACCCGCCGGCGGCCGGGGCTGCGCTCAAGCCCATCGAGGTGGTCGAAGCCGAACTCGGTGGCACCCACGTTGAGTACCGCCGCGACGGGAAGACCATCGGCGCCGAGGACCCGGAGTCGGGAATGAGCGTGCCGCGATGAGCACCTTCGACGACGACATCCAGCGGAACGACACGCTGCGCCTCGGCATGTACGTCGGCTACGTCACCGACAGGAACGACGACGCCCAGCTTGGGCGTGTGCGCGTGTGCATCCCAGGCGTCATCGAGCCGGAGAGCGCCTGGGCCTGGCCGCTCGGGACCGTCGGGGGTGGCAGCAAGGACCGAGGCTTCTTCGCCGTCCCCGAGAAGCACGCAGAGGTCGCGGTCTTCTTCAACCAGGGCAAGGAGGACGCGCCGTACTACCTCGCCGCGCACTGGGGGAAGCCGGGCGGCGACAGCGAGGTGCCCGTCGAGGCGCAGCGGAACCCGCCCGATAACCGCGTGTTCGCGACGAAGACCTTCCGCATCGAGCTCGACGAGTCGGAGAAGGGTCGCAAGCTCAAGCTGACCAACAAGAAGACCGGCGACTCCCTCACCTTCGACGCTGAGGACAACACTGTCACCCTTGAGGCAACGACCGCGCTCACGTTGAAGGCCGTGGGCGCCATTTCAATCGAGGCGCCTCTCATCACCATCGGGGGGCGGGTCGTGCGGCCGAGCGCGCACCCCATCTGACGGTCGCACCTCGCCGCGGCGCGCTACTACGCTCCGTTCCATGACGACCGAAGGCATCGACTCAGAACTTGTGCAGCGATTGGCCGACAAGGCCAAGAACGAGTTCGCTTCACAAACGTCAGTATGCATCGTCGCTGCCGACGATCTGGCGGGTCATGTCGGCAGTGGCGTCATCCTCAAGACCGCACGTGGAATTCCGTTCCTGCTGACCGCGAGGCATCTCCTCGAGGACGACCTCCCTCAAGGTTGGCGTCCCATTCGGGTCTTGGCTCCAGGTGTCTCGCGCGAGGGCGGCGAGTTTCGCGACGCGGGGACGAGCGTTCACTTCTTCCCAGGGGCACACGACGACGGCAAACCCGTCGACGTTGCAATCGTGACCCTCAAGAAGGGCCTACACAGCGACTTCGCTCCCATCGCAGCGAGCTTGGACGTCGTCGACGGAGCTGACGACGTATTGTCGACCGACGTGATCTTCGCCGTCGGGATGCCGAACTATCTCGCGTTCAAGGACCCCGGCGCTGCGAATCGCTACCTGCTCTCGACGGTTACTTATGTGACCGGCGTGAAGGGCCACGACAAGAAGGGGCGTCTCGAGATCGAGTGGGGCGAGGCTACCGTTGGCCCCGAGAACAAGGCGTTTCCTCAACTGGCCGATCGCCCTGAACTCGCCGAGTTCTCGCCGGGAGCAACTGTTCAGTTGGGTCACCCGCGCGGCATCAGTGGCGGGGCAGTTTGGAGGCTGCGTGGAGCGGGCCGCGGGGAGTTCTGGGCCCCCTCGACACATGCTCGGCTGATTGGGGTACCCGTCTCGTTCGACGAGCGCAGCACTGAGTATGCAGAAAGCTCGGTGAAGTGGGCGAGCTGGCTACGCGAGCTCGCTGGAAGAATTGATGCCGGAACCATCGAGTAGGTGGCTTTCGGGGTTGCGGTGACGTCCCCTTGTCACCAGTGCCTCGACCTTGTGTTCGGGTGCTCCCACTTCTTCAGCGCCTCACGGCGGCCCCTGACCCAGTTTCAATCACGCTGCCCGGCGGCGTCACGATGCAGCAGCAAGACTTGCTGAAGGTGATTCAGCCTGCGCTCACGCCACTCATGCCAGTGTTCAACATCCTCGACGCCGTCATCGCAGTGTTCAACACGGTGAAGGCCATCCCGGAGTCGCTCGGTCCGCCGCCAGACCCCACGAAGCTGGTGAGCGCCATCGTTGAGATGACCAAGAAGGTCTCGAAGCTGCTCCGGCTCGTGCCGCAGTTGTCGCTGCCGTACACAATCATCGGCGTGGTCGACCTGGTGCTCGACACGCTGAGCAAGCTCCGCGACCAGCTGGTCTTCCTGCAGGTGCAGGCGCAGCAGTTGGGGCGAATGACTCAACTCGCGACCGAGCTCAACGACCCGGGGCTCAGAGCCATTGCCGCCTGTACGCGCGCGAACATCGAGCAGGAGGCGGCGAACCTGGGCAAGGGGCTCGGAGCGTTGGGCACGCTGCTGGGCATCCTCGACATCTTCATGGCGATGATCGGCGGCCCGAAGGCGCCTGACCTCTCCGCGATGTCCGGCAAGCCTCTCGACGAGGCCGTGAAGCCGCTCGACGACCTCGTGCGCACGCTGCAGCAACTGCGTAGCGCCATTCCGGTGCCCTGATGCGCGCTCCTTCCAACTTGTTGACCCCCTTCAGGCGCGACAAGAAGCGCGACTTCGCGGTCGGCAGTGGGGAGTCTCTTCTCGCCTCGAAGGTCCGCCAGGCACTGCTGACCGAGGGTGCAACGCCGCGTTCCTCGGGTGAGCTGCGGTGGCGCACAAACTTCGGCGCAGGACTCGCCTTGCTGCGCCACCAGCGCAACGACGCGGTCCTCGGCGAGCTCGCGCGAGTGTACGTACGCGACGCGCTCGATCGGTGGGTGCCTGGCGCGCACTTGCTCGGGGTTGAGCTCCAGCAGGTCGGCCCGTCGTTGAGCCTGCGTGTTCGCGTGCGAGAGGGAGCCCTGGTCGCGACAACGGAAGTCCCCGTGACGCGGTGACCGGTCCCCGCTGAGCGCCAACTTGCGCTTTGGCCCGCAGTGGCCGCGCTCCCTCACTCTGTCGACTACACATCGAAGGACTTCGATTCGCTCCGGGCGCGGCTCATCGCCCTGCTGAAGAGCGTCTTCCCTGACTGGACGGACTTCGACGTCGCGAGCTTCGGCAACCTGCTGCTCGAGATGTTCGCCTTCGTCGGCGACGTGTTGACCTTCTACCAGGACAACCTCGCCCGGGAGTCGCGCCTCGTCACGGCCACCCAGCGCAAGAACGTCATGGCCCTGGCGAAGATGCTCGGCTACCGGCTCAGCGGCGCGCAGCCGGCGACGGCGCAGGTGGAACTCCGCTTGGCTCGTCCGGCGCTCGTGCCAGTCACCATCCTCGCGGGCACGGTCGTTCGCACGCAGGAGGTGACCGAGCCCGTGCGCTTCCAACTCCTCGCTCCAGTCGTCTTCCAGGCCGGGGTGACACTCGCGGTCGGCACGGCAGAACACTCGAAGACGCAGACCCAGTTGTTCGACGCGCGCGGGCTGGCCGACCTCTCGGTGCCGCTCGACTTCGGCCCGTACCTCGACGGCACTGCGGTGGTGACGACGCGGCAGGGCGCCTTCACCGAGGTCGAGAGCTTCCTCAACTCCGGCCCAAACGACCGGCACTTCGTCGCCGCAGTCGACCAGAACGAACTCGCGACGCTGCGCTTCGGGAGCGGCGCCAACGGCCTCCCTCCCACAGGCACCATCTCAGCCACCTACAAGACGGGCGGAGGCTCCGCCGGCAACGTCGACGCCGAGCGCCTGGTCGTGATCGAGGGAAACTTCAAGGACTCCCGCGGCGGGCTCGTGCAGGTGACCGCGCGCAACCCGCTCGCTGCATCAGGTGGCGCCGACCGGCAAACCATCGCGTCGGCGAAGCTGCTGGCGCCCGAGAGTCTGCGCGCCCTGACTCGAACGGTGGCCCGCGAGGACTTCGAGATCAACGCTCGCCGGCTGGCCGGGGTCGCGCGCGCCTTGATGCTCACCTCCAACGAGGACCTCTCCATCGGAGAGAACACCGGCATCCTCTACGTCGTGCCGCAGGGCGGAGGTCAACCAACGCCAGCCCTCAAGGCCCAGGTGCTCCGCCAGGTGACCGAGGCCTATCCGTGCACGCTGACCTTCCAGGTGGCGGTGCAGGACCCGGTGTACCGGCGCCTCGACATCACGGCGCGCGTCTTCTTCCGCCAGGGCGCGACGCCTTCGGTGGTGCGCGACGCCATTCGCGCGAACCTCGCGGCGTGGTTTCGCGTCAGCGAGCCTGACGGCACGCCGAACCCGAACGTCGACTTCGGCTTCAACATCAAGGACGTCGACGGCAACCCAGTCGGCGAGGTGGCGTGGAGCGACGTCTTCAACGTCATCCGTGACACGCCGGGCGTCCGGAAGATGGGCGACGCGCGGCTCGACCTGACACTCAACGGGCTTCCTGCCGACGTGAAGCTGAACGTCCGCGAGTTCCCGGTGTTGGGCACGGTGAGCCTGCGCAACGGTGACACCGGGGAGTTGCTCTGATGCCACTCCTCAACCCGCGCTTCGTCGACGCCGGCGCCCAACCGGGAGACGCCGCCAACTGGACGCTCACGGCCTTCACCAGCCTCCAGATGCTCGCGGCCTTCGGTGGCACGGCATGGGAGGACTTCGAGCGCTGGACTCGGTTCCTCGGGGCGCTCGCCGACGTCACGACCGTCCGCGCCTTCTTCGGCAACGACGGCTTCGAGCAGTTCGAAAGAGCGTGGGCGAACTCCGCGTTCCTGTTCGAGCTCCCGACCGGCCGAGTGGTGGCTTGCACGTTCGATGGAAGGGCCCTCGAGACCTGGACGCGCCCCACGCCCTTCATGCGCGAGTGGGCGGCCGTCGCTTCAATCGCCGGGCTCGTCGAGGACTTCGTGCGGCCGGGATTCATCCGCGACTGGTCGGGCGTCTCCATTGCCGCGCAGCCCCTCGAGACGTTCTCCGGCGCCTGGTCCCGCGCGGTCACCCTGTGAAGGAGCAGCCATGGCCGAAGCTGACTGGACGTACCTGAACAACGGGCTCGACATCGCGGCAGTCGACCGCGGGGTGACGGCTGGGATTCCAGGGCCACCCGGAGGTGGCAACTTCCTCTTCGGCTTCAACTCGCTCGCGGCCGTGCAGGGCGCCGTTGGGCTGTTCGCGAACCTCGTCAGCTTCGCGCCGATGGCGAAGGGCGGCTCAATTCGCGGCTGCCTCCAGCGCGGGGCTGGTGGTGGGCCGACTGGCTTCTCACCGTTCCTTTTCCTCTGCTGCCAGGGGAACTCGGTCAATGACAGCGCCTACCTGCTGGGGCTCTCCGACGACGACCCGCATCGCATCGTGCTGCGGAAGGGCGCAGTGGCCGTTGGTCTCCCCGACGCCGACGGCCCCGGGGTGCTGCTCAAGTCGGCGGCGAGCTTCGCGCAGAGCACCTGGGTGCACCTCCGCCTCGACGTCATCGTCAACGCGAACGGCGACGTGGTGTTGAAGGTGCTCGCGAACGACGTGGCGGCGCACCCGCTCGGCACTGCGCCGGTCTGGCAGCCGGTGGCGGGAATGGTGGAGTTCATCGACGACCATCTCGGCATCAACTCTGGGAGTCAGCCGCTCACCTCGGGGCGGGGTGGCTTCGGCTGCTCGGTGAAGGACGTCACTCGCCGCACCTACTTCGACCACCTCGAGCTCTTCCGGCAGGTGTGACCCATGGAGCTGACGGCCTTCACCAGTCGGCTCGGCGACGGCCAGGGGCGGCTCGGGCCCGGAGTCTTCGTGCTCGGCGACGACGAGCCAGGTCGCTTCTTTGAACTCGAAGTCGGCGATCGCGTGGAAGTCAGCCAGTCGGTTGACCTGACCGGCGTCACGCTCGTGCGGAGCGCGATGCGGCTCCGTGTGCCTGAGCGCCTCCCTGCGGGCTTCGCATGGGAGGTCTCGTTGGTCGTCGACGGTGTGAAGTACGCCGGCGTGCGCAGCAGGAGCGGCCGTGAGCGCACCGTGACCGACCTCGCGGCGAACGTGTCCAAGCTGGCGGGTGTGCACGTCATCGGGGTCCGCCTCGAACTCGTGCCCGGGTGACGCGATGGCGACGCTCGAACTCCCGGGGCTGCAGGTCGAGTCGGTGGCGCTCATCACGAGCGCGGGCCGACCACTGCTCATCAATCGAGACCCGGCGCCCGAAGAGGAGGGCGTGCCCATCGACTCGCTGGTGTCGCTCGAGCTCGTGGACTCTGGGCCTGACGGCATTGACCGCGCTTCGACACGCATCCGGGTCGATGGAGTCCTGGCGTTCGACGGCAACCTGCCCCCGGCCTTCGCAGGACCGCTCGGGTCGGCGATCCAGACTACCGACACGCTGCGCATCGCGCTGCACCCCGGCCAATTCCTGGCGAGCCTGGCCACGGTTACGGTGCACGTCGTCACCCGCACGCTCGGCGGCGCACACGCCCTGGACGAGACCTACCGTTTCACGGTCGAAGACAGAACCGCGCCGCGGCTGGTGAGCGCGCAAGCCGTCGGCCAGAAGCAGGTGCGACTGGTGTTCGACGAGTCGGTAGCCCTCCCGTCGACCGTCACCGTTCGGCTCACGCCTACGGGCGCGCCGGCGGTGCCGCTTGTGGTCGTCGCAACGCAGGTCGATGGCAATGCGGTCCTGGTCGCGCTCGACACCGAGATGACGCCCGACGTCGAGCACGAGGTGCAGGCGCGCGGGGTCACAGACCTCGCCGGCAACCCGAT
>JADCJJ010000199.1 GCA_020247085.1 Myxococcaceae bacterium | reverse complement strand
TATCTGCCAGTGGCCGTGGTGCTCGGTGTCGCCGGCCTGCTCGCGGTCGCCATCCCCATCGTCGCCGGGTTGCTCGGGCCGCGCGTCACCTCGCCGGTGAAGTCCGAGGCGTTCGAGGGCGGCAACGCTCCGTTTGGCTCAGCCCGTCAGCGTTTCGCGGTGAAGTTCTACGTCGTCGCCCTGCTGTTCATCGTGTTCGACGTCGAGGCCGTGTTCCTCTACCCGTGGGCCGTGAACTTCCAGGCGCTGGGCTGGTTCGGTTACGCGACGATGGTCGTCTTCGCCGCGACGCTCGTCGTCGGCCTCGTGTACGTCTGGAAGAAGGGCGCGCTGGACTGGGAGTCGTGAGCCATGGCTGACACCGACATCGCACCAATTCTTACCACCCGCCGCGACGAGGCGACGGGGTTCCTGCAGAAGGTCATCTCGAAGGGGCTCGGCTGGGCGAGGAAGTACTCGCTCTTCACCTACCCGTTCGCGACCGCCTGCTGTGGCATGGAGTACATGTCGGTCGCCGCCAGCCGCTACGACATCGCCCGCTTCGGTGCCGAGTTCCCGCGCTTCTCGCCCCGGCAGGCTGATCTCCTCATGGTCGTCGGCACCATCAACATGAAGCAGGCGCCGATTCTGAAGCGCGTCTACGAGCAGATGACCGAGCCCAAGTGGGTGGTGAGCTTCGGCGTCTGCGCGTCGTCCGGTGGCTTCTACGACAACTACGCGGTGCTCCAGGGCATCGACCGCATCATTCCCGTCGACGTCTACATCCCCGGGTGCCCCCCTCGGCCCGAGCAGGTGCTCGACGGCCTGATGCTGCTCCAGGACAAGATCGCCAACGAGCGGCACGGCATCGGCAACAAGCAGCAGCTGCCCGAGCGCCCGGGCTACCGTGACATCACGCTCGGCGTGGGCCAGTAGCCTTCGTTCTTTCGAAGGGTTGGCCAGCACGGGGGGCCCTTCCGGTCCGGCCCCGCCTCGTGATTAGAGGCCGCGGCATGGAGCCCCGCCCGCCGCCGCACGACCGCCGTTCGATCGCCGAGTTCTTTCAACACGTCTGGGGTCAGGCGCTCTTGACGGTGACGGGCGCCGAAGACGAGGCCGCCAAGCTGCTCGCTCGAGTGCAGGGCATGGCCGGCTGGAGCCAGGACGAGGTGAAGCGGCAGGTGCGTGACTACGCCGACAAGCTCACGTCGCAGCGTCGCGAGATGGAGCGCAAGGTCGAAGACACGGTGCGGGTGTCGCTCCACCGGCTGCGGGTGCCGCGCAAGGAAGAGATCGCCCAGCTGAACTCGCGGCTCGACACCCTTCACCGTCGCATCGAGCAGCTCTCAAAGTGAGGCCATTGGCCCCAGGCGTCGGCGCGCTCCTCGCCGACTCGAGCGGAGCGCCGGAGTTCGACCCGGTTCGGTCCCTCCGCGTGGCGACGGCGCTCGAGGCCCGGCTGCGGCGCCCGCCGCCGCTGGTGCTGGCCCAACAGGCCATCTCCCTGGCGCTCGCGCCCGTCCTCGCGCCACGGCCCTCGCTGCGTTCGGCTGACGTCACGAGCGCTCCCCGGCCCTCGTCCAGGGCGGAGGCGAGTCGACGCGCGCGAGCTGAGCGGCACCGCCCGGCGCTTCCCGGCACGCTCGTGGCGCTCGCCATGGCCGGCGTCCTCCTCGTGCCGCTCCGCGAGGGCCCGACGGCGCCGGCGGTCGCGGCCTCGTCCGTCGCGCAAGTCCGCACCGCGGCCGCGCCCCCGAAGCACGAGCTGGACCCTCTCCTCGCGCGTCGGGGGCCCGGCCTCGACCTGCCCCTGCGGGCGCGGCTCGCGCAGGCCATCGCCGACGAGTCCCGCGCCGCCGGCCTCGACCCGCTCCTGGTGTTGGCCGTCATTCAGGTCGAGAGCGCGTTCGTCGAGAGCGCCGTGTCGCCCATGGGCGCCCGGGGCCTCATGCAGCTTCAGCCGGTGACGCTCCAGTACGTGGCCGAGCGTGAAGGCCTGACGCTCTCGCGGAAGGAGCTCGACGCGGACCCGGTGCTCAAGGTTCGCCTGGGCATTCGCTACCTCCGAAGCCTCTCCACGCGCTTCGGCGGCGATCTCAACCTGGCGCTGATGGCCTACAACGCCGGCCCGACGCGGGTGGCGCAAGCGCTGAAGAGCCGGGAGCTCGACCCCTTCCGCAACTACGTGCGCGCCGTACGCCGGGAGCACGCGGGCCTGCGCGTCGAGCACGCCGCCGCGCAGCGCGCGCTGGCGGTGGCGCCGACCGCGGAGCGCCCCCGGTGAGTGACGACGTGACGACGGGGCCGTGCCTTCAGGAGCGCTTCGCTCCGCACAACGCGTGCTTCGGCTGCGGCCCTTCGAACGACAAGGGGCTGCGGGTTCGCAGCTTCGCGCGCGGAGGCGAGGTGGTCGCCCAGTGGGTGCCGTCACCGCACCACGAGGCCTTCCCCGGCGTGCTCAACGGCGGCGTCATCGGTTCACTGCTCGACTGCCACTGCAACTGGGCCGCCGCCTGGCACCTGATGAACGAGCGGGGCGCCGACACGCCGCCGTGCACCGTCACGGCCGACTACGCCATCAGCCTCAAGCGCCCCTGCCCGACCGATGGCCCCGTCAACCTACGCGCGAAGGTCGTCGACTCGGACGGAGCGCGGGTGGTGGTCGAGGGCGTGCTCGAGGCCGCCGGCAAGGTCCGCGCGACCTGCCGTGGCACCTTCGTCGCGGTCGAGCCGGGCCACCCCGCGTACCACCGCTGGTAGCCCACCCACGCCCCCGGGCGCCGACGCCCGGCGAGGCGTCGCCGACGGCGCTGTCTGCCAGGGCGGAGGCGACTCCAGCGCTCAGGGGCGCCGCCGCACCGGCGGGCGCTGCAGCAGCGGCGCCACCTTCGCCGCCAGCGCGTCGACCGGGACGTCGCCCAACGACGCCGAGGCGCGCCCGCGCAGGCTGACCGACCGTCCCGCGCGCTCCCGGGCGCCGACGATGGCGAGCAACGGAACGTGCTCGAGGTCGGCAGCGCGCCCCCGGGGCCCGAGGTTGCCGCCCATCGACAGGGACGCCGAGACCCCGACGTCCTCGAGCCTCGCGAGCACCTCGCGCGCGTAGGGACCCGAGGCCTCGTCGACCGGCAGCACGCGCACCTGCTCCGGGGCGAGCCAGGCAGGGAAGGCGCCCGCGCAGTGCTCGAGGAGGATCGCGAAAAAGCGCTCGAGCGAGCCGAACAGGGCCCGGTGGATCACCACCGGCTGGCGTGCCACGCCGGCGTCGTCGAAGGAGAGCTCGAACGCCCGAGGCAGGTTGAAGTCGAACTGCACGCTCGAGCACTGCCACTCGCGGCCGACGGCGTCGCGGATCAGCACGTCGAGCTTGGGGCCATAGAACGCCCCCGCCCCCGGCTGGAGCGACAGCGCCACGCCCAGGCGCTCGGCGGCGCTCGCCAGCGCCCGCTCGGCAGCGTCCCAGTCAGCGACCTCGCCAACGAAGCGGGCGGGCCGTGACGACAGCACCACTCGCGCGTCGTGAAAGCCGAACGCAGCGAGCAGCTCGAGCGCGAACGCCAACACCCCGGCGACCTCGGCCTCGGCCTGCTCGGGCGCACAGACGAGGTGCGCGTCATCCTGGACGAAGCCGCGCGCGCGGAACAACCCGTGGAGCGCCCCCGACGCCTCGTGGCGGTACACCTGCCCCAGCTCACACAGGCGCAGCGGCAGCTCCTCACGCCGGCGTCGGCGCGCCTTGACGATCTGCAGGTGGAACGGACAGTTCATCGGCTTGAGGAACACCTCTCTCGCCTCGAGATGCATGGGCGGGAACATCGAGTCGCGGTACTGCGCGAGGTGGCCGGAGCGCTCCCAGAGCTCACCACGCCCGACGTGGGGTGAGGCGACGAACTGGTAGTTGCGGGCGAGGTGGGCATCGCGCCACCAGTCCTCCATGCGCTTGCGCACCAGCGCGCCGCGCGGGTGCCAGAGGACGAGGCCCGGGCCGATCGCCTCCTGCAGCGAGAACAGGTCGAGCTCGCGACCGAGCCGGCGGTGGTCGCGCCGCTCGATCTCGTCGGCGTGAATGGGGGAGGCAGAGACGTCGTGGCGTTCGTGGGACGACATGGGGTTCTCCTGGGACTTCGAGGAGCCGCCGTCCGTCAAGAGCGCGCACCATGCGGACTCCCGGACGACGGCCGGGGCCCGCGGTGTTCACGCTGCGCTCACGCAGCCGTGCACGGGCCCGTTCGAGGCGTCGTGCACGTCGTCGTGGCGAAGAGTGAGCCCATGGTCGCACGAGGGACGCGCGGGGGCCGGCGGCCCTGACACGGTGGCGCGCCAATCGGCGATTTCACGGCGCGGCGGCGGTGGGCAGCAGGCGCCCCGCACACGCCACGCCCAGCGGCAGGGCGTGAACCCGCGAGGCCTGCCACAGCCGGCGCGCCATCGAGGGCGACGCCGCCAGCCCTGCGAGCCCGTGCGTCGAGATGACCACGCGTGGAGCTGCTCGCGCCGCTCGACGGACCGCCCCGGCCCTGAAGTCCGTGCGCCACGATGAGGGGTCGAGACGCCGCTCGCGCCGATCGGCAGGCAGGGTCGAAGCACGACCTCCCAGGCGCCCCCCCCGGGCGGTGCGCCAGGCCGATGGGCGATGGCGACGCGCCCGCCGCCGCCGTGCGCATAGAGTCGAAGGAACGAACGCAGTCACTCTCTGCTCATCCGCGTGCTCGCCGCTCCCTGGATCTCAGCTCTGATGCTCGCCGCGACACCCGAGCCGGCATGGTTCCCGCTCACGGGCGTGGTGGGCTTCGGCGCGCAGGTTCAGCCGACGGGGACGCCGACGCTCGGGCTCGACGTTCAGGTGTTGACGCCCCTCGGGCGGCCCGTCGCTTCGGGGCTCGACAGGGTCGAGGGCCTGGTCTTCGCGCTGGGAGGCCGGGGGTTCTTCGGAACGACGCCCTGGCCTCAGTGCGACTGGTGCCTTGGTCGGCTCACGCTGGGGCCGGCAGCCAGGGTCGGCTACGCGGTCTCCTCGAGCCAGCGCGAAGGGCGTCGCATCCCGGACTTCGCCATCTGGCTCCAGGGCGCCCCGCTCTTCGTCCTCGAGACCCTGCCCGACGCCCCGCTCATGCCGGGAGGCACCCGCACCTCGGCGGGGTTCCGCGTCGACATCGGCGGCAACGCGTTCTGGTGGACCCGCCAGCTCCTCCGGCTGCTCGGCCTCGTCGTCGAGGAGGGCGCGACGCAGGTCGGCCTCATCTCGCTGCCCCTCTTCGGCCTTGGCTTCGTC
>JADCJJ010000198.1 GCA_020247085.1 Myxococcaceae bacterium | reverse complement strand
CGCTGCCACCCTCGGCGCCGAGCTGCGCTTCATCGAGTACATGGACGTAGGCGGAGCGACGCGCTGGCGGCGGGAGGACGTGGTGTCGCGCGCCGAGCTCCTCGCGCGCCTCGGCGAGACGCTCGGGCCCATCGAGCCGCTCGTCGAGCGCACCTCGGCGCCGGCCGAGCGGTTCCGCCTCGCCGACGGCCGCACCTTCGGCATCATCGCCTCGACGACCCAGCCGTTCTGCCGCTCGTGCGACCGCGCGCGCGTCACCGCCGACGGCACCTTCTTCACGTGCCTGTACGCCGCCAGGGGCTTCGACCTGAAGACGCCGCTGCGAGCGGGCCTGCCGGCGCACGAACTCGAGGCGCTGCTTCGGGCGCGCTGGAGCGAGCGGAGTGATCGGGGGGCCGAGCAGCGGCTGGCGCTCGAGGCGCGCGGCCCCCTCGCCACGGCGCAGGAGCTCGAGGCCGAGCCGCGGCTCGAGATGCACACCCGCGGCGGCTGACGCCCTTCTCGCCACCTGGAGGCACCCGTGAAGACGTGGGTCAAGTTCGTCGTCGCGGCGCTCGTGCTCGGTGTCCTGACGTGCGGGGGCGTCATCGGTGGAGCCGCGTGGTGGTTCGACGCGAACAAGGAAAACCTGAGGGCCGACGGCGAGCGAGCGAAGGCCGACGCCGAGAAGTTCGCGCGCCAGTCTGACGCCGACGGGTGTGTCACCGAGGCGCTGCGCCGGCTGTCGGCGAGCGAGGGCTTGATGGAGGAGGTGCGGGTCAAGGTGTTCCTGAGTGAATGCTTGCGCCGGGCGCCACGGCGAGCCGACTTCTGTGCGGGCGTGCCAGACGACGCGTCGCTCGTCGCCAGCACCGCCTGGAGCCTCGAGTTCTGCGCAGACGAGACCGGCGTGGACCCGCAGGCCTGTGGGCGCCTCAGCCAGGCGATTCTCAAGGCCTGCGCCACCAAGGTTGGCGACGCGGGAGGCGCCTCGGAGCCCGCCGCTGACCCGGCCCGGTGAGGGCGGTGCCGAGGTGAGCGCTGCTCCGAGGCCCGGGCGCCGTCGTCACACGACGCGCCCCCTCCGCGCGCGTGACGGGGTGCGTGTGCGCCCTGGCCCTCCCGGGGCCGCCCCTGGCAAGGCACACGACGGACATCACCGTCTCTGCCAGCCTTCCCCCTGCGCTCGAGCGCGAGAGCGGGAAGACGGGCCGTACCGCCTCGGCGCTGCCTTCTCACAGAGCGAATGGGCGCCGGGAGCTCACCCGCCCCGACCGCCCCTTCGACCCGGCCTGAACGCCACCGGACGCCGCCGCTTGCGGCCCTGGCCTCTCCGCGCGCAGGCACGCCCGTTGACGTCGCCGACGGGCCCCGACCGGCCCTGCGATGCTGCTACTTTGAGCGGACGCATGCTGGCCGCAGCACCGACGGTGCCGCCACAGCGCTCCGGGCCGAACGGCAGCCGACGGCGCCGCCCGAGGGCCCTGGCCTCGCCGCGCACGCACGCCTGCTGAAGGCGCCGACGAGCCCAACCCCTCCCTGCGACGCTCCCTGTCCGAACGGGCGCACGCCCGCTGGAGCCCCGACGGCGCCACGCCCCTGCCCGGGTGAGCGCAGGCCGGCCCGTGCTCGACGACCTCGAGCGACCCGCCGTTGAGGCGTCAGCTCACCCCAAGGGCCCGGCGGAGGCGTTGGATGGAACCCTCGCGCAGGCGCAAGCAACGGGCGCGGCGCCTCGTAGGCGTCGCGGCCACCGAGAGAGCCCCCCTGCCCGCCCGTTGAAGAAAGCCGACCGAGCCCGGAGCGTCGAACCCTTCAAGGAAGAGGCCCGCCTGAAGCCGAGGCTGTCTCTCGAGGGCCGCTGATGCAGAGCGGCGAAGCAGCTCGCTGTTCTGTCGACCAGAGCGCTTTCTTCAACGGGCTGCACTCCGCGCTGACCTCAACCACCAGCGAGCTCACGACCGGCGCCGTGCGGCCTCGACCTCGCCGCGAATCACCCTGGCCAGCACGCGCGGCGCCTGCACCCAACTGCTGGTCCGGACCACGACGAAGAGGCACGGCGCCTCGCGGAAGGCGCCACCGTCCAGAGCTCCCTCGGCGCCCCGCGGCACCAGCGCGTTCACGCCGCGCGTACCGCGGCCTCGACCTCGTCGTGAATCGCGCGGGCCGCCACGAGCGGCTCCTTTGCCTGGGTGATGGGCCGACCCACGACGAGCAGGCTCGCGCCAGCCGCGATGGCCGCGGCCGGCGTCTCGACCCGGGCCTGATCCTGCGTCGAGGCACCGCGGGGGCGGATGCCGGGCGTGCACAGGACGAACCCGTCACCCACCACGCGGCGCACCTCGCTCACCTCGCGCGCAGAGCAGACCAGCCCGCCGACTCCGGCCTTCGCCGACAGCGCCGCCAGCCGCTCGACCTGTAGCACCAGCGGCTCTTCGACGCCCACCGACAGGAGCGTCGGGTCGTCCATCGAGGTCAGCACCGTCACCGAGAGGATGGTCGGCGCTGCTGCCCCACGTGATGAGGCACCAGCGTGCGCGCCCTCGACGGCCGCGCGCAACATCGCCTCGCCTCCGCCAGCGTGCACCGTCAGGTACGACACACCGAGCCGGCCCGCCGCCTGCGCCGCGAGTTGGACGGTGTTTGGGATGTCATGCAACTTGAGGTCGAGGAAGACCCGCGCGCCGCGGTCGGTGAAGGCCTGGACGGCCGCCGGCCCGTGCTCGACGAAGAGCGACAGGCCGACCTTCACCACGCCGACGACGGCGCGGACCTGCTCGTACAGCGCGATGGCCTCGGGCAGCGGCAGATCGGCCGCGAGCGCCAGCGCGTCCTTCGCCGCGCGCATGGGTCAGCGCGCCAGCTCGGCGTCGATGACCTTCTTGAACTCGTCGAAGGGCATCGCGCCCGACAGCAGCACGCCGTTGATGAAGAACGCCGGCGTTCCGTTGACGCCAGCCTTCCGGCCCGCGGCCATGTCCTCGTCGACCTTCGCCTTCATCTTGTTGCCGTCGAGGCAGGCATCGAACTTCGCGGCGTCGAGGCCGAGCGTCTTGGCGTGGGTCTTGAGATCGCTCACGTCGAGCGCGCCCTGGTTCGCGAACAACGTCTTGTGGAACTCCCAGAACTTCCCCTGCTCCTCGGCGCACGCCGACGCCTCGGCGGCCTTGAAGGCCTTGTCGTGGAAGTCGAGCGGGAAGTGGCGGAAGACGACCCGCACCTTGTCGCCGTAGGTCTTCATCACCTCGTCGACGCTGGGCTCGGCGCGGCTGCAGAACGGGCACTGGAAGTCAGAGAATTCGACGATGGTGATCTTCGCGGTGGCGTTGCCCTTCGACGGCCCCTTGGCCTCGACGGTCACCCGGGGCGCGGGCGGCTCGGTGAGGAGCACCTCGACCTGCGCCTTCGAGCGAAGGTCGCCGAAGAGCTTCATCGCGACCTGCCGCTTCTGGTCCTGCTGCAGGAAGCTGACGATCTGTGGGCGCATGGACTCGACGGTCGAGCCCGGCGGCATCTGCGCCTTGTTCTCGTCGAACGTCTTCTGAATCTCGGCCTCAGCCGGCGGCGGGAGCTTGCCGTCGATGTTGGCGCGCAGGAACTCTTCTTCACTCTTTCCCTCCTTCGTCGCCGCCTCGCGCACGAGCGTCTGCACGATGATCTGCTCGAGCGCCTGCTTGCGGGCCTCGAACTTCTTCTTCTCCAGCTCCTTCAGCTGGGCGCCGACGAGCTCGTCCACGTCCTTGATGGTGATGTCCTTGCCGTTGAGCTTGGCAAGGACCTGCGCGGGGTTGTCCGCCGAGACGAGCGTCACCTTGTCGCCACCGGCCGCGACGGCCGCGGGCTTGGCGGCGCTGTCTTTGTTGTTGGTGCAGCCGAACGGCGCGACCGCGAGGGCCGACGCGAGGAGGACGCGACGCAGCGAGAGGTTCATGCGGCGGCCTGTAGGCCAGCCCCTCACCCGGCGCAACGACGAAGCCCCCCCGCTTCAGCGCGCCTGGTGACCGTGCCCGGGGCCTCCCCAGGGGCCGGCCCACGGCATGTGCGCGGGCGACAGGCCGGGCACGTCGACGCCGAAGAAGGTCGCGCGGGCGCCGGCGTAGGGCGGGTCGCAGAACTCGCACAGCCCTGCCCAGCCGGGCCGTACGTCGGTCATCACGGCCAGACCTCCGGGGCGAACCTCGAAGGCGACGGGCACGCCGCCGTCGTTGAGCTCGCAGGCCCACAGCGGGCGCACCACGCCGGTCTGGAAGCGGTCGAGCGGGAAGGCCTCGAGCGCCGTGGCCGCGCCCCGCGTCACGAAGCGCAGCGCCACGGGGGCGCCCCCGAAGCTGGCGCCGCGCAGCCCGCTCGCCGACATGGCGCCCACGGGCGCCTCGAAGACGGCGGGGGCGCGGCCGGTGCCCGGGGCCCGCAGCTCGGCCTCGACGCCCTTGGGGCTGGCCACCACCCAGTCGTCGCTCACGAGCCCCTCCCCGAACGGGAGCCGGAAGGCGTCGAGGGCGACCCCCCGGGCGTCGTCGTACACGCTGCGCCCCGATTCGACCGTGAGCATCCCCCGGCCGACCGAGATCTCTCCGCCGGGCATCCCCTGCACGAAGTGCCGCCAGCGCAGCACACCGGCCGGCGAGTAGCTCATGAGCACGGAGCCGGGCGCCTGCGGGTCGGGCAGCGCCGGCGACACGCGCGCGCTCTGCGTGAAGGCGAAGAAGACGTTGCCCTGCGGGTCGGCGGCGACGCCGTACGAGTGAGGGTGGTTGCAGGTGGCGAAGAGCGGGTCGTCGACGAGGCGCGCCACCACCCGCTGCCCCGCGTCGTCGAGCACCACGAAGCTGAAGCGCCGGCAGTTCGACTCGCGCCCATCGTCGAGGTGGCGGGACTCGTAGAGCACGCCGAGCCGCGTCGGGCCGAGCGTCACCAGCCGGGCGAGGAACGTCTCCCAGTCGGGCAGCGCGAGCGAGGGCAGGTCCTCGAGCACCGTCGCGTAGCTCCACGCCGGCATCCCCGACGCGGCGCTTACCGCCGTCACGCTCCGCGGCGGCGCGTCGGCGCACACCACCAGGTCATTCCAGGCGATGCAGCGGCGCGCGGGCCGCGGCAGCCGCTGACCCAGAGGCCCGGCGTTCACCATCGGGGCGGTCGAGAAGTAGCTCGACAGCACCACCCCGCCGTCGTCGGCGACGAAGGCGTCGCTCCACTGATCGCCGACGCCGCCGTCCTCGGTGGGGGCGCCGAGCGTCCACGTGACGGCGAGCGGGCTGGCCGGCGGCGTGACGCAGACGTCGGCGACGCAGCGGCCCTCGCCCCGGCAGGGGGTCGCCTCGGCGCAGCGGAAGCCGTCGGGCGGGTCGCGCGGCACGCACTGGCCCTCGAGGCAGATGCTCACCGACGTGCAGCTCTCGGACTGGCGGTCGCCGCAGCGCACGCCGTCGACGACGGGGGCGGTCTGGCACCCGAGCGGCGCCCGACAGACGCCGACGAGGCAGGGCGACGGGCTGCCGCAGGCCGTCGGTGAGAAGACGCACCCGCGCACCGTCTCGCAGGCGTCAACGGTGCAGGGGTCCGAGTCGTCGCAGCGCACCGGGGCGCCGACGCACTCACCCGCCACGCACCGCCCGGCCTCGAGGCAGCGGTCCGACGCGCCGCAGGCCTGCCCGTCAGGCCGCGGCGCGAGCACGCACTGGCTCGTCACCCGATCGAAGCGGAGCGTCGCGCACTCGCTGGCCTCCCCACAGTCCGGGGGCTGGCGCGGGGACAGGGTGAGCGGGACGAGTAGCGCGTCTCGCCCGTCGAAGGTGACGCGCAGCTGCCCAGTCCGCGAGCCCGCCGCGTCGGCGCTGGCCAGAAGAGTGAGCGCGGTGTCGCCGGGCGGGAGCTCGAATGCCACGCCCGTCGGCGGGCACGGCGTTGGGGCTTCACCGCTGGCCTCGCTCCCCTCGCGGCACCCCACGGCCGGGTTCACCGGCGCGAGTCGAAAGACCGGTGGAGCGACCTCGAGCACGAGCGGCACGCCGAGCCGGGAGCGGTTCGACAGCTGCAGCCCGCGAGCGACGGTGACGTCGGTCCACGGGGCGCCGAAGTCGACGGCCTGCGGGGCGACGCCGAGCTCGAGCTCGACGGTCGAGACCGCAGTGGGCCGGCAGGCCGCGAGCGCCACCACCCACGCGACCGGAGCCCAACGCACAGCTGACGACCGTAGCGCCCCTGAAGGCGGGGCGCGCGCTCGCCCGGTGAGCGTCAGGCCGCGTGCGGCGCGAGCACACCCACGAGATCGTTCACCTCGAGGCTGGCGTTGTGCAGGTCGCGCCCGCGCGCGCGCACGACGTCGTAGTTCTGCGGGTCCGCCAGCACCTTGGCGACGAGCCGCTGGTTCAGCGCGTGGCCGGTCTTGTAGGCCGTCATCGCGCCGATGACGGGCTTGCCCAGCAGCGCCACGTCTCCGAGGGCGTCGAGCAGCTTGTGACGGACGAACTCGTCGGGGAACCGCAGGCCCTCGGGGTTGAGGATCGAGAAGTCGTCGACGACGACGGCGTTCTCGAGCGAGCCACCCCGCGCGAGGCCGAGCTGCCGGAGCCGGTCGACGTCGCGAAGGAACCCGAAGGTGCGCGCACGTGCGACCTCGCGCACGAACGAGCGGTCGCTGAACTCGAGGGTGAACTGCTGGTCGGAGATGAGGGGGTGCTTGAAGTCGATGGTGCAGTCGATGCGGAACCGACGCGCCGGCGACAGCGTGGCGTGCTTGTCTCCGTCGACCACCGTCACCGGGCGCTTGATGACGATGAACTGCTTGTACTCTTCTTGCGTCCGAAGGCCGGCCTCGTGAATCAGCTTCGCGAAGGGCTCCGCGCTCCCGTCGAGGATGGGCACCTCGGGCCCGTCGAGCTCGATGCGCAGGTTGTCGATGCCCAGACCGCTCAGCGCCGCCAGCAGGTGCTCGACCGTGCCCACCCGCGCGCTGCCGTGTCCGAGCGTCGTGGCCAACGAGGTGTCGACGACGTACTCGGCCCGCACGGGAATCACCGGCCGCTCTGGTAGGTCCGCGCGAACGAAGGCGAGCCCGTGCTCGACCGGCGCTGGCACCAACCGCAGCGTCACCCGTTGGCCAGAATGCAACCCGACCCCGGCGATCGACGCCGTGCGTTGAAGTGTCCTCTGATGAAAGCTGTCACCGGCCATGACGTGTGTGCGCCTCCCTCTGATGCGGCGCGTAACGAGGCAACCCATATGCCATGAAGCGAGCGCTTCGTCCCACAAAAACCAGCGGAATTGCTGAGTGGAGCATCGACACTCCACCATGAAAAACCGGCTCTGCGACACGGGTGACACGAATTCAGGCGCTTATCGCTCTGACAGTGCTGTCGCGATCTGCCGCTTCTCGTGCAGTGAGACTGAATGTCAAAGGCCTTCAGAGACCGAGGTCGCCCTGGGGTTCACGGCGGGGCGCCGCCTGACCGAAGTACTCGTAGGCGCGAGCGGTAGCCATGCGACCGCGCGGGGTGCGGTGAAGAAAGCCCTCTTGCAGCAGGAAGGGCTCGTAGACGTCTTCGATGGTGTCGCGCTCCTCACCGACGGCGGCGGCGATGGTCTCGACGCCGACGGGCCCGCCGCCGAACTTCTCGATGATCGTCGTGAGGAGGCGCCGATCCATCTGGTCGAGGCCAGCGGCGTCGATGTCGAGGCGGGCGAGGGCCGAGTCCGCGAGGCGGCGGGTGATGGTGCCGTCGCCCTCGACCTCGGCGAAGTCGCGCAGGCGGCGCAGCAGGCGGTTGGCGATGCGCGGCGTGCCGCGGGAGCGACGGGCGATCTCCTTCGCGCCCTCGGGATCGAGCTCGATGTCGAGGATGCCGGCGGAGCGCTCGAGGATCTTCGTGAGCTGAGCGGCGTCGTAGTACTCGAGGCGCTCCTGAATCTGGAAGCGGTCGCGCAGCGGCGAGGTGAGCAGCCCGGTGCGGGTGGTGGCGCCGATGAGGGTGAAGGGCGGCAGCTCGATCTTCATTGCGCGCGCCGCCGGCCCGGCGTCGATGGTGATGTCGAGCCGGAAGTCCTCCATCGCGGGGTACAGGTACTCCTCGACGGCCGCCGAGAGGCGGTGGATCTCGTCGACGAACAGCACGTCGCGGGGCGCGAGGTTGGTGAGCAGCCCGGCGAGGTCGCCCTTCTTCTCGAGCGCGGGCCCGCTGGTGACGTGGAGCCCGGCGCCGAGCTCGGTGGCGATGATATACGCGAGCGACGTCTTGCCCAGGCCAGGGGGCCCCGAGAACAGGCAATGATCGAGCGCCTCGCCGCGAGCCCGCGCGGCCTTGACGTACACCTTCAGCTTCTCGACGACGCGCGTCTGGCCGACGTAGTCCGAGAAGCCGCGCGGCCGCAGCGAGGCCTCGACCCGCACCTCGTCGCTCCCGGCCCCGGGGTTCAGGTCTGTCGCCGCTCGTTCCAAAGTGCGCGCCATGAAGGCGGTGGGTTGTAGCATGCGCGCCATGCGCCTCCTCTGTCTCCTCGCCGCGCTCCCGGCGATCGGCTGCGTCGTGCCGCGGTCGATGGCCCTCGGCATGATGGCCGCGCCGATCGGCCGGGGCACCGAGGTCGGCCTCTTCTCGGGGGTCGGCTACGCGTCGCAGACCGGGCCTGTCGTCACGTCGACCACGGTCGATGGCCAGCAGCGCACGCAGACCCAGAACCGGGTGCTCGGCCTGCCGACCTTCGAGGCGAACGTGCAGAAGGGCTTCACCGACCACCTCGCGCTCAACGTGCACGCGTCTTCGGCGGGCGTCCAACCCGGCCTCAAGTGGACGGTGAACCGCTCGCGCGTCGCGCACTTCGCGATCCTCCCGGCGGTCGCCTTCGGCTTCGGCTCGCTCGGCAGCTCGCAGCTCGTGCAGCAACCGAACGGCGCCCTGAGCGAGGTGAACCCGGCGTCGACGACGAGCTTCACGTTCCTCGGCGGGCTCAAGCTGCTGGTGAGCCACCGCTCGGGCTTCTACGCGGGCGTCGGGTACGATCTCGCGTTCAACCGCACCAACTCGGGCACCCAGCCGAACGTCAACGCCGACCGCACCGAGACGGTGACGCAGACGCTGGCGCACCAGGTGATGGGCGCCGTCGGGTTCTCGATCGCGCTGGGGCAGTTGTCGCTGCGCCCCGAGGTGGCCTTCAGCGTCACCCCGGCCCTCTCGCAGACGGTCTCGTCCCGCGTGGGCGCGACATCGACCGGCGACCAAGCGCTCACGGGGGGCTTCGGCTGGGCAATCCTCCCGGGCTTCACCCTGGCCGTGGCGACCCCGCGGGTGTCAGCGGCCGACGACGAGGCCGCCAGCGACCAGGCGAGCGGTGGCGACGCCGGGGACGCCGAGGTCGAGGAAGAGGCCGCGCCCAGCGGCCCGCCGCGCAAGCGCACGGGCGACGAGGACGACGCCCGCCGGAAGCGACGGCGGCAGCAGCGGCCGGCCGACGACGATGAGGGAGACTGACGCATGACCACCTTCTCGCCGCTGGCCGGTGGGCTCCGGGAGGCCTGGACCGAGCCGCTCCCGGCCGAGCGCCTGCGCAAGCTGCGGCGGGCCGCCCTGGCGACGCGCGCGCGCCTGCTCGAGGGCGGCCGCGTGGCCTCGTGCTCGACCCACAAGCTCGTCACCTTCCCCTACCCGACCCGCTACGCCTTCTCGGGCGGCGCGCTGTCGCCGATGCCGTTCGTGATGATGACGAACCGCATGCAGATCGTTCAGTTCGAGCACGAGCAGCGCCGCCAGACGCTGCTCTTCAACCCGAGCGACCTCGAGGCGAACCGGGCTGCTACGTACTACGCGAACCTCGCGCGCAGCTTCGGGGAGTACCTGTCGCGCTCGCTCATCCCCACGTACCACGGCACGCCCGAGTCGCACCTCGAGGCGGCCGGCCTCTCGCCCGATGACGTCGACTTCATCGCGTTCGATCACCTGCACGTGCAGGACCTGCGGCGCTGGCTCGGCGGGCCCGGGCCGGGGCTGTTCCCGAACGCCCGGCTGCTCGTGATGCGCGACGAGTGGCGCACGGCGAGAGATCTGCACCCGATGAACGCCGTCTGGTACGTGCCCCGCGGCTGCGAGGTGCCCGAGGCGCGCGTGGAGCTGCTCGACGGTGACGTGCGGCTCGGGCCGGGCGTGGCGCTGCTCGACACCCGGGGCCACACGCGCGGCAACATGTCTCTGTGCGTGGTGACGCCCGATGGCCCCTTCGTCGTGAGCGAGAACGGCGTCGCGCCCGAGAGCTACGCGCCCGAGCACTCTCGCATCGCCGGCGTGAAGGCCTTCGCCGAGCAGATGGGCCTCGAGGTCGTGCTCAATGGGAACACGCGGGAGGACTCGCTCGACCAGTACTCGTCGATGATCGTCGAGAAGCTCGTCGCCGGCCCCTCGCCCTTCGACCCGACCTTCCCGGCGCTCGCGCCGTCGTCCGAGCTGACCGCCTCGGTCTTCGCGCCGGGGCTCGCGCCGACGTTCACCTTCACGCCGCGCGACGTGGGGCACCACGTGCGCACCGCCACGAGGGTGCGGCCAGAGGCCAGAGGCGCTGCGTGAAGCGTCGTGCACAGGGGCGCCGAGCGACGGGCTGAGCGTAACTGCCGGGGCTGGGCGGCTCCGAACGACCGGCTTCGCTGCATCAGCGCCGCCGTGACGCGCGCGGCGCCGAGTCCCTCTCCCCCGCGCGCCACGGGGCCCCGCCGGCCGATCGACGACGACGCGAGGCGCGCCCCAGCAGCCTCACTGCACCCTGAACGTGAACGCCCCCGCGCCGAATGGTGCCGCGCCCGAAGCACTGTCGACGACGAAGAACACCGGCTGGCCGGCAGTCGCGGCGAAGGTGATCGCCTCGGCGGCGCCCGGGCCTGCCAGGTTCGCCGCCCGCACGCACTGGGCCGCCGAGCACCCACCGGCGAGCTGCAGCAGCGTCGGGTCGAACGCCCCCGTCGGCGTCACCGTCGCGGTGAAGGTGCCAGAGAGCGCGGCGGTGAATGCGTACACCGCGTCGCGGCCATCGTTGAACGCGCGCCCGCAGGCGATGGGGTAGGCCGGCGTGGTGCCGAGCGCGTAGTCATTCGTGGCGCCCAGGGTCGAGCCGGCGACGGCGGCGCCCTGCGTCACCACCTGGGGGCTGGCGCAGGTGTCGTTGGGCGGCGGAGGCGTCGGCGCCGAGAGGCGCACCTCGAGGGAGAAGGCGCCCGTGTCGTACGAGTCCGAGTCGACGAAGAGCGAGTAGGTGCCCGCGGGCTGGTTCGGCAGCCAGACGAAGGCCGAGGTGCCCAGCGCCGGCGCGCCGCACGCCAGCTCTCCGCCCGAGAACCCCGAGGTGCACTGCCCCGGCGCCCGGACGTAGGCGAGCGGCAGCAGCGCGCTCCCGGCCGTCGGGCTCACCCGCACCGAGACGTCGTGCGGCCCCGGGAGCGTGTAGCTGTACACGAGGTCGCGCCCCCAGCGGCGGGCGATGAAGTCGGTGCCGCAGGCGGGCGCGTTGTCCGAGGCGCTGTTCGCGTTCGTCGCGCCGAACGTCGTCCCAGAGGCCTGCGCGACGTCGCTCACGAAGGTCAGCGCCTGCGCGCCGGCGCAGCCGTCGTTCGCCGGAGGGCTCGTCGGCGCCGAACGGGTGGCCGAGAGCGTGAAGGCGCCCGAGCTGCCCCCGGCGCCGTCCACGAAGACGAAGTACGTCCCCGCCGGCAGGTCGGTGAGCACCGCGCGGGCGGGCCCCACCTGCTCGAGGCACACCAGCTCGTCACCCAGCAGCTGCGAGGTGCAGCTCCCCCGGCGCACGTACAGGGCCGGCCGCAGCAGCGAGCCCGCCGCCGGCGTCACCTCGAGGGTGACGTCCTGCGGGGTCGACAGCGTGAAGGCGTAGACGACGTCGCGCCCGTTCTGTCGCGCCGTCGACGAGCACGTCGGCGACACGTCGAAGGGCGAGTTGTCGTTGGCCGCCTGGAGCGTCGAGCCGCTGACGGAGGCG
>JADCJJ010000197.1 GCA_020247085.1 Myxococcaceae bacterium | reverse complement strand
TCCAGGCGGCCGGCATCAGCGCGGGGATGTCCCGCAGACGGACGCGGCGCGCCAGGCGAGGAAGGACGTCGGCGAGGTACTCGACGGGGTTGACGTCGGCGAGGGCGCAGCTGCCGAGGACGGTGGAGGCGATGGCCGCGCGCTCTCCGCCCGCGTCGCTGCCGGCGAAGAGAAAGTTTTTTCGCGTCATGGCCGCGCGGATGTGCAGACGCTCGACGGCGCCGTTGTCGATGGGGATGCGGCCGTCGTCGAGGAAGCGCGTCAGCGCCACCTGGTGGTTGGTGAGGCACTGCAGCGCCTTCCCCATCATCGAGGACGGCGGCTCGTGCGGCTTGTGCACCCGGACCCAGGCCAGCAACTCGTCGTAGTCGGGGCGACTCTCCCTTTGCCTCGCTGCGAGGATGATGGCCGCTTCACGGCCACGGACTTCTTCTTCGACGTCGTACAGCCTCTTGAAGGCGGCCAGCGGCAGGAACGCGCGCGTGTCGCCCGCGTCGAGCGCCTTCGCGAAGGAGCGGCGCCCGTGCATGTTGCAGCCGCACTCGAGGATGCCGAGCCGCTTGAAGGCCGCGTCGAAGAGGCTCGACGCGTCGGCGACGGTAGGGCCCTCGCGCAGCGCCAGCATGTCCTCCGGGCCCAACTCTCCAGGGCGTTGGCCCTTGGCCTTCCCCGTCGAGCAATACAGGTACAGCGCCGTCGAGACGTCGCCGTCGACGCCGACGTAGCCCCAGAGACTGCCCAGCTTGATGTTCCCCGCTGCCTTGTCGTCCAGCACCGGCAGCGGCGTCCCGTCGAGGTGCATGACGCCCGCGCCCAGCACCCTCGACTGCGTGCACTTCCACAGCGGCCGCAGGCAGTCCGTCCCCCACGTCACCTGGTCCGCCAGCGTCGAATTCGACACCTCGAGGCCCATGCCCGCGAAGCGCTGCCGCTGGCGGTTGAGGGGCAGCGCGTCGTGGTACTTGTCGGCAAGCAACGTCGCCACGAATGTCGTGCCGAACTTCCCGCCCGACACCACCTTGTCGCCACCGGGCGCACGCACGGGGGTGCCGTCGCAGGCGCGGCACACCAGCTTCTCCTGCATGTCCTGCCGCACCACCAATTCGGCCGGGATGAGCTCGATGACTTCAGTGGTGTCGTGCCCGATGCACTGACGCTCGGCGCCGCAGGTGGGGCAGGGACGCTCCTCGTCAGGCACCTTCAGTGGGTTTTGCACGCGCCGCAGCTGCGGCGGCGCTGGCTTCCGCAGCGACGGGCGGCACGGGACCTTCGCTGCGGGACGTCACCCCGGAGGCGACCGAGGCCGTCTGCGAGAAGCCGGTCGTCATCAAGCGAATCCTCCCGCACCTCATCGCGGTGAGCGACGCGGCGACGCTGCAGCGCCTCGCCGAGCGCACCATTCGTCAGGGCTTCGGGCCCATCCTTGCGCCGATGATTCAAGTGGAGAATGGAGCGGAGATGGCTTTCGCGAGCACCGCGCCGCTGCATCAGCTGCGCTTCGACGTTCGCTGGTGACGCCTCGGGCTCGAGCCCTGGCGGTCGCCTCAACAGGCGGTCGCCGCGGAGATCGACACCTCCGGCGTGCTCCGCTACGACACCTCGTCCCCCTGTCAGGAGTTTCCACGATGAACGAATACCGAGACCGAGTTGCTCACCTGGCCTCCGCGCTGCAGTCGGGGCGTTCCCTCGAGGAGGTCGCACGGGAGACCGGGCACTCGGTGCGGGAACTCGAGCTCCTCAGTGCCTTCGCCGCAGTCAGCCGGGCCGAGGCGACCCGAGCCGCCGCGCGCCGCCGATGGAAGACCATCGCCCTCGCCGCCGTGGCGACCGTCGGCGCCGTCGCGTTGGTCTCCAGGGAGGCGTTGGCGCAGGCGTGTGCTCAGACGCTCCCCGCGCCGATGGTGACCTTCTGCCCCGACTCTCCGGCGCTTGCGAACGTGGTGAACGCGAACTTCCAGCAACTGGCGACCTGGCTGCAAGAGAAGGTCGGCCCGCTGGGCTCGAGCAACGTCGCCATCACAGGGAGCCTGACGGTGAGCGCCCCTGATGGCGGCCCGGGGACCGTCACCATCAACGGCTCGCCCGTCTTCGGCGGCACCCTCACCGTCGACGGCGGCATCACCTTCGCCGGAGGTCTCCGCCAGGCGTTGACGCTGGGCCCGAGCGCCTCGGGCATCGGCGCTCAGCTCAACACCACCTACTTCCGGAGCCCCTCGGCCTTCGCCTGGTACCGCGGCGGCGTCCACAACGACGCGCAGTGGAATGCCGGAGGCGGGCAGACGTCGATGCAGCTGACGGGAACGGGCGAGCTCATCTCTCAGGGTCTCTTCCAGCAAGGGCCGACGGCTCCGCAGCCCTACGAGGTGTCCTCCACCAGGCTGGTGGTCGAGGCTGGGCCGTCGAACGTGGGCGTCGTCGTCCCCATCGACTCGGCCGCCCTGGACAACCTCTGCCGGGACGTCGACGGGTGTCCCTTCACCATCTCGATGGTGAACTGGACTGGAGACGGACGCGTCGCCACCCGGTCGGGGACCCTCTTCCTCACGCCGACGAACAGCACCTGGCGCCTGGAGGTGGCTGGAGGAGACTTCGACGGCTCCGATGGCGACAACGGCACCAACGAGTACAGCGCGTGGGACTGCTACTTCACGGACGCTCACTTCAGCACTGGCACCAACAATAACCGCGTCGACAACGGTGCCGGGTTTGGCCTTCTCAACTGCAGGGGCTGCACCTACAACGACGCGTTGACCTCGTGCCGCCTCGTCTTTCGCGACTGACTGGGGCGTCTCCGGCGGGCTGACGCGAACCGCGGTCTTGACCGAGCGTGAAATGAAGCACTCGTGATGCGCTCGCTCGTGGAGCACGGCGAGCTCACGTAGAGCCCGCCCGACCACTCGGGCGTCGTGAAGTACTGCGCGCTTCGCAGCGCCCGGCCCCGGTAGAGCACCACCGAGGTGCCCTTCGCCGCGTAGCCGAACTTGTGCGTGCCGGCCGACATCGAGGTCACGCCCCGCAGCGCCGCCTGGTGCGCGAGGTACGCGAGCACGCCGACTTCATGCTCGGCGAACTGCGGCCCACCCTTGCGGTTGATCAGCTGCGGGCACCCGAACGAGCGGCCATGGGTCATCATCGGGGCGCAGAGAATCGACCGGGTCTCGAAGTCGATCTTCTCGCCGATGGCGGCGTAGAACCGCGGGTCACGCTGCACGTCGCTGACGGCCACCGAGACGTCCTCGAGGCAGCAGAAGCCGGCGATGCCGGTGCCCGCGGGAATGACGATCTTCGAGCGCAGCAGCTCCTTGGCCTTGGGGCCGGTCGCGCGGTCGCGAAGCTGGCCGCGAGTCAGGGCGTGGCGGTGCACGGCGCGCTCGAGGGCTACGACGGGCTCATCGACGGGCGGTTCCGGGAGCTGACGAAGACGCCGTGTGAACGGCCACCTCAGTCCGCAGCCGAATGACGGTCGACGTCGCGTAGAGCTTCGCGCTCGTGGCCAACCATGCAGGCAGCGCCGTCGAGAACGCGCGTCGCTTCGAGCGTGAGGCCCGGGCCGCGCGCACCGACGCTCTCACCGGCCTCGGCCATCACGGCGCGCTGATGGAGCGCCTCACCGTGTCCTTCCGGTAGGCGTGCGTGAAAGTCGCTGCCAACACGACGTAGTCCCCTCGCCAAGGCGAGGTGGACGATGGAGAAGCAGTCGAAGGTGCGCTC
>JADCJJ010000196.1 GCA_020247085.1 Myxococcaceae bacterium | reverse complement strand
GGTGGGCGAGCGCGTTCGATTCGGTCTGCACGACGGCCCACATCAGGCCCTTCGGAAGGCCGTGCCGGCGCTCCGCCCGCGCGGCGATCGCCTCGAGGTCGCCGTGGCCCGTCAGCAGGCACCGCGGCCGGTGCTTCGCGTACGCCGTCAGCGCCTCGAGCTTCTCGCGCAGGAAGAACGGCGACAGCGGGAAGACGACGGAGCTGCCCAGGAAGGCCACCGCGAGGTTCACCGCGAGCAGCGGCGCACACGCCAGCACCACGAGCCGTTGCCCGGCGGGGAGCCGAAAGAGGAGCCGCAGCGGCAGGGTCAGCACCCGGTGCACCGTAGCGGCGAGAACGCCGGGCGGAAGAAATCGTTCCCCGCCGGCGTCAGTCCTCGCCGCGAATGATGGCCTCGAGCGACTTCGTGGCGTCGAGGTACTCGGCGAACTTGCGGGTGAGGTACTTCTGGGCCTGGCCGCGCAGCAGCATGCCGGGGTCCGACGCCTCGCCAGCCACCTTGCTTCCGAGGACCTCGAGGTTGCCGTCGACCGATACGCCGACCGCCTTGCCCTTCATGGCGGCCTTCGCGCCGCTCCACTGGGCGGTGATGCCGTACTTGCGGTTCCAGTAGGCGAGGAGCGCCTCGACGCGCTTGCGGGCCTCTTCGACCGGCAGGGTGTTGGGGACTTCGAACTTGAGCATGCCCATCTCGATGGCTCCGGGGTGAGGGGAAGCGAGCGGTTCAGGTACGTCGGGCCGTCTGGTGCAGCTCGAGCACGATGTTGCCGTCCTTGAAGAGGCGCACCGCGCCCGAGGTCTGGCTCACCACCATCGAGATGCACTTGGTGGTCGCAGTGATGCCGGCCGCCGCGGCGTGGCGGGCGCCGAGGCCCAGCGGGATCTTCACGTCGTCGTCCTTCGACGACAGGTAGCGGCCCGCCGCCAGCACCACCCCGTCCTCACGGATGATGAAGGCCCCGTCGAGCACGGAGAAGTTCTTGATCGCCTCGCGGATCTTCGGGTCGAGGACGTTGCGCTCGGCCTCGGACAGCCCCTGGAACGGGTTGATGGTCAGCTGCCGGCTCGTCTCGAGCACCGCCGTGTGATCGCCGATGCAGATGATGGTGCCGATGGGGTGCCCCTCGAACCCCTCCTGGCCGATCTGCAGCGCGAGCTGAATGAGGGCGTCGACCACCTGGCTGTTGAACTCATCGCCGAGCTTGACGCCCTCGATGGCGACCCGGTCGTCGAGGCTGCCGCCGATGCGCATCTGCATCATCGTGTCGACCTGCCGGCCGATGCGCCCGGTGAGGCACAGCACCAGGTCGCCCTCCTGGAAGAAGCCCTGGCTGAGCGCCGAGACGACCGCCATCTTCACCCGCTCGGTGCGCGAGTAGTCGTACGCGGGGATCACCACGGCCCGCTCCTTCTTCGCGATGAGCTCGGCTGAGATGACGTCGCTGGTGACGGCGTAGAGGAGCTTCTTGCGCGCCCTTCGCCCCCGCAGCTCGGCGGCCGCGATGGGCGTGTCGGCGATGTACAGCAAGTGGGTCACCTCGGCCTGGTTGGCGAGCGCCAGCGCCGTCTTCAGAAACTCCCGGTCGAACCGCGACGAATCCTGCATGACGCCCTCACTCTAGTCAGGGAGCGTGAATTCAAGGGGTTCATTCGTCATGACTTGACAGCGTGGGACCTGCTGCACCAACCTGCGACGCCTTTTTTCCTCGCAGATGGAGAACTCCGACGCCATGTCCGAACGTGGATCCCTCAGCGCGAAGGACCTCAAGCGCTTCAAGAAGCTGCTCGAGGAGCACCGGGCCGCCATCCTCGCGAAGGCTCGCAAGACGATGGAGGAGGAGTCGAACTTCGACACCGACGACCTGCCGGATGAGATCGATCAGGCGTCGAGCGAGTACGCCCAGTCGATGGCGTTCCGCCTGCTCGACCGCGAGAAGCTGCTGCTGATGAAGATCGAGAAGGCGATTCAGCGCATCGACGACGGCAGCTTCGGGCTGTGTGAGCGGTGTGAGGAGCCGATTTCGGTCAAGCGCCTCGAGGCCCGGCCCGTGACGACGCTCTGCATCCGCTGCAAGGAGGAGCAGGAGAAGAAGGAGAAGTCGTACGGTTGACGCCGTGCCGCTCGACCCTGCGCGCCTTGGCTCGAGCCGAGGCGCGGGGGCCGGGCCTACTCGCTCATGATGGCGTTCTCGAAGGCGCGCAACCGCGCGTCGGGGGTCAGCCGAGCGTCGCCTGGAGCCACCGGGCAGTCCTCGCCAGCGCCTCGCGTGCGACAGAGAACCCCTGCAAGCTGAAGAAGCCGTGGACGACGCCGGGCACGACGTCGAGCGTCACCACCGCGCCATCGCGCTCGAGTTGCCGGGCGTAGGCCACGCCCTCATCGTGCAGCACGTCGTGGCTCGCGAGCAGCACGTAGGCCGGGGCGGTGCGACAGGCGGGGGCTCCGAGCGGGCTCGCGTCGGGGTGGGCGCGATCGAGCCCCGGGGGCAGAAAGGCGTCCTTGTAGAAGCGCATCGACGCGCGGGTGAGGAAGAAGCCCTGCGCGAAGCGCTCGTACGAGGGGGCCTCGGCGGCGCACGAGGTGACCGGGTAGACGAGGAGCTGGCCGACGAGGTTCGGCTCCTGCGCGAGCCGGCGCGCCACCACCGCGGCCAGATGGCCGCCGGCGCTGTCTCCTGCCACGACGACCCGCCCCCGTGCCACCAGCGCGCGTGTGACGGCCAGGGCGTCGTCGATGGCGGCGGGGAAGGGGTGCTCGGGCGCCAGGCGGTAGTCGACAGCCACCACCTCGTGCCCGGAGGCGGAACAGAGGAAGCGGGTGATGGTGTCGTGCGAGTCGAGGTCGCCGACGGTCCAGCCACCGCCGTGGAAGGCAACGATGACGCCGTCGCGCGGGTTCGTGGGTGTGTAGCGGCGCACCGGCACGCCGGCCAGCTGCATGTCGTGACTGCCGGCCAGCGCCGGCGGGCGGCCCAGGATCGGGTTCGACGTACCGGTGCTCCGTCGGAGGGCGGCGCGCGCCTGCGCAGCGCCAACCACCTCGACGGGCGGAGCGAGGCGGTCGGCCAGCCAGCAGAAGAACCGGAACGACAGGCGAAGGTCCGTCACCCGCCACACCATCGCACACCGGCGGGCGTACCTTGAGCACCGCGCGCGGGGCGGCAAGCGCTAGCGGGGAACGCAGTTGAGCGGGTTCGTCGGGTCGAGCTGGTAGCCGGGGTCGCAGTGGCAGGTGCTGCCGTGGCGGTGCCCGTAACCGCCGCACTCCGGTGAGACGAGCGCGACGTCGAAGGGAAAGGGTGCGACGGACAGGCGCTTCCCGTTGGGGACGTCCGAAGTGGCGTACGTCTGGCCATCGATGGTCACCTGACGGAACTCGAGGGCTCGGTCGACGGTGCCCGAGAAGCGCTCACCAGCGCGTCTGCCGAGGGCGCTGAAGGTGACGGTCGCGCCGGCGGTGACGACGGGCAGGTACCGCTCGCTACCGCGCCGAAGCAGCAGGCAGGTCCCGCACGTCGCGAGGCTCGCGTCCTCAGGCCGCAGGGTGAACGGCCCGGGCCGCGTCGGGCCCCCGTACTCGGTGTAGCTCTCGATGCTCAGCGTGAACGTGCCGCTGCGCGCGCCGTAGCGCCACACCTCACCGCCGCCGTGCGTGCTGGCGTACCGCCCCTGAGCCATCGTCGGCTCGAGGGTCACGCCCTCGGGCGTCACCGCCGCGCCGCCGCCGGCAGCTCCACCCGACGAGCCTCCAGCGGCGCCGTCGCCGCTCCCGACGGGCACGCACGTGCCCTGGTCCTCGACCGGCGCCTCGTAGCCGCGATCGCAATGGCAGGCGGTGCCGTGCAGGTGACCATGGCCCCCGCACTCGGAAGCAGCGCTGGGGTCCCCCGGCGTGGGTCCGGGCGCGCAGCCAGCAAGGAGGAAGAGGAACAGCCAGCGCATGGCGCCGTCCTAGCAGCCAACGCAGCGCGGCGACACCCCGTCTGGAGGCCTGGGGCGGCCTTCGGCGAAGCGCTGGCCGGGTGCTGACGGCTCCTGCCCGTCACTTCAGGCCAGGCCCCCGGGGCGACGCGGTTCGACGACGTGCCCGGCCCATCTGCCGTGCAACGAGGCGGCAGCCCGGGGCCGGCGCCCCTCTCATCGGCCGGTGCACCGCGCTCCGCCGCATCACCCCAGCGGCGCCGGGGTGATGCCCCAGATGTCCGTCGCGTACTCGCGGATGGTCCGGTCGGACGAGAAGAAGCCGGTCCGCGCGACGTTGAGCACCGCCGAGCGCCACCACCGGGCCGGGTCGACGTAGGCCTTCGCGACCTCGCGCTGCGCGGCGGC
>JADCJJ010000195.1 GCA_020247085.1 Myxococcaceae bacterium | reverse complement strand
GTCGGCCTCGAGGAGCCCGACGGCATCGACGCCCGCTGGCGGCGCTGGAGCTTCGACCTGCTGCCCATGTTCCCCCGCCGGTGGCCCCTGCGCGTCTTCGAGCCGACGGCGGCGCAGTTCGCCGTGGTGAAGCGGGCGCTCTCGGCCAGAGACGTCTCCGAGGTCATCTGCGCCACCGACGCCGGGCGCGAGGGCGAGCTCATCTTCCGCTTCATCGCCGAGGCCGCGGGCTGCCGCCGGCCCGTCAAGCGCCTGTGGATTTCGTCGCTCACCGACGGCGCCATTCACGCGGGCTTCGCGAAGCTGCGCCCGCAGGCCGACTTCGACGGCCTCGCCGACGCCGCCCTCGGCCGCAGCCGCGCCGACTGGCTCGTCGGCATGAACCTGTCGCGCGCCTACGGCCTCTCGCTCGACGAGCCGCTGTCGGTGGGCCGCGTGCAGACGCCGACGCTGGCGCTGCTCGCAGAGCGCGAGCTCGCCATTCGCGACTTCGTACCCGAGGACTTCCTCGAGGTCGTCGCCACCTTCTCGCCGGGCGAGCCGGAGCGCTACGCCGGCGTCTGGCACCGGCAGGGTGACCGCGAGCACCCGCGCCGCCTGCCCGCGTCGGGCGAAGAGGCCGCCGCCATCGTGGCGCGCGCGAAGGCCGGGGTGGCCACCGTCGGCGACGTCACCTCGAAGCAGAAGAAGCTGCCGCCGCCCCAGCTCTACGACTTGACCGAGCTGCAGCGCCACGCCAACCGGCTCTACGGCTTCTCGGCGCAACGCACGCTCGAGCTCGCACAGGCGCTGTACGAGCAGCACAAGCTCATCAGCTACCCGCGCACCGACAGCCGGCACCTGTCCACCGAGGTGGCCGGAACGCTCCGCGCCGTCACCGAGGCCATCGGCCCGCCGTTCTCGCCGCACCTCGCGCCGGGCACCGGCACGCGACCGCTCGGCCGGCGCTTCGTCGACGACGCCGAGGTGAGCGACCACCACGCCATCATCCCCACCGCCAACCGGCCCGCTGGGGCTCGGCTCGGCGCCGACGAGCGGCGGGTGTACGAGCTGGTGTGTCGGCGGTTGCTCCAGGCGTGGCACGACGACTTCACCTGGGCCGCGACCCGCGTCACCACCCTCGTCACCACGCCGGGCGTCGTCGACCGCTACGAGAGCCACGGCACCGCCATCGAGCAGCCCGGCTGGAAGGTGCTCGACGTCGGCCCGGCGCGGCCGCCCGCCGAGAAGCGCGCGCCCGGCGACGAGGCGTCGGACGAGGGCCTGCTCCCGGCGGGGCTGGCGGCAGGCCAGGCGGTGCGGGTGTTCGACGCGAAGCCGGTGCCCCGCCGCACGCGGCCTCCGCCACGGCTCAACGACGCGACGCTGCTCACCGCGATGGAGACGGCCGGCAAGACGGTGGACGAGCGCGAGCTCTCGGAGGCGATGCGAGAGAACGGGCTCGGCACCCCCGCCACCCGCGCCAACATCATCGAGACGCTGCTGGCGCGGGGCTACGTCGTGCGCGAGGGCAAGTCGCTCGCCGTCACCGAGAAGGGGCTGCGGCTCATCGACGTCGTCGACCCCGAGGTGAAGAGCGCGGCGATGACGGGCGCCTGGGAGGCGAAGCTGCAGCGCATCGCGAAGGGGCACGGCTCGCTGCCCGAGTTCCTCGCCGGCATCGAGCGCTACGTCGAGGCCGTCATCGGCCGAATCCGCAGCGCCCCGCCACGCGCGCGAGGCGCTGGGCCAGGCCCCCGAGGCCCCACGCCGCCCGCGCCGTCGCCCCACGCGCCGCGCGGTGGACCCGGCGCCGCTCGTTCGGCACCGCCCCGCGCCACGTCCTCTTCGCCGCTGGGTGGCTCCTTCTCGGCCGAGACGCCGGCACGCGCATCGAACGGCACGCCCGGCGCCGCTCGCGCAGCCCCGCCCCGCACCCCGTCCTCTTCGCCGCTGGGTGGCTCCTTCTCGGCCGAGACGCCGTCGCCCGCTCCGCCGGCGGCCCCGCCCCGCGCCGCGCCCCCCCAGACCGAGGGCGACGGCGGCCACTCCGCGGCCCCGGGCTCGGCGCGCTCGACCCGGGCCGACCCGGTGTCGCTGCTGGCGATGTTCGGCCACGCCTCGTTCCGCCCCCACCAGCGCGACGCGTGCGACGCTGCCATCGCCGGGCACGACGTGCTGCTGGTCATGCCCACCGGCGCCGGAAAGTCACTCTGCTACCAGCTGCCGGGGCTGGCCCGCGGCGGCACCACGCTCGTCATCAGCCCGCTCATCGCGCTCATGGAGGACCAGGCGACCCGGCTCCAGGCCCTGGGCCTGCGGGCGGAGCGCATTCACTCGGGCCGCCCGCGCGCCGACTCGCGCCGCGTCTGCGCCGACTACCTCGCCGGCCGCCTCGACTTCCTCTTCATCGCACCCGAGCGCCTCGGCGTCGCCGGCTTCCCCGAACTGCTCGCCCGCCGCACCCCGTCGCTCGTGGCCATCGACGAGGCGCACTGCATCTCGCAGTGGGGCCACGACTTCCGCCCCGACTACCGGCTGCTCGGCGAGCGCCTGCCCTCGCTGCGCCCCGCGCCGGTGATGGCCCTCACCGCCACCGCCACGCCCCTCGTCCAGCGCGACATCGTCACGCAGCTCGGCCTGCGCCCCGGCGCCCGCCAGCTCATCCACGGGTTCCGCCGCCACAACCTCGCCATCGAGGCGCTCGAGGTGCTGCCGAAGGAGCGCCCCGCCCGCGCGCTCTCGTGGCTGCTCGAGCCCGGGCGCGTGCCCGCCATCGTCTACGCCGCCACCCGCAAGAGCGCCGAGGCCACCGCCGAGGTCCTCTCGCGGCGCCTGCGCGTCGCGCCCTACCACGCCGGCCTGTCGACCCAGGCGCGTGACGAGGCGCAGACCGCGTTCCTGCGCGGCGACCTCGACGTCATCGTCGCCACCGTCGCCTTCGGCATGGGCGTCGACAAGCCCGACGTGCGCACCGTGCTGCACTTGGCGCTCCCCGGCAGCGTCGAGGGCTACTACCAGGAGATTGGCCGCGCCGGCCGCGACGGCAAGCCCTCTCGCGCGGTGCTGATGCACCACTTCGTCGACCGCAAGACGCACGAGTTCTTCCTCGAGCGCGACTACCCCGAGGTGCCGGTGCTCGAACAGCTCGCCCGCGCGCTCGACGCCACCCCGCAAAACACCGAGACGGTGCGCCGCCGCGCCCGCCTCTCGACGGACGACTTCGAGAAGGCGCTCGAGAAGCTGTGGATCCACGGCGGGGTGC
>JADCJJ010000194.1 GCA_020247085.1 Myxococcaceae bacterium | reverse complement strand
GCTTGCGGTTGATGAGCGCGAGCGCGTTCTCGATCACCGTCAGCGTCTTGAGCCCGAGGAAGTCGAACTTCACCAGGCCCGCCGCCTCGACCTCGTCCTTCGCGAACTGGGTGACGAGGAACTTCTCGCCCGGCGGCTGGTACACCGGCACGAACTCCCACAGCGGCTTGTCGGCGATGACGACGCCCGCCGCGTGCATGCCGGCCTGCCGGTTGAGCCCCTCGAGGGCCATGGCGACGTCGAGCACGTCCTTCGAGGTGATCGCTCGCCCGTCGACCTCGGCCATCGGCTGCGGCGTCTCGTACAGCTCCTTCAGTCGCGGCTCGCCGGCGATCTCTTTCTCGGGGTCGCCGAAGATGGCCTGCTTGAGCGTGATGCCGAGGATCTCGGGCACCAGCTTCGCGAGCCGATCACCCTCGGAGAACGGCAGGCCGTACACGCGGCAGACATCGCGCAGTACGCTCTTCGCCTTGAGCGCGCCGAAGGTGATGATCTGCCCCACGTTCGACTCGCCGTACTTGCGCTCGACGTAGCGGATCACCTCGTCGCGGCGGTCCTGGCAGAAGTCGATGTCGAAGTCGGGCATCGACACGCGCTCGGGGTTCAAGAACCGCTCGAACAGCAGGTTGTATGGAATCGGATCGAGGTCGGTGATGCGCAGCGACCAGGCGACGATCGACCCGGCCCCCGAGCCACGCCCCGGCCCCACGGGGATGCCGTGCTGCTTCGCCCAGTTGATGAAGTCCTGGACGATGAGGAAGTAGCCCGAGAACCCCATCTTCTGAATGACGCCCACCTCGAGCGCCAGCCGCGCCCGGTACTGGTCGGGGTCCCACGCGTACGACACCTTCTGCGCGGCGAGCTCCCGGAAGCGCGCCTCGAGCCCCTGCGCGGCGAGCTCGGCCAGGTACGACTCGGCGGTGTGCCCGTCGGGCACCTTGAAGCTCGGCAGCATCGGCTTCTTGATGAGGTCGAGGTCTTCACAGAGGTCCGAGATGCGCATCGTGTTGTCGACGGCCTCGGGCACGTCCGAGAAGTAGGCGCGCATCTCGTCGGGGCTCGACACGTAGAGCCGATCGGTCGAGTGCTTGAGGCGCTTGTTGTCCGACAGCGACTTTCCCGACGCGATGCACATGAGCAGCTCGTGTGCGCGCGCGTCCTCCTGCTTGATGTAATGGGCGTCGGCCGTCGCTGCGAGGGGCAGGTCGAGGTCGCGCGAGAGCTGCTTCAGGTTCGCGTTCGCCCGGTCCTGCTCCTCCATGCCGTTCCACTGGATCTCGAGGAAGAAGTGGCCCGGCTCGAAGATGTCCTTGTACTCCTGCGCCGCGCGCCGGGCGTGGTCCATGTCGCCGCGGAAGCAGGCGCTCGTCACCTCACCGCCGAGGCACGCGGTGAGCGCCACCAGGCCCTTCGAGTGCTCCTTGAGCACCTTCTTGTCGATGCGCGGGTGGTAATAGAACCCGTGCATGTAGCCGGTCGACGCGAGGTACCTGAGGTTCTGGTACCCCTCTTTGTTCTTCGCCAACAGGATGAGGTGGTTCGCGATCTTCTCCGAGCGGTCCTCGCGCCCCTTTGGCCCCGCGACGTAGGCCTCGAGGCCGACGATGGGCTTGATGCCGGCCTCCTTGGCCTTCTTGTAGAAGTCGATGGCGCCGAACATGTTGCCGTGGTCCGTCACCGCCACCGACGACATGCCCTTCGCCTTGACCGTCTTGATGAGGTCCTTCATGCGGATCGCGCCGTCGAGGAGCGAGTAGAGCGTGTGCAGGTGCAGGTGCGTGAAGGACATGGGGCAAGACCTCAGGCGAGGAGACGGCGTCGGCAAGGGCATACACTACGCCGGGTCTCACGCCCTCGCCGCGCGGAAGTCACCGATCGGCGGAGGCGCGCGCGGCCCCCGGAACGTGGGGCCTGGCCCTCGTTCTGGACAGCGCCGGTGCCTGTCCTCCTGCGCGTCGCGCACCAACCGCGCAGGTCGACTGCAGCTGGCAGCTTCGGCGCTGAGATGGGCGCTCTGGGGAACGCGCAGAGCGCCCCCGCCCAGCCACGTCATCAGGCGACTGCGACCTCGCGCGGCGCGAGCTGACGCCGCACGGCCTGGAGCGTCACCGTCGGGAACAGCTGGGCGAGCTTGTCGATGGTGGCGGTGAGCTCGGCGCTCCGGCGCGTGTCCGAGGTGGAGAGCTCCTCCTCGATGGCGCACACGAGGGCGAGCGCCGTCGGCACGTTGGCCGTGGCGGCGGCGTCGGGAGGCGAGTGGTGCAGCGTCACCGCCTCGACGAGCGAGGTGGGCATGTTCCACAGCGACAGCAGGGCCCCGCCGAGCTCGGCGTGCGTCGACCCCAGCCGCTCCCGCTCGATGACCTCGCGCGCCCGGCCCGAGGCGTCGCTCGTCATCGCCTGCATGTCGAGCGGCAGGCGCGTCGCGATGAGCAGCCTGCCGACGTCGGCCAGAATGCCCGCCGCGAAGGCCGCCTCGGCCATCGGCGTGCGCCCCAGCAGCTCTCGCATCGCACAGGCCCGCGCCAGCGCGTCCAGCTGCAACGCCTTCGCTGACTTGCCCGCCGCCGGGCCCTCGTAGAGCTCGACGGTCAGCACGATGTTCTTCAGCGGCTGAATGCCGAGCAGCTTCACCGTCTCGCGCACGCTCGACACCCGCCGGGGGAGCCCGAAGTAGGCCGAGTTGATGATCCGCAGCACGTTCGCGGTGATGGCCGGGTCCTGCTCGAGCACGCTGGCGACCTCGTCGAGCGAGGCGTTCGGGTTCGCCGTCAGCTCCGACAGGCGCGCGTAGGTCGTCGGCAGGGCCGGCAGCGCGCCCAGCCGGCTCAGCACCACCTTGACCCGCTCGCTCCGCACCGTGGCCAACACCAGCGCCGTGCGCTCGACGAGATCGAACAGCTGCCCGGGGATGAGCGGCTTCTTCAGCACCTGATGCGACAAGCGGGTCAACCGCTGCGCCTGCTCGGCCGCCACGTCAGCCCCGCACATCACCGCCCGCACCACCGCCGGCCATCGGTCGCGCGCCTCGGAGCGGAACGCCTCGACCCCGGCCACGCGGGAGTCACAGATGAGCGCCTCGGCCGGGTGCTCCATCAAAACCTGCAGGGCCGCCCCGGCCGTCTCGACGAAGTGCGTCGCCCAGGCGTTCTGGAACACCCTGAGGCTCCGCCGGAGCCCCTCCAGCGCCTGTCCGTCTTCACTGAAGACGATGACGTGCCTCACCCCCAACCACCGAAGCACCACCCGTGCCGTGCTGAAGCACCCGAGTTCCCGAGGGCCCACCTGGGTCACTCGTGAGCGCGAGGTCGTCTTCGACCCTGCCGTCACGCCGTGCCGCTCGAGCCCCGGCGACGAAGCTCGGCCTCGCGAACCCGCAGCTCGGCCTTGAGCCGTACGAAGTTGGCGTACAGGCCGTCGGGCTGTCGTCCCGGGCGCTTGCGCAACTGCTCGCGCAGCGACTCCGTGGAGTCGCTCAGCTCCTTTACGCGCCGCGTCAGCTCGCCCTCGTCGCTGACGGCGATCAAAAACAGCTCGTCGACCTCGAGCTTCCCCTCGAGCTCACGCTCGAGCACCTTGAAGGACAGCTTGCGGGGCCGCTCGAACGCCATCGCCCGGCGCACCGACTCGATGACCTGAAGGGCCTGGCGCTCGAAGGCCGCCAAGTCCTTCGCATCGCGCAAGCGGGCATAGTCGGCCACGAGGCTCGGCAACAGCGGGTCGAGCCCGACGCGGCCGGGGGGCTTGAGCAGCGACGACAGCCAGGCGTCGAGGCCGTCTCCGCCGGCCTGCTCGAGCGCCTGGCGCACCGCCGGGAGCCAGCCCAGGCGCAGCGCCTCGAAGGCCACCCGTACGTGGTTGGCCGTCGAGAGCGCCACCCGCAGCGTCGCCTCGAGGGCCGTGACGACCTCGACCTTCGACATCACCGCGCGGGGCATGAAGACGCGCTCGCGCCACGCGCCTTGAGACACCTCGGGCGCCAGGCGCCCCGGCGGCACGCCGCCCGCCGCGGCCCTCCGCTCGGCGGGCCCCCCCTGGAACGCGTCCTTCTGGGGCGCCGCGGCTCGCCTGGGCGTCGTCGCGCTCGCCCCCGGCGGCACGACGCGCTCCGTGTCGTTACCCGGCTTCTTCCCGCTCATCGGTGCCCCCCTGGTGCCTCGAGGCGTGGGCGTGTGCCAGGGGCGCCGCGCCACCGCCCAGCCAGGCGTCTCACGGGCAACGGCAGCTCGACCGGCGTGGCCTCAGGCGCACACGCCCGGCAGACGAAGCACCCCATCACCCCCTACTCTGCCCGTCGTCGCGCCAGCTGGCCAGCAGACCGACACCTCACCCCGCCGCGCGCCGCGCCCGGATGCGGAAGAACTTCTGGAGCGCCTGCGCGTAGTCGGCCCCGCTCGAGAGCTCCACCGCGTCGAGCTGGAGCCGCTTGAAGAGCGTCTCGCGCTGGCTCCGCCGCTCGGCCATCAACCGCT
>JADCJJ010000193.1 GCA_020247085.1 Myxococcaceae bacterium | reverse complement strand
GTTGCGCGCCGAGATGCCGAGGTATCGCCGCCGCACCTCGCCGTGCCGCAGCAGCAGCCCCGCCACCCAGGCCGCGGTGCTCGCCGGCACCGCGAACCCGATGCCCTGGGCGAAGGGCAGCATCGCCGTGTTGACCCCGACGACCTCGCCGGTGACCGCCAGCAGCGGCCCGCCTGAGTTCCCCGGGTTGATGGCCGCGTCGGTCTGGATGAGGTTGTCGAGCGTCGCGCCGTCACGCCCGGGCAGCCGCCGCTCGAGCGCGCTCACCACGCCGAACGTCACGCTGCGCTCGAAGCCGAACGGGTGGCCGAGGGCGATGACCACCTGACCGACCTTCACGGCGCCCGGCTCGGCGAGCGGGAGCACCGCGAGGTCCTGCCGCCGTGTCTTCAAGACGGCGAGATCGGTCGCGGCGTCACGCCCCACCACCTCGGCCGGCGACGACGCTCCGTCGAAGAAGCGCACCCGCACGGCCGACCCGGCCTGCCGCACCACGTGCTCGTTCGTCAGCACGAAGCCGTCGGGCGTGAGCCCCAGGCCCGTGCCGTTGCCGCGGCGGTGCTCGATGGCCACCACGCCGGGCGCGGCCTTCGTCACCAGCGCCTCGAGCTCGTTCGAGAACAGCGCGAGCGGACTCATCTCGTCAGGCCCTCGCACCGAGGGTCACGGTGAGCGTCTCGACCCGGCCCGCGCGCCACACCCGCACGGGCACCGCCTCACCGACGTGATCGGCGCGAAGGAAGGCCGCCAGATCGTCGAGCGTCTTCACCTCGTCGCCGCCCAAGTGCAGCAGGGTGTCGCCGAACTGCACCCCCGCGGCCGCGGCGGGCCCGTCCTTCGCGACGCTGGTGATGAGCAGCCCCACCTCGTCTCCGGTCAAGGCCCGCACGTCGTCGGGCAGGCGCACCGGCTGCGCCACCACGCCCAGGGCGCTGCGCCGGAGCTGCCCGTGCGCCTCGAGCTGCGCCACCACCCGCGCCACCGTCGCGCCGGGGATGACGAGGCTCACCCCACGCACCACCCCCGTGCTGACGATGCCAAGGACCTGCCCGTCGATGGACACCAGCGGGCCACCCGAGAAGCCCGGCTGATGGGGCGCATCGGACTCGAGGTAGCGATCGATCGTCCCGCCCGCGGGCGTCTGGAAGGCATGGGCCCCGGCGGCGCTGACGATGCCGCTCGTCGCCTGCACCGTGCGCCCGGGCCGCCCCAGCTTCAGGACGAGCTGGCCGACCTTCGCCTGAAGGCCGTCGCCCAGGGCAACTGCCGGCAGCGACCCATCGACCTCGAGGAGCGCGAGATCGGTCGAGCGGTCGACCCCCCTCACCTTCGCCGCCCTCGAGACACCGCCGACGGTGACGGCTCCCCTGCCCCGCGCCACCCCACGCGCCACCGTCACGACGCGGTTCGGCGCGATGGCCACGCCGCTGGTCGGCCGACGGCGGCCTCCCTCGACGCGGACGACGCTCGGTCCGACGGACTCGACGATCTGCGACAACGCCTGCGACACCTCTGGGCCCAACACCGGCATGGGTTCTTCCTCACGAGGACAGCGAGAGAACGGCTGTTGCTCGCGAGAAGGTACGCAGCGCCAGGTGACAAAAAACCCGCCGTTCGGAGAAAACCCTCCGAACGGCGGGCCGTTAGAACGACGGGGCGGACCTGCGCCTACAGGTTGATGAGCCCGCGGCGCGCGGCGCGAACGACGGCCTCGACCCGCTTCTGCGCGTCCATCTTCTGGAGGATCGAGTTCACGTGGAACTTGGCCGTGTGCTCGCTGATCGTCAGCTTGGCGGCGATCTGCTTGTTCGACAGGCCCTCGGCGAGGAGCACCAGCACCTCGTGCTCGCGCGGCGTGAGGTTGTCGTCGACCGGGTGCCCTGATTCGACACCGCCGGCACCTGCCTGCGCTCCGGCCTGGAGCCACCCGGGCTCGCTCACGGTGAAGCCCTTTTGGACGGCGGCGATGGCCACCTCGAGGCGCGCCGCCGAGATCTCACGCGGGAGAACGGCCTGAGCCCCGGCCGCGAGGGCGTCGGCGGCCTGCTCGCGCGCGGCGAGCGCGAGGAGCGGCCGCTTGAGCTGCAGGTTCTTCATCTCGGCCAGCGCCCGCTGGGGGTCTCTCGTCACGTCGACGACGATGACGTCGGCCTGCGCCACGCGCGCGGCGATCTCGAGGTTGCTCTCGACCGGGCTCAAGATGAACCGGTCGGTCTGCTCGGCCAGGGATTCAACGAGGCTGTGGTCGGCCTGAACCACGACTCGCAACGGCATGATCTGGGGAGGAAGTCCGCGCATGATGTCTCCTTGGGTAACGCACCCTGTTGGATCGGCAACTGCCGCCGATTCTTCAAGGACCGCCGCCGCCGCCCACCCTGACCCTCGACCCGCTTCAACCTGCACGGGGTGTAATGCCCGAGAGGGGGGATTGGTTTCGCTGGTGCCCGTTCGCTTCACGTTTCTTCAACTCAGGCGCGGTCGGGGACATTCCCCGGCGCGCTGGGAGTCAAGCGGCTGATACTTCTCGTGGTGACGGGCCCTCGCACGCCGTAAACAGGCGCGCGTGCTCGATTTGATCCTCGTCGGGGGTGGTCTGGCCCACGGCCTGTTGGCCTGGCGCCTGCTTCAGCTGCGCCCCGACGTGGCCTTCGCGATTATCGAGGCCGGGCCCACGGTGGGGGGCAACCACACGTGGAGCTTCCACGGCTCCGACCTCACCCCAGCGCAGCTCGAGTGGCTCTGGGTGCTGGCTGCGAAGAGCTGGCCCTCGCACGACGTCATCTTCAAGACCGGCGCCCGGCGCATCGGCGGCGGGTACCACTCGATCACGAGCGAGGGGTTCCACTGGAAGCTGAAGGAGCGGCTGAAGGACCGGCTGCGCCTCAAGACGAAGGTGTCGGCGCTGACGGCGACGAGCGTGACCCTCTCGACCGGAGAGACGCTCGAGGCGAAGGCCGTCATCGACGGGCGCGGCTTCTCGAGCGCGCCGACGTGGCCGTGCGGCTACCAGAAGTTCCTCGGCCTCGACGTGGAGCTCACCTCACCGCACGGGCTCGAGGTGCCGCTGCTGATGGACGGGCGCGTCGAGCAGCATGGGGCCTTCCGATTCGTCTACCTGCTCCCGTGGGACGAGCGCCGGGTGCTCATCGAAGACACGTACTACGCCGACACGGCCGACCTCTCGCTCGACGTGCTGCGCGGGCGCATTCGCCAGTACCTCGGGGAACGCGGGCTGACGATCGCCACCGTGCACCGGGAGGAGTCCGCGGCGCTGCCGATCCCGCTCACCGGCGCGCCGCCCCGCCTCGAGCAGCCAACGCTGGGCGTGGCCGGCGGCTTCTTTCACGCCACCACCGGCTACTCGCTGCCGTTCGCGGTCGAGCTCGCCGACGCGCTCGCGCAGCGCTCGTCTTTCGAGGCCGCCTCGCTCACCCCCTGGCTGCAGGAGCGGGCGGAGCGGCACTGGGCGTCGCAGGGCTTCTTCCGCTTGCTCAACCGCATGCTCTTCAAGGGCGCCGACCCCGACGAGCGCGTGCGCATCTTCGAGTCGTTCTACCAGCACGACGAGGCGCTCATCGCGCACTTCTACGCCGGGCGGTTGACCCCCTTCGACGTTCTCAAGGTGCTCGCGCGCGGGTCACGAACGGTGCCCTTCCCCCGGGCCTTCAAGGCGTCATTCAGCCTCGGCGGCTGACGGCGCCGGCGGGGGACGTCAGCCGACGAGGGCCTCGTGCAGCGCCTTCGTGAGGGGCCTGGCCTGCTCACGAGCGGTGACGAGGGTGAGCTGGAGCGCCGAGCTGTGCAGCGCCCGCACCGGCGCGCCGCACGTCCGGGCCACGCCGAGCGCGCGCCTGACGACGAGCCCGTCGGCGTGAAGGCCCGCGCCGACGCACGTCACGGTGGCGAGCTCATCGAGCACCGACACCGTGGCTGGCAGCCTCGCCCGGAGCGCCTCGGGGCCGTGCACGTCCTGCAACGGGACGAGCACCAGCGTGCGCCCCTCGACGTCGAAGGCCACGCTCCGCGGCCGCACCTGGTGCTCGTCGAGGAACGCGAGCAGCGCGTCGGGGGCACCCGGGACGCAGAAACCCCACACGTCGGCCTCGCAGGTGACGCCGCGGACCCGGCCCTGCGCCCCCGGCGTGGCCTCGATGCGGGTGCCGCTGCCGGCGGTGTGGGTGGACTTCGCATGAATGACGATGCCGTGCTCGCGGGCGAACTCGACCGCCTGCGCGTTGAGCACCTTCGCGCCGGCGCTGGCGAGCTCCTGCATCTCCTCGGGCGAGATCGACTCCAGCTTGCGCGCCGAGGGCACCACACGCGGGTCGGCGGTGAAGATGCCGTCGACGTCGCTGTAGATCTCGCAGTCGGCCTGCAGCGCCGCGGCGAGGGCCACCGCCGAGGTGTCGGAGCCGCCGCGGCCGAGCGTCGTCACCTCGCGCCCGCGCGAGACCCCCTGGTAGCCGGCGACGATGACGACCCGCCCGGCGGCCAGCGCCGCTTCGATGCGGGCTGGCTTCACCTCGACGATGCGAGCCTGGCTGTGCGCGTCGTCGGTGATGATGCCCGACTGGCTGCCAGTGAAGCTGATGGCCGGCACGCCGAGCTCGAGCAACGCCATCGACAACAGTGCCATCGAGATGCGCTCGCCGCAGGTGAGGAGCATGTCGAGCTCGCGCCGCGGCGGATCGGCGCTGACCTGCCTGGCGAGCGTCAGCAACTCGTCCGTCGTGTCGCCCATCGCCGAGACGACCACCACGAGCTGCCAGCCCTCGTCGCGGCGCGCCTTCACCCGCTGCGCCACCTTGCGGATCTTCTCGACGTCACCGACTGACGAGCCACCGAACTTTTGAACGACGATGCGAGACATGTGGCCTCCGGGACGCGCCTCTCGGCACCGCGATACCCCAATGCAGCCGCCTCGCCAACGCGTACGCCAAGGTGGGGGGCGCACCGGTCGCTCCGGCGCGGGCAGACGCCCGCGGGCGGTGCGCACGCGCCCGGGCGCCGACGTCGCCGTGCGCGTGCAGGTGGCCGTCACCGGCGCCGTCTCACGCCGGCCATCGTCACCGGGCCCCTGCGCTGGCCTCGCTGCCGGGAGGACTCAGCGCGGCCAGGCGCTCCGCGAGCTCGAGCAGGTCGGTCGCCCAGAGGGCCGCCGGACGTGGGTGGGCCCCCTGAAAGGCGCGGCACGTCAGCACGGCCCTTCGCCACCGAATGGGCACCGCGTCGCGGCCAGCGACGGCGCCCACGAGCGCCCCGACGATGGCGCCGTTGGAGTCGGCGTCGCCGCCCTGGGACACGGTGTGCACCACGGCCTCTTCGAACGACGGGGCCGAGAGGAGCTGGTGGAACGCGTTGCGCAGCGCCAGCAGCCCCCGGCCCTGGTTTCGCTGGAAGTCCTCGACGGGCGCCACGTCGTCAGCGGCGAAGAGGGCCTTCACGCCCGACTCGAAGCGGCCGCTGTGACGGACGAACGCGGCGACCGAGTCGAAGAGCGCCCGGGGCGTCGGGCCTTCCCGCACCGCCGTCGCGATGGCCACCGCCAGCACCGCCGACGCCTCGAGGCACTCCCGGTGATGGTGCGTCAGCCGCGCGTCGCGCATGGCGAGCTCGGCCACGACGTCGGGAGGGCTCCGCCACAGGTGCACGCCCAGCGGTGCGCTGCGCATCGCCGCGCCGTTCGCCTCGCTGTCGGCGCTGCGCGAGCCGAAAGGGCTGCGACGCGTGGTGCCACCGGCGTCGAAGGGCCGGGAGTCGAGCCATGCCCGGTAGGCCACCCGCACGGCCTCATCCTCGAAGCCGCCCTTCGCGACGATGGCGCGGGCCAGCATGAGCGCGAGCTCGGAGTCGTCGGTGGGCTGGCCGGCGAGGGTGCTCGAGGAGCCTCCGTCGAGAAGCTCGCGCACGGCGTCGGGGTGGGCCGCCTGAAGCTCGGGGCGCGACCGGAACGCCACCACCTGCCCCAGGGCGTCTCCAGCCACCTGCCCCAGCAGCGCCCCCTGCGCCCTCGCCAGCACCGCCGCGTCCGGCACCAGGCGCCCGTGCGAGGGCCTCACGTGAGGGTAGGCGGCATCGAGCGGCGACGCCGAGAGGCGCACCACTCCGGCGCCGCGCCCCTTCGCCGCCAGCCCCTTCGCGACCGCCACGTGGCCGCCGAAGACGTCGGTGTTGCCGGTGCCGCCCGGCCCAAAGCGGAACGGCTGGCCGCTGGCGTCGAGCAGCACGCCGCCGACCGCGCCGAGGAGCGCGTGCCCCCCCGCCACGTCGTAGTGGGTGGGTCCACTGAGCGAGAGGGCCGCGTCGGCCTCGCCCACGGCCACCAGCGCCAGGCGGTAGGCGATGCTGCACCGGGCCAGCAGCCGCGCCGGCGCCACCAGGCCCAACGCCGACCCCAGCCTCGAGCCCGCGGCGTCGGCGTTCATCGCCACCACCGACAGCCCATCGAGGCAGGCCACCAGCGGGGCCCGCACCACCGCGTGCCCGTTGCGGCGCAGGGGCTGCCCCTCGGCCCAGGTGATGAGATCGCCCCCGTCATCCGGGGCCGTCGGCGCGTACACCACGCCGACGACGGGCACGCCCTCGCACACCAGGCCGATGGACACCGCCGAGCCGCGGTGCCCCTGGATGAAGGCCCGCGTGCCGTCGTTGGGGTCGACGTACCAGCAGCGCGGCGCCCCGCGCGCGCCCCACGCGGGCGTCTCTTCGCCGATGAAGGCGTCGTTCGGGAAGGCCGCCCGCAGGCCCTCGGAGATGCGCTGCTCCGCCTCGGTGTCGACGTCGGCGTGGCTGACGCCGTCGGAGCGCGGCCCGCCGGGGCGGTGGAACTCGCGGCGAATCAGGTCTCCAGCCTCGAGCGCCAGCGCCGTCGCAGTCGCAAGCTCGGCCTCCCATCGCGTGTCTTTCATCGCGCGTCATCCTCCCACGCCAGCGCCGGCGCCGCGGCCCCCGTCCCCACGCCGGCGGCAGCCGAGGGCCCCGCCGCGCGCTCCGCTCGTCGGCTGAGGCGACCCCGCTGGGCGGTCAGCTGACGTGCGACGCCGAGCGGGCGAAGGCGCCGTCGACCCTGGCCACCCGCTCCATCACGCCGCACGCGCGCACCACGGGCCGCGCCGCCGCGTCCTTCAGCCGCTCGAGGTCGCCGACGATGATCACCGACCGCGTGGCCCGGCTCACGGCGGTATAGACGAGCTGGTTCACGAGCAGGGGGTTGTCGGCCTCGGCCGGCAGCAGCAGCGCCGCGAAGTCCACCTGGGAGCCCTGGGCCTTGTGTACCGTCAGCGCATAGGCGCGCTGCAGGTGCTCGAGCACGGTCTCGAGCTCGAAGGTCTCGAAGCCCGCGGGGCGCTTGAACACCGCCCGCAGGCGCGCCGGCTCAAGCGGCCGGGCCGTCCACGCCAGCACCCCGTGGTCTCCGTTGAACAGCTTGAGGAACGCGTCGTTGCGCTGGAAGAGCACCGGCTCGCCCGCGAAGTGCCCGCGCACGGCGCGATGCGCCCTCGGCACCGGCAGGCCGCCGGCCTCGCGCACCGCGCGCACCGACTCACGACGGGCGGCGAACCACGCGTTGGCCGCGGCGGCGCCAGCAGGGCCACGCCCCCGGTTGAGGCAGAGCAAGCGCTGCTCTTCGACGGTTCGCAGGAGCGCCTGCATGGCGCCGGCGTCAGCCGCGGCGACGTGGGCGCCGTCGAGCCCGTACACCCGGCCGTGCAGCGCCTCGATGGGCACCGGCTGCCCCTCGACAAGGGCCGGGCTCGAGAGCCGCCGTCGCCACCACGTCTCGAAGAACGCGACCGGCGCCGCGCGCGACAGGTCGGCCGGCAGGTGCTCGACCGCCGAGAACTGAAGCGCCTCGGGGCTCGCGCGGGTCACCAGCGCCTCGACCCGCCCCTCGCGAATCGCAGCGGCGCACCGGTACACCGCCGCGCCGGCCGGGTCTTCGAGGCGCATGCGATGGCTGCGCGTCAACGTCACGACGAAGGACGAGCGAACACCGCCTCGGCCCTCGGCCCAGCGCAGCGGCGGGTCGCCCGGCCCCGTCGTCACCAGCGCGTGCCACGACCGCTTGCGGGGCAACGGCGCGGCGCCGTGCTCGTCGGCGAGGTGGTGCAGCACCATGCCTGCCTCGACCGACGGCAGCTGGTGCCCGTCCCCCAGCAACACGAGCCGGCGTGGGCGCTCGCCCTCGCCGCGGGGCCGCGCCGCGCGAAAGAGCTGGTCCATCAGGAACAGGTCGACCATCGAACACTCGTCCACGATCACGACGTCCTGCTCCAGCGGGTTGCCCTCGTGGTGGCGGAAGCGATCGGCACCCTCGTGGTACCCGAGCAGCCGGTGGAGCGTTCTCGGCTCTGGCAGGCTCAGGAGCGCCCGGTCTGCAGGGGCCGGCTGCGCCGAGAGCTGCGACTGGATGAGCTCGGAGAGCCGGTTCGCGGCCTTCCCCGTCGGGGCCGCCAGGGCGATCTGCCCGACCTCGACGCCGAGGCGCACCAGCAGCCGAAGGAGCGCGACGACGATGGACGTCTTCCCGGTCCCGGGGCCGCCGGAGATGACCGAGAACGGCAGCTTCACTGCGTTGAAGAGCGCCACCTGCTGCTCGTTCGTCCACGCCTCGCGCGGTGAGAGCGTCGCTCGAACCTCGCCGACCGCCGCCGCGAGCTCGGCGAACGCGTCACCGCCGATGGGGGGCAGCGCGAGCTGCTCCCGCAACGCCGCTGCCAGCCGCCGCTCGAGCCGCTCGTAGCGATGGAGGATGACCGCGTCGGCCGTCACGCGAATCGGCACGGCGTCCGACGGACCGATCAGCCCCTCGAGCCCCAAAGGCACCGCGCCAGCGAGCACCCGCTGCACCACCGCGTCGGCGTCGGCGTCGGCGGCGAGGCGCTCCAGCGTCTGCCGAAGCCGCGCGCGGCCGGCCTCGTTCAGCGGCACCATCGAGCTCCCATCGGCGGCGAGCGCAAGGAGCGCCCAGGCCAGCCGGAACAGCGCGCGCTGCTCGAGGGGCCGCGACTCAGGCACGAGGCGCGCGAGCTCCCAGGCCAGCTGGGCCAGCGCAGCCGTCGGCCCGCCCTCGGCCTCGGGCCGGTGCAGCGCCCAGCCGGGCGCCTCGCGCCAGACGGGCTTTGGCGCGGGGACGTCAGGGACTTCGGCGAGCAGCCTCGCCCAGGCCGTGCCCGCCATGGTCCACGTCGGCGTCGTCTTCATGGCGCCTCCTCGTCGTCACCGCCGCCCGGGGCGCCCTCGTCGACGAGCTCGACCAGGGGCGGCAAACCGTCCTCCTCGGTGGCCCGCGAGCGCAGCAGCGCGTCGAGCGCCTGCAGCTCGGCCCACGTCGGCCGGTGCGCGAAGATCCCCTGCCCGCTCCCGTCGAGGCCGCGCAGGTAAACGTACGCCGCGCCGCCGATGCGCGCCTCGTAGTCGTCTTTCGTGGCCACGCCGAGCGCCCGCATGAGCGCGAGCGTGTAGATGCGCACCTGCCCGTCGTAGGTCGACAACACGCTGACGCGCAGCCGCGCGGGGCCGTAGTCGTCGAGGCTGTTCGTCTTCCAGTCACCAAGGTAGGCCTTGCCGCCGAACTCGAAGGCAAAGTCGATGCTGCCCTTCATGACGCCGTGCTCGAGGGCCCAGCGCCCCTCGACGGGTGTGCCGAACACCGACGCCGACGCGGGGAACGGAAAATGGAACGGCACCTCGCGCTGCAACCGCGCACCCAGCGTCCCGAGGCCATCGACGGTCACCCCATCGGGGAACGTCACCCGCCCGTGGAGCGCGAGGTGCACGAGGCGCTCGGCCTCGGCGCGCTCCGCCTCGCTCCACCACGAGCGGCGCCACCAGGCCGTAAGGCACCCGGCCACCTCGGGCCGCCGACGCCACACCTCGAGCGGTTGGCCGGCCACCACGCTCTCGAGCGGCATGACCTCGATGAGGGCATGCATCAACCGGCCAGGGCCGGTGCCCTGCGGCAGCTCCCCGGGCATCACCGCCTTCGCCCTCGGCTTCTCGGGAGCCCCCTCGAACGTGGGCTTCATCTTCGAGAACGAGTCGAGCTGAAGCCCCCGGGCCCGCGCCCTGGCCACCGCGGCCTCTTCGGCCGGAGCCCTCGAGGCGCGCTCGAACGCGGCGTCAGGAACCGGGGGAACCGGCTCGTCGCGCGTGGCGGGAGGCGGGGGCGGCACCGGCTGGTCGAGGCCCGCCCACACGTCGAGGTGCAGCTTGAAGGCGCGCGACGCTGCCAGCTCGAGGAGCCTCGCGTTCGTCGCGGCGTGCTTCGAGTGCAGCACCTTCTCACACCCTTCGGGGATCATCGGCGCGACGAGGCGCACCATGGGGCGGGTGAGCGCCACGTACTGCAGCCGCCGTCGCTCGAGCTCGGCCTCGGCCTCGAGCTGCGCGGGCGCCAGCGGGCCCTTCGTCGGTCCGACCCATCGCAGCCGCTGCCCGCCCTCATGGTAGACGGCGAAAGTGCCTGCCGGCCGCTCGGAGCCCACCCCCGCGGCGAGCACGACGACGGGCGCCTCGAGCCCCTTGGCCTTGAACACGGTCAGGACGCGCACGGCCCCCTCGCCCCCGGAGAGCGCGCGCTCGGTGGTGGGGATGAGATCGTCGTCTTCGTCCCCTTCGCGCTCCGCGGTCGAGCCCTCTTCCCCGCGCCGGGTCACTTCGCTTGCCAGCGCCGCGATGTCGCAGGAGCCGTCACGCGCCAGGCGGTGGGCCTGCTCCAGCAGCGCGTCGAGGACCAAGAGCCCCTGGCGCCCTGCGGCGGAGAGGTGGTGCCGTCGCCGCAGGGCCCCAGCGCGCCGCAGCGAGGCGAACAGCTCGGCCCAACGCTGGCGCCCGGCCGACGCAACCCAGGCGTGCCACTGCGCCATCCTGGGGTCGTTCGAGGGGAGCGCAAGGACGTCAGGCAGGGCCTCGAGCGGGACGCCGAAGAACCGCGTGCGGAAGGCCAGCAGGCGCAGGCTCCGGTCCCGCGGGCGAGCGAGCGCCTTCAACACGTCGGCGAGGTCTGAAGCCTCGCTCGTCGCCCACAGGCCGCTCGCCCGGTACTGCGCCGCGGGTACGCCGGCTTCGCGGAGCGCCGACACCAGGTCCTTCGCCTCGGCGTTGGTGTACGTCAGGCACATGACGTCGCTGGCGCGCACCCTCCCGCGCCTGCCGTCGAGCTCGAAGTGGTGGGGCGCGCGCAGCAGCTCGGCGACTTCGTGCACGACCGCTGAGCGGAGGACCTCGCGCGCGAGCTCGACGGTCGGCGATCCGCCCAACGTGAGCTCGAGCGCCCGAATGGCCGGAGCGCCCGCCCGTCTCCCAGGCCTCGACAGCCCCGCGCCGGCACGCCCGGCCGAGACGGGCGAGTCGTAGACGACGCCAGACGACCCCAACAGCGGCGCGCCGCCTACCTGAGCGAGCAGCAGCTGGTTGTAGGCGTCGACCAGCGCGGGCGTGGAGCGGTAGTTCACCCGCAGCGGCAGCGTGACGCCTCCGAGGCGGTCGCGGGCCCGGCAGTACGTCTCGACGTCTCCGCCGCGGAACCGGTAGATGGCCTGCTTCGGGTCTCCGACCGCGATGAAGCGGTGGCCGTCGTTCGAGGTCACGAAGAGCCGCTCGAAGACGGCCCACTGCGTCTCGTCGGTGTCCTGGAACTCGTCCACCAGCGCCACGCGGTACCGGGCGCGGAGCAGCGCGAGCAGCGCCGGGCCCGAGTCGGGATCCTCCAGCGCCGCGCGCGTCTCGAGCAGGAGCCGATCGAAGTCGACGGCGCCTCGCGCGGCGCAGGCCGCGAGGAACGGCCCCCGGAGCCTCGGCGCGAGGGTGTGGATCAGCAGCGCCTCGCGCGACGGCATGACGGCGTGGGCTGCCGCGCAGGCCTGCAGGACCTCCCCGACGGGCCCGGTGAAGTCCGCCGCATCCCTCACCGGCGCGCGACCCGCGAGGGCCGTGAGTTCGCCGAGCATCCGGAGCTGGAGCGCCGCGGTAGGCATCTCCGAGCGGTTCGCGGCGAGACGATGGAGCTCGGCGAGCTCACCGGCCAACCCGCTCGCCGACCTCGCCTGAACCCCGCCGTTCGTCAGCAGCTCCTCGAGCAGCGCCGGAGTCACCTCGCGGCCGCTCGGGAGCCACTGCGCGAAGGCGCGCTGGAGCGCCGCGTGGGCGCGCTGTGCCGCGCGCTTCGTCGCCTCGTCCCATGCCGGCCGAACGTCGTCGGAGCGGTTCACCGCGGGGAAGAGCAACGCTTCGAGGGCCTCGAGCCCGCCGAAGTGCTCGAAGGCGTCCTCGAGCAGGGCCCGCTCCGGTCGAGCGCTCGCCAGGGTTCGCCGCACGTCGTCGAGCAGGACGTCGTGGAAGACGTCACGCGTCGAAGCTGAGGAGAGCGCGCGCACCTGACCCGTGAGCACCCGGTGCTCGGTCAAGACCCGCTGGCAGAAAGCATGAATGGTCGAAATGGTGGCGCGGTCGAACGCTCGCAGCGCCGCGCGCAGGTTCGCGCGCTCGACGTCGCCGATCAGCCAGGCCGCCCCGGCGCCGACGTCGTCCTCCCTGGCCTCGACCACCGCGCGCAGCCGGGCGCGGATGCGGCCCGCCATCTCGGCCGCGGCCTTGCGGGTGAACGTCACCACGAGGAGCTGATGCATCTGGACCTGCCCGCTGAGCAGCAGGTCCACCACCAGGTGTTCGATGGTGTACGTCTTGCCCGTGCCGGCCGCCGCCTCGATCAGCACGTGGCCCGTCGGTGGCACCCCGGCGAGCACGGCGGGCTTCTCGACCCGCACCCGAGCGTTCATGACTTCTTCCTCTTGCCCGCGGCCCTCGTCGGCGCGGCCTGCTCGACGGCTGGTGTCTCGCGGTCGAGGAAGAACGAGAGGCGCTCGAACTGCGCCTCGAACGCGGCCTGCCCGGGCTCGGGCAGCGCGTCGATCTCCCTGAGCCCCGCGAAGTGAGCGCGCTCGACGGCCTTCTGGCCGAGGTAGACTTTGTCGCAGAGCTCGCGGAAGCGGGCGATGCGCTGCGCCCACGGCACCGACGGGCCCAGCCCGGCGCGGTCGGCGAAGAAGGCGACCGCCGGCGCCCGGTAGCCCACCCTTCGCGCCATGAGCGTCTCGACGATGCGCCCCAGCTCCTGCTTCGCCTGCGCGGGGTCGAGGTCGTCGAAGGTGGTCTCGAACGCCACCCCCTCGGGGGTGGCCACCTGCGAGCGGCGGCGCGCACGCACGCCGGTGGCCTGCAGCGCCAGGTGCGACACCCACCCGGTCAAGAGCTCCCGCCAGCGGATGGCCGCGCGCCACGGCCCACTGACGCTGGTCTTCGCGCTGCGCTGAAAGCGGACCTCCCTGGCGCCATCGGCGAAGAGCACGCCCGTCTCGCCCGAGAGTCGAACCCGCCGCGCGCCCCCGGCGATGCTCACCTCGAGAGCCAGCGGCGGCCTGGAGGCGAGCACGCCGACGGCGGACGAGGCCGAAGGTCCCCACCGGAGGCGGGCGCCGGGCGGCTGCGGCCCCCTGGCGTCGTCCGCCACCAACGCGGCACTGGCCGAGACGAGCGCCTCGAGATCCTTCCTGCGCTGCAGGCGCGCGAAGTACCCGACCGGCGCCATGCCGGCGCCGGCGCGGCGGCGGGTCACCTCGTCGTAGAGCGCCTCGATGGCCTTCGCGCTCCCGGCCGGGGACGCCAGCGCTGCGCCGGGCACCTCGGAGACCAGCCGGTAGAGCACCTCCTTGAAGACCACCGCTTCGTCGAGCGCCGAGTGCGCGAAGGGCTCGTCAATCAGCGCGTCGCGTGCGTCGTCGTCGCCGCGGAGTCCGAGCACCGCCCTGGCGAACCCCTGGGCCGGACACCTGAGGAACAGCGAGAGGTGGTCGAGGCGAAGCTCGAGCGTCGACTCCATGGCGGCAGTGGCTGGAGTCGGGAGCGTGGCGCCGACGAACGCTCGCCACCCTTCTTCCACGTCCGACAGCGCTGGCTCGACGCCGGCGCGCGCCTGCCACGCAGCGCCGAGCCCAGCCACCGCGCCCTCGGCGCGCGCCTCGGGGAAGGCCCAGGCGACCGCCGCCCCCAGCTCACCGCTCGCCAGGTCTTCGAAGCGGTGCGCCGCCAGCAACACCGGGGCGGGCGGTGGCTGCGCGCGCGGGTGCCGGGCGCGCAGATCGTCGATGAGCGACGACGGCGCCCGTGCCTCGCCGCTGATGGGGTCGAAGGCGAGGTACGCCAGACAGACGTGCTCGCGCGTGTCGTGCACGAGCGTGAAGAAGTCGCAGGTGTCGCGCCGGCGGCCATCGGTGCGCTCGAGGTCCCCTGCGTCGCGCAGGTCGAGTTCGCTCCGGCCCGGGAGCGCGGGGAAGCTGCCCTCTTCGAGGCCGAGGAAGGCGACGCGGCGAAAGGGCACGCCCACCAGCGCGGCTGGAGTGCCGATCACCACGCCCTGGGCGAGGTGCCCGCCGACGTCGAGCGAGAGCCCCTCGAGGGCCTCGAGCGCCAGGCGCTGCACGACGGTGTAGGGCAGCGTTTCGACGAAGGGACGATCCAGGAGCCCGGCGAGCGCGCGCAGCACCGCGCCCAGGGCGCGCTCGTCGCCGTCGCCGTCGGGCTGCACGTAGGTGGTGACGTACGAGACGAGCAGTGCGTGCCAGTGCGGCACCGTCAAGCAGGCGTCGGCGAGGCCCCGGGCGTCGGCGAGGAGGGAGCGCGTGAGGGTGACCAGCGTCCCCAGGCCCTCTTGCGCCGACTGCGTGCGCTCCTCGGAGACGTACCGTGTGCCGTCGGGGAGCTCGACGACGCCGGGGGGACCCGACCGCTCACCGCCCATGAAGGCGCCCAGGGCCAGCCGGGTCAGCCCCTGGTCCCAGTGCACGGCCATCTGTCCCGCGAGGTACGTGTCGCCCAGCGCGGCGGCGTCGAGCCCGTGGAAGATGCCGACCGAGTCGAGCCAGTCCGCCCAGTCCTCGGAGAGCACCCGCTCCGAGGCCCCGGCCAGGCCCGGGTGTCTCAAGACGGCGAGCACGTCTGCGCGACGCAGCGGCGTGGTGGGCAGCTCGAGCAGGGCGCGGGTGAGCCGCAGGACGCCCTGGCGGGCCGTCGGGGGCTGGCTCCACAGCACCCTCGGCATCTCGTGCGCCTCACGCATCACCTCGTCGAGCAGCGGGACGAGCGTGTCTTGCCGGGCCTCGGGGACGACGAAGGCCACCTCGTGAAAGCGGAGCGGTGGCGCGAGGGCGTCATCCCGGAACCAGCGCCAGGCCTGAGCCACCACGCCCTCGCAGAGCCGACGGTCGGAGCTGGCGCCGAGCAGGCTGACGTCGGGGAACGGCGCGTCGAACGGCCCCGGCGCGGCGTCTTCGACGAAGGACACGGCACTGCCCCAGCGGTGTCGGCCCCGGGCCCGAAGCGCGCCGTGGTGCAGCCACGGGTCGTCCTCGACGAGGCCGACGGTGCTGCGCTGAAAGACGACGAGCGGCGCAGGAGACGCTGCCAGGACCTCGAGCACGTCCGCGCCCGGGAGCGCGAGGTCGAAGACGAAGCGGGCCCAGCCGGCGGCGAGCGGCGCGACGGGTGGGGCCTGGAGCCGCGCCATGAGCCGCAGCCAGAGGTCGGCCTGCCAGGCCTCGGAGGCGCTCGCCTCACCAGCCCGCCAGCGGGCCAACAGCTCGGGGGCATGCGCGCGATAGAGCGAGAAGGTGTCGGCGAGGGCGGCGGAGAGTTCGTACCGCCGCAGCGCCCGGCGCTCGGGGTGCGCCTCCCGGTGGACGTAGCTGCGCAGGGCGGCGTTCGCCGGGGACGAGAGGACCAGCGGGTCACCGAGCAGGTCGAAGAGCGCGGCCACCGCGGCCGGCCGGAACGCAGGCGCCAGGAGCGACGCCGGCGAGCGGAAGGTGACGTTCGCGCAGCCCCCACCGAGGGCGGCGAGCTCGAGCTGAAGCCAGGTGCGCAGCGCGCGCGTGTCGGCGACGACCTCGACGGGTGCGAGGAGGCCGTGGCTGGCGCGGTGCTCCGAGATGGCCTTCGAGAGCGCAGACGCCAGCTCCCGTGCGTCGGCTCCAACCACGCGCTTGACGCTGCGCCGCATGCCACCCCCGGGGTCGATTCAAGCTGCCTTCACGCGAAGTGACCAGCGCTGCTTCGCTACGGCGGAGACGCCTGCGTCGGCCAGGGCAGAACGGCCCGAGCCGGCTCGCCCTGGCGTCGGGGCTGGAGCAACCCAGGCAGGACACACGGGCCCCGTGAGCCCCCAAGCGCCACGCCTCACTCCGGCGGCGCGCGGAGGTCATCCAGATTCGCGCTCAGCCTCGAAACGAGCCCGACCTGCAACCGGCGGCGCGTGCGTGCGCCAGCGGCGCGGCGCGACCCGACGCCACCACAAAGAAAAAGGCCCGCGTTTCCGCGGGCCTTTCATGTGGAGCTAAGCGGGATCGAACCGCTGACCTCCTGAATGCCATTCAGGCGCTCTCCCAGCTGAGCTATAGCCCCGTATTCTCTTTGCTTTTCCGGGTCGCCCCGAAAAAGCGTTGCGCTCCTACCGCTTTTTCAGCGCCGGCGCCACTGACTTCGACGCGGCGCTCATTTTTTCCTGAAGGCGCTTGGCGATCTCAGCGCCCTCGGCGAGCAGATCGTTAATCGAAGCGTTCTGCGCCTGGATCTTCTGCGTCACCACCTCGAGTGACTTCCGCACGGTCGTCAGGTTGTTGCCGAGCTGCAGGCGGCCCTTCGAGACTTCGGCCCAGACGGCCTCGCCGAGGTCGCGGTAGGCGCGGTCCATGTCACGCTCGAGCAGGTTCGAGGCGACCTTCGTCTGCGCGAGGTTCGTGAGGTGGTCGACCTGCTCTCGGAGCACCTGGAGCTGCATCTGGGCTTCATCCCACGCCGCCTGGATCTGCTTCACGACCGCGTCGTTCGGGTTCTGACCGGCTGGAGGGGGCATCGGAGCACCTCGAAGAAGAGACTTCGACGGTATCACCGCTTCACGAGGCGGGCACCGAAGAAGCCGCCACCGTCGAGCCGGTGGGGCCACACGCGCAGCGGCGGGCCGTCGGCGACGACGTCTGGGTGCGTGGCGAGGAACCGCTCCACGACGGCCTCGTTCTCGTCCCTCAGCAGGCTGCAGGTGCCGTACACGAGGGTCGTCCCCGGTTTGACGCCGCGCGCCACCGTGTCGAGGATCTGCAGCTGCGTCTTCTGCAGCTCGGCCACCTTGGCGGGGGTCAGCTTCCACTTCTGGTCCGGCTCGCGGGCGAGCGTGCCGGTGCCGCTGCAGGGCGCGTCGATGAGCACGGTGTGCGCCAGGTCGAGCCGCGGCTCCTTCGGGAAGCTGACGTGGCGGAGCTTGAGCTCGGCGGTGCGCGCCTTCGCCTCGGCCAGCCGCTTCGCCGACAGGTCGTGCGCGTACACGCGGCCCGTCGGGCCCACCGCGTCGGCGAGGAAGATCGTCTTGCCCCCGGCCCCCGCGCACCAGTCGACGACGATCTGCCCTGGCCGCGCCCGGCACAGCCCCGCCAACAGCTGGCTGCCGAGATCCATCACCAGCAGCCGCCCCTCCTTCATCCATCGCGAGTCGAAGATGGCCCGGCCCTCGTCGGTGAGCTGGAGCGCGTCGGGGCTCTCGCCGCACGCGCGCACCGGGAACCCGGCCTGCAGCAGCGTCGCGAGCAGCTCGTCGCGCGAGCCGTTGGGGCGCACCTTGAGGCTCAGGAACGGCTCCCGGTTGAGCGCCGCCAGCACCGCGTCGAGCTCCCCCGGCGGAGTCACCTCGGCCAGCGCGGCGGCCAGCCAGCTCGGGAACGAGTGCTGGGCGGCGGCCCGCTCGAGCGGCGTCGCGCCGAAGTCGAGCGTCACCGCCTTCGCCAACGCCTCGCGCACCACCGCGTCGGGCATCGAGCGTGGCCGCACCGGCCCGGGCAGCCCCACCTCGACCATCACCCGCTCGACGTCGGCGCCGGTGAACTCGTGCCGCCACAGCGCGTACCGGAAGATGGCCTGGTCCTCGGGCAGCGCCAGCGTCGACGGCGCCCGCCCTCGCGCCTTCGCCGACAGGTCGAGGCGGCGCAGGTGCCGCGACAGCTCCCGCACCGCGAAGGCCACGAAGCGCCGGTCGTTCCCGCCGAGCGAGGGGTGCGCCTGCAGCGCCTCAGAGATGGCCGCCCGCAGCGGCTTGCCCTTCGACACCGCCAGGTGCGCCTCGATGGCCGCGATGGCCCCCTGCTTCGAGGCCCTGCCGACGATGGGCCGTTCGGGGTTCATGGATGCTCGCGCTCGACTCGAGTGGCCCTCCCCGGACTCGAACCGGGACGCCTTTTGGGGGCGGCGGATTTTGAGTCCGCTGCGTCTACCAATTCCGCCAGAGGGCCAGACGACGACGACGAAACGAGTAGCAGATTCCCGACGCGGGGGAAGCACCTTGTCGGGTGAAGGCTCCGTCGGCTACAGGCCCCCGCCATGTTGAACCTGGTGTTCGCCCTCGCAGCCGGTCTCGCCGTCACCATCGTCGTCAAGGTGGCGGGCTTCTCTCTCATCGCCGGCATCATCCCCGGAACCCTTGTCTTCCTCGGCGCCTACGTGGTGCTCGCCCGTCGCACCTTCGTCGAGGTGCAGCAGGTGATGGAGCAGGTGAAGAAGGAGTTCGAGTCGATGCCCCCCAACCCGAAGGAGCAGAAGGTGCGCGCCGACAAGGCCGTCAAGCTCCTCGAGGCCGCCCTGCCGCTCGGCAAGAAGCAGTTCCTCGTCGAGAGCGAGCTGCACGCGCAGATCGGCATGATCCACCACCTCTTCAAGAACACCGAGGCCGCCATGGCCTCGTTCGCGAAGACGCAGCCGCGCAGCTACCTCGCGCGCGCCATGCAGGCCGCCATCTACTTCCAACGCAAGGACTTCGACGCGATGAAGCGGTCCTTCGAAGAGGCCGTCAAGCACGGCAAGAAGGACGGCATGGTTTGGGCCGCCTACGCCTGGTGCCTGCAGCAGACGAAGGACACCGACGGCGCCCTCAAGGTGCTCTCTCGCTCGGTGGCCGAGAACCCCAGCGACGAGAAGCTCAAGAGCGCGCTCATGGCGCTCCAGAACGACAAGAAGCTCAAGATGAAGGCCTGGGAGCCCATGTGGTGGCAGTTCGGCCTCGAGAGCCCGCCCATGCAGCAGCCGATGTTCCAGGGCGGCGGAGGCGGCCGCCGCGCCCGGTTCATGCGTCGCTGAACCGCTCGACGTCGAACGGCGGCTGCACGAAGCGCGCCCCCTGCTCCTTGCGGAACCACGTCCACTGCCGCTTCGCGTAGTGCCGCGTCTTCTGCGCGACGTCCGCGACGGCCTGCGCCTCGGTCATCACCCCGTCCACCACCGCGAGCGCCTGCGCGTAGCCCACCGCGCGCATCGGCGCCGCCTCACGAAACCCCTGCGCGACGAGCCGGCGCGTCTCGTCCACCAGGCCCGCGTCGAACATCGCCTTCGTCCGCGCGTCGATGGCCGCGTAGAGCGCCGCCCGCGGCGGGTCGAGCACCCAGAGGCGGTACGGGTGCCGCGCCGACGCGAAGGCGTGCCGCGCCCGCTGCGCCGAGGCGGGCTCACCGGTCGCCTCGAACAGCTCGATGGCGCGGGTGACGCGCACCCGATCTCTCACCGGCAGCCGCTCGGCCGTCACCGGGTCCACCGCCCGCAGCCGCTCGTGCAGGGCCTCGTCGCCCAGCGCCGCCAGCGCCGCCCGCAGCCCCTCGTCCCGCCCGGCCCCTGGCACCACCCCGTGCAGCAGCACGCGCAGGTACAGCCCC
>JADCJJ010000192.1 GCA_020247085.1 Myxococcaceae bacterium | reverse complement strand
TCCGCGCCGCGCTCATCTACGAGAAGACGGGTGACTGGCAGCGCGAGATCGGCGCCCTCAACGAGTTCGTCACCAAGTTCTCGAAGGAGCAGAAGCAGGTCGAGCTCGTCGTCGACGCCAAGAAGCGCATCGGCGACGCCTACGAGAAGCTGAACAAGCCGGCCGACGCCCGCAAGGCCTGGGCGGCCGCAGCCGACGAGTTCGACCGGCGGGCGCTCAAGCCCGAGGCGAACACCATCGCCGCCGACGCCGCGGCCTACGCACGGTTCCAGCTCGCCGAGGTGGTGTTCGCCGAGTTCGACAAGCTGAAGATCGCCGGCGCCGGCAAGGCCCTCGAGAACTCGCTCAAGGCCAAGAAGGAGTCGGTGAAGAAGGTGAACGCGGCCTACGACGACGTGGTGAAGTACAAGCGTGCCGAGTGGACGCTGGCGGCCTTCTACCGGAAGGGCCACGCCCTTGAGCGGTTCGCCCAGGCGGTGCTCGAGACCCCTGTGCCTCCCGAGGTGAAGCGCCTCGGCGAAGAGGCCGTCGTCACCTACCAGGACCTGCTGTCGACACAGACGGTGGCCCTCGAGGACAAGGCCGTCGAGAACTACGCGGCCACCATCGCCGAGGCCCGGAAGATGCGCATCTCGAACGAGTGGACCAAGCGCACGCTTGAGGCGCTCAACCGCTTCCGCCCGAAGGACTACCCGGTGCTGAAGGAGCCGAAGGTGCTCGTCGCCGGGGACGGTACCTTCTCTGAGGGAGCGATCTCGACGATCGACGGCGTCAAGGAGCGCGCCTCGGCGCAGAAGCTCGACACGGGGGACGAGAAGTGAGCCGCGCCAACACCAGCAGGCTCGCCGGGCTGCTCGTGGCGCTCTCGCTGGGCTGTGCCACCACGCCCGAGACGAGGCCAGAGCCGGCCGCGCCACCGCCGGAGCAGCCGGCCCAGGGAGCCGCCCAGCCGACGCCGGCGACGACCCCGCCGGAGGCCGCGCCCGAGGCGCAGCAGCCCGCGCCGACGAGTACCCCGGCGTCGTCGCCCCTCGCCGAAGAGCCCCCGCCCCCGCCGAAGCCCCGCTTCGACAACGCGTCGGCGGCCAGCTTCAAAGAGGCGAGCCAGGCGTTGATGAGCGGCAACCTCGACGCGGCCGAGCGCGGACTGCGCGACGTGCTGTCGCGCAACGACAAGGTCGACCACGCGTGGACGAACCTGGGCGTCATCGCCGAGCGCAAGGGTGACCTCTCGGGGGCCGAGTCGCACTACCGCAAGGCGCTGAGCCTCAACCCGGTGCAGGACGCCGCGTGGGACCGCCTCACCCGCCTGGCCTGCCGCACCCGGCGTTGCCCGCAGGTCGACGCCGAGCTCCGGGCGACCATCGCGCAGAACCCGGCGGCCCTGGGCCCCCGCGTGGCGCTCGTCTACGCGCAGTGGCAGCAGGGCAAGCTCGAGCCCGCGGCGGCCGAGGCCAAGAAGGTTCTCAAGGCCGACGAGCGCAACGTGCGCGCCATGCAGCTGCTCGCTCAGGTGTACCTGAAGGAGGGTAAGGTCGAGCTGGCCCGCCTCATCCTCGAGAACGCGCGGGAGATCGACAAGGAGGACGCGTCGACGCAGTACATGCTGGGGCTGGTGTACCTGCAGCTCAAGCAGCGCCCCATCGCGGTCGAGTCGCTGCGGCTCGCCTCGCAGCTCCAGCCCGACTTCGCCGAGGCGCGCAACGCCTTCGGCGCGATGCTCGTCGAGAACCAGGACTACGAGAGCGCGGCCCGGGAGCTCGAGGCGGCGGTGGCTGCGGCCCCCGAGTACACCCTCGCCTACCTGAACCTCGCCTCGGCCTACCGTGGGCTGCTGCAGCTGCCGAAGGCCATCGAGACATACCAGAAGGTGCTCAAGGCCCGGCCCGACTACGTCGACACCTACTTCAACCTCGGCATCGCCTACCTCGACTCCGAGGTGCCTGGCACCGACACCACGCAGCGCCTCAAGACGGCCATCGACTACTTCAACCAGTACCGCGCCCGCGGCGGGCGGGACGAGCGCGTCGATCAGTACGTGAAGGACGCCGCCAAGGGCATCGAGAAGGAGGAGCGGCGAAAGGAGCGCGAGAAGAAGGACGCGCTGCGGAAGATCGAGCAGGAGAAGAAGAAGGTGGAGGACGAGGCGAAGGCGAAGGCCGACGCCGAGGCGAAAGCGAAGGCAGACGCCGAGGCGAAGGCGAAGGCCGAGGCGGACGCGGCGGCGCAGGCCGAAGCCGAGGCCCGGAAGAAGGCCGCCGCCGACGCCAAGCAGGCCGAAGCCGAGGCCCGGAAGAAGGCCGAAGCCGACGCCAGGAAGGCCGCTGCCGACGCCAAGCAGGCCGAGGCCGAGGCCCGGAAGAAGGCGGCCGAAGACGCCAAGGCCCAGGCGGCGCTCGAGAAGGCCGAAGCGGCTGCACGCGCGAAGGCCGAGGCCGAGGCGAAGAAGGCGGGCGGTACTGGCGCCAAGCCGTCCGGCGGCGCCAAACTGTCTGACGACGAAGAGCAGGCCCCGGCCCCCGGGAGCCCCCCGGCCCCAGCGCCTCAAGGAGGCGGTAAGTTGTCGGAGGACGACAAGTGAGGCGACCGATGCGCTGGATGGTGGCGGTAGCAGTGACGCTCGGAGCAGTCTCGCTTGCCCAAGCCCCGGCTGCAGGCGCGCCCAAGAAGAAGAAGGTCATTCGCCTCGACGCCATCACCGTCGAGGGCCGCATTCAGAAGCCTCAGGCTTTCTACATTCTTCAGCGGTCGACCTTGAACTTCGACGAGTTGAACCGCGCCGAGACCTTCGTGCCGAAGGTCGAGAAGAGCGTCGAGAAGGACTCGTTCTAGCGGGCGAACCGGCCACAATCCTTGTGAAGGTCTCGCTTCGGGAGTACGACGAGGGACAATCTTTCCGGTTTTCATGCGGCGGAACCTCGGCCGCGTAGAGTTGTCGAAGAGACATCATGCCGACCGCGCCCGCTGACATGAAGAACCTGCGAATCGCCCTCATTCAGGGCTCGAAGATCACCGAGGACCGCACCTTCAAGCGGCGCGTACCGGTGACGGTCGGCCAGGAC
>JADCJJ010000191.1 GCA_020247085.1 Myxococcaceae bacterium | reverse complement strand
GCTCAAGAAGGGTGACTTCGAGGCCGCGGCTGTGATGCTGCGTCCGGCCGCAGCGGCGGCCGACACGACGCTCGACGCGGGAGGCGAGTTCGAGGTGCTCTACTTTCTCGGCGCGGCGTTGAACGTGCGGCGGGAGTTTCTGGAGGCGCGGTCGATCTTCCTCCGCGCGGCGAACTACACCCAGGCGCCGGCTGAGGCGCGCGCCGACGTGTTCTTCAACCTCGCCTGCGCCGAGGCGCAGTTGCTCCAGCGCACCCCGGGGTACGAGGCCCAGGCGCTCGACCACCTGCGCGAGGCCCTCAAGGTGGGCAAGCCGGGCCAGTTCCGCGCCGTCTTCTCCACTGACGAGCAGCTTGCGCCGCTGCGGGGCCTGCCCGAGTTCAAGAAGCTCAGCGAACTGGCGAAGCGGGGGGCGCGATGACGGCCGCCCGCGTCGGGCCCTGGGAGATCGTCAGGCCCGCGGGCAAGGGCGGCATGGCCGAGGTGCTGCTGGTACGTGGGCTCGAGGGGCGCTTCGCCGGTCGCGAGTACGCCCTGAAGCGGCTGTTGCCGGCGCTCGAGGCAGACGGCGACGCGGTGCGCCTCTTCTCGGCCGAGGCGGAGCTGTCGAGGCACCTGCACCACCCGAACATCGTCGAGGTGGTCGACGTGGGCCGCGAGGGCAACTCCATCTACATGGTGATGGACTTCGTCGACGGCCGTGACGTCGGGCAGATCATCAAGCGGTGCCGGCAGCGCAAGGTGCAGTGGCCCGTCGACTTCGCGGTGTACCTCACCCGCGCGTTGCTCGACGCGCTCGACTACGCCCACGGCGCCACGGGGCCGACCGGAGCCCCGCTCGGCGTCATCCACTGCGACGTGTCGCCGTCGAACTTCTTCGTCTCGCGCACCGGAGAGCTGAAGCTCGGCGACTTCGGCGTCGCGCGGTCGCTCATCGAGGGCGGGGCCGACCAGGTGATGGGCAAGCCGTACTACCTGTCGCCCGAGGCCCTCGACGGCCACCTCTCGACGCACGTCGACCTCTGGGCGGTGGCGGTGACGCTGTACGAGCTGCTCACCCTGCAGCGCCCCTTCCAGGGGAAGACGCCCGAGGCCGTCTTCGAGGCGACGCGGAGCCTGCGCTACGTGCCGGTGCGGGAGCTGCGCCCCGACGTTCCGGTCGTCATCGACGAGTTGCTGACGCGGGCCTTCTCGCGGGAGCAGGCCGCCCGTTTCCAGAGCGCCGCGGATTTCGCGCAGGCGCTGAGCCCCCTCTACGACGAGCGGGTCGGCACGCCGCTCGCCATCTCGGCGGTGGTGCGGGGGCTGTTCGGCGCCAGCGACTGAGCGACGAGCCAGGCGGTTCCGAGGCCCCGCCGACGGTGGCGCGGACCCCGGACGCCCTGGGCGGGCCGCTCAGGAGCCCTTGATCTCGAGGAGCTCGACCTCGAAGACCAACACCGAGTTCGGCGGAATGCCGGGTCGGCCGCGCTCGCCGTAGGCGATGTCGGGCGGGCAGACGAGGCGCGACTTGCCGCCGACCTTCATCAGCCCGACGCCCTCGGTCCAGCAGGGGATGACGCCGTTGAGGGGGAACTCGGCCGGCTGGTTGCGGGCGTACGACGAGTCGAACTCCTTCCCGTCGAGCAGGGTGCCCTTGTAGTGCACCTTCACCGTCTCGGTGGGCTTGGGCGTGCGGCCCTTGCCGGCGGACCGCTCGAGGTAGACGAGGCCCGAGGTGGTGCGCCTGGCGCCCTTCTCTTTGGCGAACTTCTCGGTCTCCTTCTTCGAGAGCTCCTTCTGCTTCTCGCCGCGCGCGGCGGCCTTTGCCTGGAGTAGCTGGTCGACCTTCGGCCCGTAGTCGGACAGCTTGACGGCCAGCTCCTTGCCCTGGGTCGCGTCGGCGATGCCCTTCATCACCTCTTCGAGCTCGGCCTCGGAGAGCTCCGCGGTCGCCAGCGGCGTGCGGGTGGCCACGAAGGTGCCCAGCACGTACGACACCTTCTTCGCGTCTTCGGCCGACAGCGGCGGCGGCTCGGGCGGCTTCGGCGGCTCGGCGTTGGGGACGCCCGGCGGCGGCAGCGTGGGCGCGGTGTTCGCCGGCGCCGGCGTGGTGCCCGCATCTCCCTGGTCCTTCTTGCTGGGGCAGGCGGTGAGCAGCAGCGCGCTGGCGGTCAGCGCGACGCCGAGATGGTTGAGCGACTTCACGGGACACCTCCCTGCTCAGCGGGGTTGGCCGGCGACGGCGTGGGCGCAGGCGGCGGCGGGGCCTTCTTCACCTCGAGCAGTTCGACCTCGAAGGTGAGGGTAGAGCCCGCGGGGATCGTCGGCTGGGCCGCGTCTCCGTAGGCGATGTCGGGCGGGCAGATGAGCTTCGCCTTGCCACCGACCTTCATCTTCTGCACCCCCTCGGTCCAGCAGGGAATGACGCCGCCGAGCGGGAACTCAGCCGGCTGGTTGCGCTTGAACGAGCTGTCGAACTCGGTGCCGTCCATCAGCGTGCCCCGGTAGTGCACCTTCACCGTGTCCATCGAGGTGGGCTGGTCTCCGGTGCCGGCCTGGGTCTCGAAGTACACAAGGCCCGACTGCGACTTCTGGGCGCCCGTCTCGGCGGCCTGCTTCGCCGCGTACTCGGCGCCCTTCGCGCGCTCCTTCACCGCGAGCTCCTTCTGCCTGGCGTTGAAGACGTCCTGGCGCTGCTTGAGGAACTGGCCGACCTTGGCGTCGAACTCCTGCGCGTTCACCGCCAGCTCCTTCTTCAGCGCCGCGTCGAACAGGCCCTTCTTCAGCTCGGCCAGCTGCTCGTCGTCCATCGCCGACATGCCCACCGGCGTGTTCTTCGCGATCAGCACGCCGAAGGCGTACAGCGTCTTGTTCAGCTCGTCGCCCGTCGGGAGCGCCGCCGGCTTCGGCGGCTTCTCCTGGGGCGGGGTCTGGGCCAGCGCCACGCCGGACAGCGCGAGGCAGAGGAGGGGGAGGGTCTTCACGAGGGGTCCTTTTCGGGGGCTTGGGGGGGCTTGGTGAGGTGGGGGGGCTTGGGGAGAGCTGAGGGTCAGCGCTTGAAGATCGCCATCACGTCGCGGAGCAGCGCGAGCGACTCGTCGCGCGGGCGCTGGAAGGCGTTGCGCCCCATGATCGAGCCGAACCCGCCGCCATCCTTGATGCCGCGGATCTCTTCGAGCAGCGCCGCCGTGTCCTTCGCCTCGCCGCCAGAGAAGATGACGATGCGCTTGCCGTCGAAGGCGCTCTGCACGACGTGGCGCACGCGGTCAGCCATCGTCTTCGTGGGAATGCCGTACTTCTCGAAGACCTTCTTCGCCTCGGCCTGCTCGACGAAGTCCTTCGGCGGCTTCACCTTGATGACGTGCGCGCCCAGCTGCGCCGAGATCTGCGCCGCGTAGGCCACCACGTCGACCGCCGTCTCGCCGTCCTTCGACATGTTCCCGCGCGGGTAGGCCCACAGCACCGTCGGCAGCCCAGCGTCCTTCGCCTCGAGGATGAGGTCGCGCAGATCCTGGTACTGCTGGTTCCGGGCACCAGAGCCCGGGTAGATGGTGTAGCCGATCGCCACGCAGCCGAGCCGCACCGCGTCCCGGACCGTCCCCGTCAACGCCGAGCACGGGTGATCGACCTTCGCCAGTGAGTCCGAGTTGTTCAACTTGAGGATGAGCGGGATCTCGCCCTTCAGCTTCCCCGCTACCGCCTCGAGGAACCCCAGCGGGGCCGCGTAGGCGTTACAGCCCGAGTCGATCGCCAACTGCGCGTGGTAGTCCGGGTCGTACCCGACCGGGTTCGGCTGGAAGCTCCGCGCGGGGCCGTGCTCGAAGCCCTGGTCCACCGGCAGGATCACCAGGCTGCCAGTGCCAGCCAGCGTGCCGGTGTTCAGCAGTCGGGCCAGGTTGGTGAGGACGCCCGGCGTGTCAGAGGGGTACCACGAGAGGATCTGCTTGACCCGATCGGTGAAGGCCATGCGCGGCGGTCTCCGGACAAGAGGGGAACGGCCGCGCCCCCATACCCTTTGCGCCGCGCGATGTCGTCAGGGTTTCTTCGCCTCGATGGTGAGCGGCCCCGTCGCCACCGCCGCGCCGCCGATGCGCACCGAGACCTGGTACTCGCCGCCGCTGCGGACCGGCGTCGGCTCCCACTCGACCGTCCAGTCGGACTCGTCGGCCTTGAAGGCCAACGCCCCCGACGCCTCCATGACCGTGTCACCCCGCGCGTCCGTCACCTGCACCTCAATCGACGCCGACTTCCGCTCTGGCGCCCGCACCCGCACCACCGTCGTGAACGCCTCGGTCACCAACGGGCTCCCCGTCGCCGTGACGGCCGGGAAGGGCGTGCTCGGCCTCGCGCCCGTGGGCGAGCGGATGAAGGCCTTGCCGTGCTGCATGCTCACCACCGTGTAGGCCACCTTCCCCGAAGTCGCCGTCGGCGCGCCCTGCGCCGGCGCCTCGACCGCCCGTTCGAGGCCCTCACCCCTGGGGAGCGCGTCGAAGGCCGGCAGGCCCAGGTCGATCTTCGGCGCGCCCTGCGTCACGCGGCCCTTCAGCTTGGGGCGGGGCACCTCGGCCGACGCGGGCTTCGCGCCGGGACCCGGCTTCGCGCCAGGGGGCGCGCGCTCCTGCGCGAGGGCGGTGCCACCCATGACGGCCAAGACCACCGGAACCCAGCGCATGTGCACACCATAGCAGGACCGGCGGCGCCCCCCTCGAAGCGGCCACCCTTCATTTCGGCGCCCCCGTGCGCTAGGTGCGCGGCCGCCGTGCGCGCCCCCCTGTCGATGCTCCTGCTGCTCGCCGCCACCGGGGCCCTGGCGGCCCCGCTGACCCTCGGCGACCTGGTCGAGCGCGCGCGGAAGAACGACGCGCGCGTACGCGAGAGCCAGGCGCAGCTCGCGTGGTTCCGCGCGAAGTACGACGAGGCACGCTGGGCGTGGTTCCCCCGCGTCGAGTCCTACGTGGCCGTCGCCGGCCCCACCCCAGAGGCCCGCAATGACGGCCTCGGCGGGCCCCCGCTCACCCGCGCCACCCTCATGTACGACCTCGACTTCGGCCAGGTGGGCGTGCAGTTCCGCGCCGGCGCCGAGGCCGTGCTCCCCATCTACACCTTCGGCAAGCTCGACGCGCTCGAGGCCGCTGGCGCCAAGGGCGTGCAGGCCGGCGAGGCGCTCGCCGTGCGCGCCGCCGACGAGGCGGAGCTGCAGGTGTCACAGGCCTACTGGGGCCTCTCGCTCGCCCGCGCCGGGCTTGGCGTCATCGATGAGACGGTCAAGCGCCTCGACGACGCGAAGGCCACCCTCGAGCGCCTGCGCGGCCTCGACAGCGAGCAGGTCACGCAGATGGACGTGTACAAGCTCGACTTCTACCGCCAGCAGGCCGAGGTGCAGCGCGCCGCCGCGCGGCAAGGCGAGGCCTTCGCGCTCGCCGCCATTCGCCTGCTCGTCGCGCACCCGCCGTCGGAGCCGCTCGAGGTGGCCACCGAGGCCCTGCCCGAGCCGCGCGGCGCCCTCGACTCCGTCGACGCCCTCCTCGAGCAGGCCCTCGCCCACCGCCCCGAACTCAAGGCCGTCGAGGCCGGCGTGGCCGCGCGCGAGCAGGAGGTGCTGCTGCGCGAGCGAATGTTCTTTCCCGACTTCGGCATCGCCGGCTTCGCCCGCTGGGTGTGGACGACCAGCGCCACCCGGCAGCGCTCCCCGTTCGCGTACGATCCGTACAACGATCTGTCGGCTGGCCTGGCGCTCGTCTCGAGGTACACGTGGGACTTCCCCCAGAAGAGCGCGCTCCTCGACGGCGCCCGCGCCGAGCTCGACAAGAT
>JADCJJ010000190.1 GCA_020247085.1 Myxococcaceae bacterium | reverse complement strand
GCATGATGGTCAAGGCGCCCGGCGGCAGGCCTGCCCTCGTGAAGCACTCGCCCAGCACCTGCGACGTCATCGGCACCTTCTCCGACGGCTTCCAGACGAAGGCGTTCCCCAGCGCGAGCGCGATGGGCATCATCCACATCGGCACCATCGCGGGGAAGTTGAAGGGGGTGATGCCGGCGACGACGCCCAGCGGCACGCGGCGCACCTCGCAGTGCACCCCGCGCGACACCTCGAGCTTGCCACCCTGGTCGAGGTTCTGCAGCGAGAGGGCGAACTCGAGCACCTCGACGCCCTTCATCACGCCCGCCTCGGCCTCGGCCAGTGTCTTGCCCGACTCGTACGAGATGGTGGCCCGCAGCTCGTCGAGCCGCTCCAGCATGTTCGCGCGCACCTGGAAGAGCACGCGGGTGCGCTCCTTGATGGGCACCTGGGCCCACTCCTTCGCGCCTGCGCTCGCCCCCGCGACGGCCTCGTCGACGAGCGCGCGGTCGGCGCCACGGAGCTCGAGCATCAGCTCGCCGGTGTACGGGCTGGTCACCGTGTGCTGGCCCTGCTCGAAGCGCCACTGGCCCTTCACGAGGTGGGGCACGACGCGGCTGCCGGGGTGAATGCGCTGGTAGGGGTGCATGCGGGGGCGCGAACCCTACCTGGTTGGTCTTCGCCGCTGGAAGCCGCTCGGTCGACGCCAGGCGTCATGCGGCGCCTGAGCCGCCGGGCCCCCGCCTCGAGGGCGTTTTTTCTCGCCACCGCGACGTCGAAGGCGGTAAGTCCGGCTTCGTGAATTTGCGAATCGTTCTCATTATCGTTTCGGCCGGCGGGTGGGGGTGTCTGCCGCAGGCGGCGGCGCCCGACCCCGGAGAGGCGCTGCAGCGCGCGGCGCTCTCGGCCTTCGACGCGAACGTGGCCCGGCCGACGCTGGCGCAGGCGCTGGCTGAGGTGACGGCGCTGCGTGGGGCGGTCGAGGCGTGGCAGGCGGCGTCGCCGGCGGCCGAAGGCGAGGCGCGCGCGGCGGCGCAGCGGCGCTTCGAGGCCGCCTTCGTCGCCTGGCAGCGCGCCGAGGTGTTGCAGCTCGGCCCGCTGGGCGCGGCGAGCCGGGTGACGATGGGCGAGGGGCTGCGAGACGAAATCTACTCGTGGCCCGTCACCAACCTCTGCCGGGTCGACGCGGCCCTGGTGGCCGGCACGACGCCCGACGACGCCTTCTTCGACGCGGCGCTGGTGACGTCGAAGGGGCTCGCGGTGCTCGAGGAGCAGCTCTTCAACGCCTCGGGCGCGAGCGCGTGCCCGGGGGGCGCCACCATCGTCGCGGACGGCTCGTGGGCGGCGCTGGCGGCTACGCCGAGGCTGGCCGAGCGACGTCGAGCCTGGGCCGCTGGAGCGGCGCGCAGCCTCGAGCGCACCACGCGGCGCGCGCAAGCGCGGTGGACGGTCTTCGGAGACGCCCTGGAGAAGGCGGGCTCCATGGGCTCTCCCTGGCGCACCCCGAAGGACGCGCTCGACGAGCTCTTCGCCGGGCTCTTCTCGGTCGACCGCCAGGTGAAGGACCTGAAGCTGGGCGCCCCCGGGGGCATCACGCCGGCCTGCCTCTCGACGTCATGCCCTGAGCTGGCCGAGGCGCCGCGGTCGGGCCTGTCGACGCGCGCGCTGACCGAGAACCTCGTCGCGCTCCGCGCCGGGCTCACCGGCTCGTTCGACGAGGCGGGCAGGGCGGCGGGCTTCGACGACCTGCTCGTCGAGCGCGGCGCGCAGGCCCTGCGGGACGAGTTGCTGGGACGGCTCGACGGCTGCCTGACGCAGGCGCGCGCGCAGCCGCTGCCGGTGCAGGCGCTGGCCCGTGACGACCTCGACGCGCTCCACGCGCTGCACGGCTGCGTGAAGGGCTTCACCGATCTGTTCAAGTCGCAGTTCGTCACCACGCTCTCGCTGCGCGTGCCGAAGGAGGGCGCCGGTGACAACGACTGACGTCTCTGCATCACCCTCGACCGACCCGGTCCCCCACCACGGAAGGACACCCATGCTCCGCTGTCTCCTCTGCTGCTCCCTGCTCGCGCTTGCCTCGTGCGACCCGCCGGCGCCCTCGGCAGGCGCGTGCGACGTGACGCTGACCGGTGCGTACCCGGCCGAGGGGTTCGCGGCCAACGCGGCCGGCGAGCTGGCGTTGCTGTCGAGGCTGAACGCGCTCAACGCGCCGATGCGCGACGCCGAGCTCGACGTGGCCGTCACCACCGACCGAGCCACGCTCGAGCGGCTCTTCGCCGACGGCACCCCGTCGCTGTCCTCCATCACCGCGCCAGCGTTCCGTCCGGTGCTCGACGAGGCCATCTCGGCGTTCCTCGCGGCGCAGGGCCGGGCCTGGGCGCCGGTGAACCCGCCCATGGGCGCTGGCGGCCGCTTCGGGGCCGGTGCCTCGACGTGGATCTTCTCGGAACGAGGCGTCGACCTTCGGCAGCTCGTCGACAAGGGCCTCTACGGCGCGGCGTTCTACGGCGAGGCGATGCGCCGTCTGCCGCTGGCCACCACGCCCGCGTCCATCGACCAGCTCGTCGCGCTGTACGGCGCGACGCCGGCGTTCCCCCAGAACGACACCACCGCCGAGGGCCGGGACGAGCTGGCGGCGAAGTACGCCAAGCGCCGCACGCCCGCGGGAGACGAGGGGCCGTACACCCGCCTGCGCGACGCCTTCGTCAGGGCGAGGCGTGCCTCTGAGTCGCCGCGCTGCGACGCGGAGCGGGTGGCAGCGCTCGAGCTCGTCAAGGCAGAGTGGGAGCGGGTGCTGGCCTCGACCGTCGTTTTCTATGCGCTCTCGGCTGCCACCAAGCTGCAGGACCCGAACGCACCCCTGGCCACGAGGGCGGGCGCGATGCACGACCTGGGTGAGGGCGCCGCCTTCCTCGTCGGGCTGCGCGCCGTCCCGCAGGAAGACCGGCGCGTCACCGACGCGCAGCTCGAGCAGGTGCTCGGCGCCCTGCGCATGCCCTCGTTGCGCGCCGCGACGGCCCACGAGTTGCTGACGGTGGTGCCGGCCGACGTCGACGGGCTTCTCTCTGCCGCGGAGCGCCTGGAGGCCGCCTACGGCTTCACCGAGCGCGACGTCGCGCGCTTCAAGACGAGCTACTGATGCGCGCGTGGGCGGCAGCGTGGGCGGCGCACGCGACGGGCGTCGATGGCGCCTCGCTGCGCGTCTTCAGGGCGCTCT
>JADCJJ010000019.1 GCA_020247085.1 Myxococcaceae bacterium | reverse complement strand
TGCTCGACGCAGGAGCCGACCGGGACGACTCGCCCGAGCCGCTGTCGAAACCGACTGAAGCTGGACACGAAGAAGCCCGGAGCCTCCTGATTTCTCAGGAGAACTCCGGGCTTCATCACCAGTCGGGGAGACAGGATTTGAACCTGCGACCCCTTGGTCCCGAACCAAGTGCTCTACCAGGCTGAGCCACTCCCCGTTGCTGCCGGCGACTGACGCGGCGCTTCTGCCCGCCTGACGTCATCGTGTCAAGCGCCACTCCAGCGGGCCCTCACTGGCACGTCAGGCGGCCCGCGGAGCTGCCCGAGGGCGTTGCACCGCTGGCCGCGAAGTACAACCGCCCAAAGGGCGCCCACGCGGAGACGCCCAGCTTGTTACCCGGCCGGCAGTCGGCGTCGCCTGCGCACGCCCCCCGCGTCACGGGCACCTCGACGGCGCTGCCGCCCGGCGTCTGAATCAGCCCCAGGTCCGTCGCGCGCGTCATCACCTGCCGCTTGAAGCCCGAGGCGTCGGCCACCCAGCGGCTGGCGACGAACAGCACCTGTGACGCCGACGCCGACACCCGCGGCCGCGCCACGCTGTCCACCCCGTTCTCGCGCGCGTAGTCGAGCCACGCGAAGCCCCACGCCCACGCGCCGCCCGTCAGGCGGTACACCCACGTCAGGTCCGCCGTCGGCGGCATCGCGCTCGGGTTCTTCGTCACGTAGGCCACCAGCCACTGGCTCCGCGACGGGCTCGGCGGCAGGTACGCCACCTCGGGCTCCGCCATCGAGCGCGGCGATGACAGCGTGTACGCCACCTGCTCCGTCGTCTTCCCCGTGCCGTCCTCCAGCACCTCGAAGAAGTTCAGGCTCTGCCCCGTCGTCAGGTAGCTCACCCCCACCGTGCGCAGCGCGCTCGAGCACGTCTGCGTCGGGCCCCAGTCGTCCATCGCCACGTCGGCCCCCACCCCCGGCAGCGCCGTCGTCGACGGACTCACCGTGCACGCCCCGCCGCACGCGTTCGTGTTCGTCAGCGCCCACGGCGAGGCGCTGCTGCCGTCGCCGTCGACGCGGAAGCGCGCCATGCGCACCCCGTTGTTCGCCGCCCCGCCCGCCTGCCGCCACACCAGCACCACCTGCCTGCGGCTCGCCCGCACCACCCGCAGCGAGTCGATGACGGCGCCGCTGCCGGCGTTGAACTGCGAGAAACGCAGCGCCCGCTGCGCCCCCGTCACTGCGTCCACGTAGAACAGGTCGAGCTCGGCCTCGCCGCTCCACACGCCCGCCACCACGAAGCCGTCGCCCGCCTGCGCCACCGCGACGTCCGTGTACGCGAGCGTGGTGAACGTCGTCGGCGCCCCCACCGGCGCGCCCGCCACGTCGAGCCGCTGGAACTGCAGCCCGCTCGCCCCCACGCCCATCACCATCGCCCCGCCCGCCAGCGCGTCAGTGCCCGTGCCCTCGCCCCCCCGGCACCCCGACGCCGAGTAGTAGTAGGGCACCACCTCGATGTCCTGCCACGGCGTCGTCGAGACGTTCACCGTCGACACCAGCGCCGGCTCGTCCACCACCCCGTCGCAGTCGTTGTCGAGCCCGTCGCACGCCGGCGCCGTCGCCGAGCCCGCCACCGCGTTGCACTCGACCGCCGTCTGCGCCGCGTTGCACACCCGCTGGCCCGCGCGCTGACACACGCCGACGCCTGCGCTGCACGCCGTGCCCAGCCCCGTGAAGGGCTCGTCGACCGCGCCCGAGCAGTCGTCGTCGAGCCCGTTGCACCGCTCCGCCGACGGGTCGACCGTGCGCACGCACGACAGCGCGCCGCTCACGCACCGCTGCGTGCCCGCGTTGCACACCCCCTGCTGCCCCGTCGTGCACGCCGCGCCCCCGCCGGGGTTGCCCTCGTCCACCAGGCCCGAGCAGTCGTCGTCGACCCCGTTGCACACCTCGGCCGCCCCCGGCCGCACCGCCGCGCTCCCGTCGTTGCAGTCGAGGTTGTTCGCCACCCGCCCGGCCACCGCCCCGCACGACACCTGCGCCTGCGCCGTCGCCTGCCCGAAGCCATCACCGTCGCCGTCGGGCCACGAGTTCTGCGTCGGCAGCCCGTCGTCCACCAGGCCCGAGCAGTCGTCGTCGACGCCGTTGCACGCCTCGGCCGCCCCGGGCCGCACCGCCGCGCTCCCGTCGTTGCAGTCCGCGTCGTTCGTCACCCGCCCCGGCACCGGCGCGCAGCTCGACTGCCCCATCGAGCTCCGCGCCCCGAAGCCGTCGCCATCACCGTCGACGAAGTACGTCAGGTACGTCAGCCCCTCGTCCACCGCGCCGTTACAGTTGTCGTCGGCGCCGTTGCACGCCTCGCTCGCCGTCGGCCGCACCGCCGCGCTCCCGTCGTTGCAGTCCGACGCGTTCGTCGCCCACCCCGACACAGGCACGCACGAGCTCTGCGGCGTCGAGCCGGCCCGGCCGAAGCCGTCGCCGTCGGCGTCCACCCAGTAGCTCCGCGACATCGCCCCGTTGTCCACCTGCCCGTCGCAGTCGTCGTCGACGCCGTTGCACGCCTCGAGCGCCCCCGGCCGCACGCTCGCGCGCTGGTCGTCGCAGTCATCGCTCGAGGCCACGTGCCCCGCCGGCGCGCTGCACCGCGCCACCGCCGGCGCGCCCTGCCGCCCCCGCCCGTCGCCGTCACCGTCGGGGTACCAGCTGAACGTCGCCAGCCCCTCGTCCACCTGCGCGTCACAGTCGTCGTCCACCTGGTTGCACGTCTCGGCCGCGCCCGGCCGCACGCCCGCGCTCCCGTCGTTGCAGTCGCTCGCGTTCGCCACCCGCCCCGTCACCGGCAGGCAGGCGCGCTGCACCGGCGAGCCCTGCGCCCCGAAGCCGTCTCCGTCACCATCGACGTAGTAGTCCGTGAAGGGCAGCCCCTCGTCCGTCTGCCCGTCGCAGTCGTCGTCCACCGCGTTGCAGCGCTCGGGCGCGCCCGGCTTCACCATCGGCTCGCCGTCGTCGCAGTCGCTCGCGCTCGTCACCCGCCCCGCCACCGGCGCGCAGGCCATCACCCCGGCCCCCGCTCCGAAGCCGTCGCCGTCACCGTCGACATGGTAACTGGCGAACGAGAGCCCGTCGTCGGCCTGCCCGTCGCAGTCGTCGTCGGCGCCGTTGCAGCGCTCCGGCGCCCCCGGCTTCACCGTCGGGTCGCCGTCGTTGCAGTCGCTCGCGTTCGTCACCCGCCCCGCCATCGCCGCGCACGCGCTCATTCCCGTGCCCATCGCCCCGAAGCCGTCGCCGTCGGCGTCGGCGTAGTAGGCCGAGAACGGCAGCCCCTCGTCCACCTGGCCGTCGCAGTTGTCGTCGACGGCGTTGCACGTCTCGGGCGCCCCCGGCTTCACCGTCGGGTTCGCGTCGTTGCAGTCGCTCGCGTTCGTCACCTTGCCCGGCACCGGCGCGCACGACGTCTCGACGCTGCCACCGCTGGCGCCGAAGCCATCGCCGTCGAGGTCGACGACGTAGCTTTGAAACGTGATGCCATTGTCCACCTGGCCGTCGCAGTTGTCGTCGACGCGATTGCACAGCTCGGCCGCGCCCGGCTTCACCGTCGGGTTCGCGTCATCGCAGTCGCTGCGGTTCGGCACCCGCCCCGGCACCATCGTCTGGCACGAGCGCACCGCCGCCGCGCCCGGCGTGCCGAAGCCGTCACCGTCGGCGTCGAGGGAGAACTCCTGAAACGGCAGCCCGTTGTCCGCCGCGCCGTCGCAGTCGTCGTCGCGGCCGTTGCACACCTCGGCCACCCCCGGCCGCACCGCCGCGTTGGCGTCGTCACAGTCGCCCGGCGCCGTCACCGCCCCCGTCGGAGGCGCCCGGCACCCCTCTCCCAGCCGCCGCGCCCCCACCCCGTCGCCGTCACCGTCGGCGTAGTACGCCGTTCGCGGCAACCCCTCGTCCACCTCGCCGTCGCAGTCGTCGTCCCGCTCGTTGCACTGCTCGCTCGCCCCCGGGTACGCCAGCGGGTCGTCGTCGCGGCAGTCCACCTGCGCCTCGCCCTCGCACATGCCCGTCCCCGGCACCCCGTCACCGTCACCGTCCAGGCAGTTCACCGCCGGCAGCGGCAGCCCCGCGTCCATCGCCCGCGTCACCCGCTCCGGCCGGTTGCAGCCAGCCACCCCCAGCACGAGGAACAGCGTCAGGCGTGGACTGGGGCGGCGCGGCATGGGGCTCCCAACGAGTGGTGTCGGATATTGGGTTACATGGGAGCGGGCGGTGAGGGCAAGGGGGGCCTGGCCCAGTCAGGACCGGGGCCGGTGGGGCTTGGGGGGGCCGCTCGTCACGGGTATGCCCCGCCCCCATGGCCGTCCTGTTCGTCGAGAACGATGACTCGTTCAGCTTCAACGTCCTCGACCTGCTACCCGCCAACACCCGCGTCGTCCGCGCCGCCCAGGCCGCCGCCGCCCTCCCACAGGCCGACGTCGTCGTCATCGGCCCAGGCCCCACCGACCCCGCCCGCGCCGGCCTCGTCCAGCTCGCCCAACACACCCTCGAACGCCGGGTACCGCTCCTCGGCATCTGCCTCGGCCATCAAGCCCTCGGCCTCGCCCTCGGCGCGAGACTCGTCCGCTCCACCCCCGCCCACGGCAAGGCCGCCACCGCCACCGCCTCGGGCTCCCGCTTTCTCCCAGACGGCCGACACGAGGTCATGCGCTACCACTCCCTCTCCCTCGTCGACGTGCCCACCCCCCTCGTCGTCTCCGCCTGCCTCGACGACGGCACCGTCATGGCCGTCGAACACCCCTCACGCCCCATCCTCGGCCTCCAGTTCCACCCCGACTCCTTCGGCACCCCCCTCGGCCCCTCCTTCGTCGAGGCCTTCTTCCGGAGCCTCTCGTGACCGCCCCGGGCCCGGGCGATGCCCTCTCCAGCCTCGACGGCCTCGACGCGTTCGCCCTCCTAGGCCCCGGCTTCTCCGACGACGGCCGCTGGCGCCTCCTCCGCCCCGCCCCCGACGGAGACGCCACCCTCTGGCTCGCCCCCTACGCCAGCCACCCCACCCCGTCCCGGGCCACCCAGACCCCCTTCAGCCCCAGGCTCGAGACCGCGCCCCCCATTCCCTTCTCGCTCGATGACTCGGGCTTCCTCGACGGCGTCGACGCCATTCGCCAACGCATCGCCGCTGGCGACGTCTACCAGGTCAACCTCACCGTCCGCGCCTCGCTCCCCAACGTCCCCGGCAGCGCGCTGCTCGCCCGCCTCTGCGCTCGCGGCGTGCCCCGCTTCGCCGCCTGGGTCCGCTGGCCCGGCACCCCCGAGTTCGTCTCCGCCAGCCCCGAGCTCCTCGTCGAGACCCGCGGCCGGTGGATTCACGCCGAACCCATGAAGGGCACCGCTCCAAAAGGCCACGCCGAGCGGCTGCTCGGCAGCCCCAAGGACGCCGCCGAGCTCGCGATGATTACCGACCTCACCCGCGATGACCTGCACCGCCTGTGCACGCCCCGCTCCGTGCGCGTCACGGCCCCACGCCGCCTCGTCGAACTCCCCTACGCCCTCCAGGCCGTCAGCGACGTCGAAGGCACCCTGCGCGACGACGTCGCCACCGCCGACGTCCTCCGCGTCATGCACCCCGGAGGCTCCGTCACCGGCGCCCCGCGCCCCGCCGCCATGGCCGTCATTGCCGAGCTCGAAGTCTCACCACGCCAGCTCTACTGCGGCACCCTCGGCCTCGAGTCCGACGCCCACCTCCGCGCCGCCCTCCTCATCCGCTCTGCCACCCGCTCCCACGACGGCTGGGCCTACGGCGTTGGCTGCGGCATCACCTGGGACTCGAACCCGCACGCCGAGCTCGACGAGCTGCGCCTGAAGCTCGGCGCCCTCGGGTAACCACGCCGCCCCGCCCTCCGTGTCCCCATTCTCAGAGCCGGCGTACCCGGCGGCAGGCGCTCGATGCCCCTCACCGTCATGACGCTGCCCGCAGTCCCACGCCCTGTCCGACAGCAGCTGGCGCTGCGTCAGCGGCGGCTTCGCCGACACCGGGTAGCGCACCCGCGGTGACGCCGAGACGATGGCCTTCTCGACCACCTGCGCCGCGTCCTCGGGCGTGCCCGCCCGCTTCGCCAACGGCACCGTCTCGAACGACGCCTTCGTCGCCACAGAGCTCGACGAGGTGCTCAACGCCGCCGCCGAAGGGGTGGTCGCCAGCGCCACGTCGAAGGACGACGCCACGCGCAAGCTCGTGCTCCTCGTGCAGCGCATCTCGGCCCGCTGAGCTGGCCCGGCGCCCCGCCCGGCTCACTGCGCGACGCCTCGGCGCGAGCCGCGCCCGCCCCCCCCGCCGTCAGCCCCGGCTCACCGCGCGACGCCTCCGCCCGAGGAGCCACAGCGCGAGCGGCGCCAGGGCCAGCGCCCCGCCCGCCGCCGCGCACCCGGAGCGCGTCACCGTCACGCCCGCAGGACAGAAGTGACGCCGCTCGACGGAGCCCGCCCGGTCGCTGCACTCCTGCGCCTTGAACCCCGCGTCGGCGACCCCCGCCAGGCACGCCGCCCCGGCGTCGGCGTCGGAGACCGACACCTCGCACGTCACGCACCCGGCCGGCACCGCGCAGGGCGCAGGCCGTGGACCCACGTCGGCCCGGGCCACCCCCGCCACCACCACGACTGAGACGACGAGCGCGAGCCTCATCCGCGCAGGATCCGGACGTAGAGGCGCCGCAGGTCTTCGTTCGTCTTCGCGAAGTCCGTCTTGCCCTTCTCGTCCCTCAGCTGCTTCTCGAGGTCCGCCGCGATGGCCTTCGCCGCCTTCATCGCGTCGGCGTTGTCGTTGATGAGCCAGTTGGTGGCCTGGATGATGGAGAGCCGCGCGTCGACGTTCTGCTCCTTGAGCCGCCTGAAGAGCTCGGCCGCGAGGGCGGCGTCGTTCGAGCGACCCACCTCGGCCGCCGCGCGCTCCCGCACCGCATCGGACTTGTCGTCGAGCTTCTTCCCCCAGCACGCCGCCTCACCCTTGCACTCCATCGCCGCCTCGAGCCGCGCCCGGTGCTCCTTCACGCGCGCCAGGTGCCGCGTCGCCGCGGCCTCGGGGCCGTTCTTGCAGTCGGGGTGGCCCTCGTCGTCGCCCTTGCACCCCTCGGCCGTCTTCTTGCCCTCGTCGGCCGTCGCCTTGTCGAAGGCCGCCACGTCCTTCTCGGTGCCGAGCATCGTGATGCCGCGCATGATTTCGTCCCGGGCGTCCCAGTTCGACGACTTGCCCAGGAAGGTGATGAGCGCCGGCACGCCCTCGGCGTTGCCGACCCGCACCAGCGCGTAGATGCACTCGCGCACCACGCTGGCGTCGGTCTTCGGGTCGGTCACCAGCGCCACCATGGGCTTCACCGCGTTCTTCGAGCGCATGCGGCCCAGGGCGTCGGCGGCGCGGCCCGACAGAATCGCCCGCACGTCGTCGAACTCGGTCTTCGGGTTCAACATGGCGATGAGCGTCTTCTCGGCCCGCATGTCCATCAGGTCACCGAGCACCTGCGCCGACTTGGCCTGCAGCGCGAAGTCCTTCACGTTGTTCTTCTCGGCCCACGCGTAGAGTTCGGCGTCGCTGCGGTCGAGCACCGGCAGGAGCGCGTCGGCCGCCGGCGTGCCCAACTGGTAGAGCGCGAACGACGACTCGAGGTAGAAGCTGACGCTCTTCCGCTCCTTGAACATCGCCTTCACCAGCGTCGGCACCGCCCGCGGGTCGCCGATGTTGCCCAGCGCGATGATGGCCTTCTTGGTGATGAAGGTCTCGATGGTGTCATCCGACGCGATGGCGTTGAGCGCCTCGAAGCCCTCCTTCGCCTTCAGGTCGCCGAGGCCGTCGATGGCCGCCAACACCGTGTAGTTGTCCTTCACGCCCAGGAGCTTCACCAGCGTCTGCGCCGCCTTCGGGCTGCCGATGTTGCCCAGGGCGTTGGCGATCTCCTTGTCGAGCGCCTTCTCGTCGGTGTCCGCCGGGGTGAGCACGATGGCCTCGGTGAGCGCCTCGATGCTCGCCTCGCTCTTCGCCTCGCCGAGCACGCGCGCGAGGTCGGCCTTCACGTCGGCGGACTTCTCGGCCGAGAGCCGCGCGTTCAGCATCGGCAGCATCGCCGGGCTCATGTGCTTGGCGCGCAGGGCCTCGATGGCGGCCTTCTTCTCCTTCTTGCTCTTCGCGCCCTCGATGCGCTTCTCCCAGTACTCGGGCGAGGTGAGGTCGGGCTTGCAGCCCGACAGGCTCAACACCAACGCAAGGCCAACCGGCTTCAAGCAACGCATGCAGACCCCCTCGAGGGTGGGCCGGCTCCCCTGAACCGACCGTCGGACGAGCGGCCTCGTAGACCTGCGGTTCCCGTCGGTCAACGCCGACCGCACGACGCACGGCGTGATGGCCGCGTGGTAAGGGCCGCGCATGCCGCGCATCGTGTTCATGGGCACGCCTGCCTTCGCCGTGAGGTCGCTCGAGGCGTGCCTGACGCTGGGCGAGGTGGTGGCCGTCGTCACCCAGCCGGACAAGCCGCGGGGGCGCGGCCACGAGGTGTCGTTCTCACCGGTGAAGCAGCTCGCGCTCGAGCGGGGCCTGCCGGTGCTGCAGCCCTTGAAGCTCCGCGGCGCCGACTTCGCCGCGCAGCTGGCCGCGCTGAGGCCCGACGTCGCGGTGGTGACGGCGTACGGCAAGCTGCTCCCGAAGGACGTGCTCGAGGCCCCGGCGCACGGCTGCGTCAACGTGCACGCCTCGCTGCTCCCCCGGTTCCGCGGCGCGGCGCCCATTCAGTGGGCCATCGCGTCCGGCGACGAGACGACGGGCGTGTGCCTGATGAAGATGGACGAGGGCATGGACACCGGCGGCGTCATCGACCGCGCCGAGCGCCGCATCGGCCCGACGGACACCTCGGCGACGCTGCACGAGGCGCTCGCAGCGCTCGGCGGCGAGGTGCTGCGGCGCGCGCTGCCCCGCTACCTCGCGGGCGAACTCACCCCGGTGCCGCAACCCACCGAGGGCGTGGTGCTGGCGCCGATGATTCGCAAGGAAGACGGCGCGCTCGACTTCTCCCGGCCGGCGGTGGTGCTCGAGCGCCGCCTGCGCGCCTTCACCCCCTGGCCCGGCGCCTTCACCACCCTCGACGGCGCGCTGTTCAAGGTGCACGCGGCGAGCGTGGGCGGCGGCACGGGCGCGCCCGGCACCCTGCTCTCGGT
>JADCJJ010000189.1 GCA_020247085.1 Myxococcaceae bacterium | reverse complement strand
TCGAATGCAACATTCCGGGGACGCGGCCTCGGCCCCGCCAACAGGGCTCCGCGTCGAGGCGCGACGGCAGCGGCGGGCGCCCCGGCGCTGCGGTAGGGTCCAGCGGGGATGGTGGAGCGGACTTCGGAGGAGCGTGCGGCGGCGGTCGAGGCGATGTGCCGGGTGAGGGCCGTCGAGTCGCCGGCGAACCCCTCGGGGCATCGCACCATCTGGCATCGGAGCGCGCGCGGGGCCGAGCTCATCTCGGAGCTCGACGCCGACGGGCGCGTCACACGGCAGGAGCTGCGGCTGTTCGACGAGGTGCTGGTGTGGGTGGCGGGGGTCTTCCGCACCGGGGCGGGGGCCGCGGGCGCGAGGGCGGGGCGGCCGGCCGAGGCCGTGGAGTGGGACGCGGCGCCGTCGCCCGATCGCCTGGCCCGTATCTCGAGCGCGCTCTCGGGCTACCGCGGCGCAGATCGGCTCATCGCCCACGTGCGCGGCGTGCTGGGGCTCCGCGACGGAGAGGTGCCCGGCGCGCCCGCGCCCGGGTCCACGCCCGGGCCGGCGGCGCTCGAGGCGGCCTCGCGACGGGAGGCGGACCGCGAGGCGGCGCGACGCCGGTCGATCGGCACGATGGGGCTCGTCGGCGGGGCGGCGCTGACGCTCCTCGGGGTGCTGCTCGCCTGGCGCTCGAGCTGCGGGTGAGGCGAGAGGGGTTCGTTGACGGGCGCCAGCTGGGCTACACGAGCGCATGGCCCTGGAGAGCGCACGCGTCACGCCGTTTGGCACCACCATCTTCACCGAGATGTCGAGGCTCGCCGCCGAGCTCGGCGCGGTGAACCTTGGTCAGGGGTTCCCGGACTTCGACGGGCCCGCGGCGGTGAAGGAGGCGGCCATCGAGGCCATCCGCGGGGGCTTCAACCAGTACGCCGTCACCACGGGCAGCGCGGCGCTGCGGAGGGCCGTCGCGGAGCACGCGCTGCGCTTCTACGGGCAACGCGTCGACGCCGACACCGAGGTGACGATCACCTGCGGCGCGACCGAGGCGATCTTCGACGCGGTGATGGGGCTGGTGGATCCGGGCGACGAGGTGGTGCTCTTCGAGCCCTTCTACGACTCGTACCTCGCCAGCGTGCAGATGGCCGGCGGGGTGCCGCGCTTCGTACCGCTGCGGCCGCCGGCCGGGGCCGACGGCGAGTGGACGTTCGACGAGGCCGAGCTGCGCGCCGCCTTCGGGGCCCGTACGAAGCTCGTCGTCGTCAACACCCCGCACAACCCGACGGGCAAGCTGTACACGCGCGACGAGCTCGAGCGCATTCACGCGCTGGCGGCCAGGCACGGGGCGGTGGTGCTGAGCGACGAGGTGTACGAGCACCTCGTCTTCGGGCCCGGCACGCACCTGCGCCCTGCGCTGCTGGCGCCGGAGCAGACGCTCACCGTCTCGAGCGGGGGCAAGAGCTTCTCGTTCACCGGGTGGAAGCTCGGCTGGGCGCTGGGCCCGGCGCCGCTCGTTCGCGCGACGCAGAAGGCCCACCAGTGGGTCACCTTCGCCGTCGCGCACCCGCTCCAGGTCGCCCTCGCCACGGCGCTCCGCCTGCCCGACTCGTACTTCTCGGGGTTCGCCGACGAGTACCGGCGGCGGCGCGACTTCCTGGTCGAGGGGCTCGAGGCGGCCGGCTTCGAGCCGCTGGTGCCGCGCGGCAGCTACTTCGTCATGGCGCGCACCGACCGGCACCGCGCCGCCGGCGAAGACGACGTCGCGTTCTGCCGGCGGCTCTTGCGGGAGGCGGGGGTGGCCGCCATTCCGCCGTCGGTCTTCTACACGGCCGAGCACGCTGCCGGGGTGCACGGGCTGGCGCGGTTCGCCTTCTGCAAGAGCGACGCGGTGCTCGCCGCAGGGGTCGAGCGGCTGCGAGCCTGGGCCGGCGCCACGCTCCGCTGAAGGCCCGCCCCCCTTCGCGCCGCGTGACACGGTGCACCCCGCCGCGCCGGGCGACCGCCTCGCCAGGGTGAAACCACGATGCTATGGCCCCCGCATGGCGAAGAGCGCGAAGAAGCTGTCCCTGTCGAAGGCGAGGGCGAAGAAGAGGCCGGCGACGAAGGCTGAATCGGCGAAGCGCAAGGCGCCGAAGCGCCGCGCGGCCAGCCCCTACGACGCCGCTACGCTGAAGCAGCTCTCGACCGACGTCGCCCGCTGGCGCAAGACGACGCTCGCGAAGTCGCTCGAGAAGATGCCGACGCGCAAGGCGGCCTTCCTCAACGACTCCGGCATCCCGCTCCCCGACGTGTTCACCGCCGCCGACCGGCGCGGCGAGCGCCTCGAGGACCTCGGCTTGCCGGGCGAGTTCCCGTTCACCCGCGGGCCGCAGCCGACGATGTACCGCTCCCGCCTGTGGACGATGCGGCAGTTCGCTGGCTTCGGTGGCCCCGCCGACACCAACCGCCGCTTCAAGTACCTCATCAGCCAGGGCATGACGGGTCTTTCGACCGCCTTCGATATGCCCGCCCTCATGGGCTACGACGCCGACCACCCGATGTCGCGCGGCGAGGTCGGGAAAGAGGGCGTCGCCATCTCGACCCTGAAGGACTTCGAGATCCTCTTCGACGGCATCAGGCTCGACCAGGTGACGACGTCGATGACCATCAACGCGTCGGCCATCGTCGCCCTGTGCATGTACATCGCCGTCGCCGAGAAGCAGGGCGTGCCGATGCACCTGCTCGGCGGCACCATTCAGAACGACATGCTCAAGGAGTTCATCGCCCAGAAGGAGTGGATCGTCGGCCCACGCCCGGCGGTGCGCATCGTCACCGACATGGTCGAGTTCTGCGCCCGGCACATGCCGAAGTGGAACCCGGTGTCGATCAGCGGGTACCACATCAGAGAGGCCGGGGCGACGGCGGTGCAGGAGCTCGCCTTCACCATCGCCGACGGCATCGGCTACGTCGAAGAGGGCGTCAAGCGCGGCATGAACGTCGATGACTTCGCGCCGCGGCTCTCGTTCTTCTGGGACGTGCACAACGACTTCTTCGAAGAGGTCGCGAAGTTCCGCGCGGCGCGCCGCATGTGGGCGAAGATCATGCGCGACCGCTTCGGCGCGAAGGACCCGCGGGCCATGATGCTCCGCACTCACGCGCAGACCGCCGGCGTCTCGCTCACCGCGCAGCAGCCGTACAACAACGTGGCGCGCGTCGCGCTGCAGGCCTTCGCGGCGGTGCTGGGCGGCACCCAGTCGCTGCACACCAACTCGCTCGACGAGACCTACGCGCTGCCCACCGAAGAGGCCGTCACCATCGCGCTGCGGACCCAGCAGATCATCGCCCACGAGTCGGGCGCCGATCGCGTCGTCGACCCGCTCGCCGGCAGTTACTACGTCGAGCACCTCACCGACGAGATGGAGCGGCGCGCCTTCGACTACCTGCGCCGCATCGACGAGATGGGCGGCATCATTCGCGCCGTCGAAGAGGGCTTCCCGCAGAAGGAGATCGGCGAGTCGGCCTACCGCTTCCAGCGCGAGGTCGAGCAGGGGGAGCGGCTGATCGTCGGCGTCAACGCGTTCAAGTCCGCCTCGGGCGCCTCGAACATCGAGCTGCTCAAGATCGACGAGCGGGTGGCGCAGGAGCAGGTCGACCGGCTCCAGGCCGTCAAGCGGGAGCGCGACCCGGCCGCCGTCACTGCCTGCCTCTCGAAGGTCGAGGCCGCCTGCCGCGACGAGCAGCAGAACCTCATGCCGCCGGTGCTCGAAGCGGTGAAGGCCTACGCGACGCTGGGCGAGATCTCGGATGTCTTCCGCAAGGTGTGGGGCCAGTACCGCGAGGGAGGCATCTTCTGACGGCCCGCCGACTTCTCGCCTCGGCGCGGGTTTGACCGTAACGTCTCGACCGCCGTGCCAACGCTCCGCTGTTGCTACGCCATCTACACCGAGGGGGGCGCGCCCACCGGGGCCTTCACGCCGCCGGCTTCGGGCACCAGCGCCCAGCTCGTCGAGCTGCCCGAGCTGGCGACGGCGCCGTCGGCCGACGAGCTCTTCGGGCCCCACGCGCAGGCCTTCTCGCGCTTCTCGGCGCGGCGCCTGTTCCTGCTGTCGCTGACGCGCGAGGTCCGCGGTGGCGCCGGCGCCTTCTTCGCCGAGGCGCGGCAGGTGCTGCTCGAGGCGTGCGCCGGGGTCAGCGGCTTCGGCCTCGACGTCCTGCGGCTGTGGCCGTTCCCCCTCGCGCAGGCCGCCGAGGCGCTCCCCGACGAGCCGCTGGCCGAAGATCTGTTCTCGGTCGGCTTCACCGAGATGGGCGAGCACGGCTACCGCGCCGAGACGGTGGGGCTGGCCAAGCTCGAGCAGCGTGAGATCTCGTTCGAGTTCAAGGGGCGCGAGCTGCTCGAAGACGCCGCGCTCATGTGCGGCCACTTCGCCGACTGGGTGATGGAGCACGGGCACCGCGTGCAGCACGGGCAGTCGATGGCCTACGGCTTCGACCGCCTCGTCTTCTTCGCCTCCGAGGGCGACGCCGGCGGCGCCTTTCGGGGGTGACACCCGCCGCTCGTCCAGAAGCTCCTGCCCGAGGCGGTGTTTCCGGGGGTGGGCGTGCTCGACGTGCGCGCGGCGCCCGAGGCTCCAGGTGAGGCCGGCGGCCCCCTCACTGAGCCGCTCCTGCGGGCCCTCGAGCAGCGGCTGGTGCTCGAGGAGCACGACCTCACCGGGGACTCGCCGTTTCGCACCTCGACGGCGAGAGTGCGAGGCACTGTCGACGGGCTCCGCGCGCTGCTGGCGCTCCGCGAGGAGCCTGAGGCGTCGAAGGACTCGGGCTGGCGGTTCTTCAGTCGCGCCTCCGGCGACGGGCCGGAGGAGGGCGTGCTCGCGCTGGGCGACGTCTGCCGCCGGGCGCCCGACCTCGTCCGCTACCTCGCGCTCCCCGCGGGCGTGCGCCTCGAGTGGGACCTCGACGGGCGCCTCTCGGTAGACGCCGCGAAGGCCCGGGCCGAGATCGACGACGACCCCGATGACGACCTCGACTGAGGGCCCCCAAGGCCTCTTCGGGGAGCTCTACCTGCGCTCGACCCGGCCCTTCCTGCCTGAGGCGGTGTCGGACGCCGAAGGGGCCTACCTGTCGCGCCAGCTCGAGGGCGTGCCCGGCGCGCTGCTCGATGTCGGGTGCGGGCATGGCCGGCACCTGGCGCGGCTGGCGGCCTTTCACGGCCGGCTCGTCGGGCTCGACTTCGACGTCCGGTCGCTCGACGAGGCTCGCGCCCACGCCCCGGTCGCGAGGGGTTCGTTCTTCGCCCTGCCGTTCCGGGACGGGGCCTTCGGGAGCGCCTTCTCCTGGTACAACACCCTCGGCACGTTCCCCGACGCCGCGGTGCCCCTCGCGCTGGCCGAGGTGGCGCGATGCGTCAGGCCCGGCGGGTGGTTCATCGTGCACGGCTCGTCGAAGGCGGGCGCCGAGCGCCAGCCCGAGGCCTCCTTCGACGGCACACTGCCCGACGGGGCCCACCTCGAGGAGCGGGTGCGGTACGACGCTGGAACGGGGCGCGACGAGCTGACCCGAGCGCTGACGCTGCCCGACGGGCGCTTCATGGCTGCATCGTTCTTCATTCGCTACTATGCCACCGACGAGTGGGAGGCGCTGCTCGACGCGGCAGGCTTCATGGTGAAGTGGGTTCACGGGGCGCTCGACGGGAGCGCGCCCTCGGACGCGTCGGTGGATTTGATCGTAGGAGCACAGCGACGTGGCTGACCGGAAACTCCGCATCCTGGTGGCGAAGCCTGGCCTCGACGGGCATGACCGCGGCGCGAAGATCATCGCCCGCGCCCTTCGGGACGCAGGCATGGAGGTCATCTACACGGGCCTCCACCAGACGCCCGAGATGATCGTCAGCGCCGCCGTGCAGGAAGACGTCGACGCCATCGGCATGTCGATCATGTCGGGCGCGCACATGACGTTGTTCCCCGCCGTGCTCGAGCTGCTGAAGGGCCAAAAGGCCGACGACATCAAGGTCTTCGGCGGCGGCATCATCCCCGACGATGACATTCCGCGGCTCAAGGCCCAGGGCGTCTCGGAGATCTTCACGCCCGGCTCGAGCACCCAGGACATCGTCAAGTGGATCCAGGAGCACATTCCGTCGCGCGCATGACGACGTCCGCCGGTACCAGCGCAGCGCTCGGCCCCCTGCCGAAGCGCGTCGATGTCTACGAGGTCGGTCCCCGCGACGGCCTGCAAAACGAGCTGCGAACGCTCCCGACCGTTGACAAGGCGCGGCTCATCGAGGCGCTGCTGGCGGCTGGCGAGCGGCGCATCGAGGTGTCGTCGTTCGTCTCGCCCCGGTGGATCCCCCAGCTCGCCGACGCCGAGAAGCTGTTGGCGCTGCTGCCGCGGCGAGAGGGCGTCACCTTCACCGCGCTGGTGCCCAACGTGCGCGGCCTCGAGCGGGCCGTCGCCGCCGGGCTCGGTGAGGCCGCGGTGTTCCTCTCGGTGACCGAGGCCCACTCGAAGAAGAACATCAACAAGTCGGTCGCCGAGGCGGTGCAGGCCGCGAAGGAGACGGCGAGCGGCGCCCGCGCGGCCGGCATGCGGGTGCGGTGCTACCTCTCGACGGTGTGGGGCTGCCCCTACGAGGGCCGGGTGCCCGTCGCGCGCGTCGCCGAGGTCGTCAAGCGCATCGCTGACCTGGGGCTGTACCAGCTGTCGCTCGGCGACACGATCGGCATCGGCACGCCCAACCAGACGGCCGACATCGTCGGCGAGGTGTCGAAGGTCATCCCGCTCGAGCAGCTCGCGCTCCACCTTCACGACACGCGCGGCACGGCGCTGGCGAATGCGCTCGTCGGTCTGCAGCTCGGCGTCACCACCTTCGACTCCAGCATCGGTGGCCTCGGCGGTTGCCCGTACGCACCGGGGGCCGCGGGCAACCTCGCCACCGAAGACCTCGTGTTCATGCTGCACGGCATGGGCGTCGAGACCGGCATCGACCTGCAGAAGCTCGTCGAGGCCGGCGAGCTCGCGCAGGAGCTCATCGGCCGCAAGCTGTCAGGCAAGTACCTGCAGGCCGCCCTCGGGGAGCGCGAGAAGCAGGCGGCGCGCGCACGGGCCGTCGCCGAGTAGGCCGAGCGGGCGCCCGCTCAGAGTTCTCCGAGCAGCTTGGCCTTCTTTGCCTCGAACTCGGCGGCGGTGATCACCCCCGAGTCGCGCAGCTCGCCCAGGCGCTTGAGCTTGTCGAACACGTCACCGGCCCCCCGGTCGTCCGCCGCGTCCTTCGCGACGGACTTGCCCTTCTCGTACTCGGCCTCGTACTTCACCCGGGCCCGATCGACGTCGAGGTTGGCCATGGTGCCGCCGGCCATCAGGTGGGCCTTCACGACCTGGCCCACGGCGTACGTCGAGGCGCCAGAGGCGATCGACATCGACACGCCGCCGAGGATCGACCCGATGCCGGGGATCGCCTTGAGGGCCGAAGCGCCGATGCGCGCCACCGCGCCCCCCGTCAGCGCGCCGACCCACACCTTGCCCGTGCCCTCCTCGTACGAGACGCCGTAGAGGGTGCAGAGCTGCCGGATCAGGTCGAGCTGCACCGCCGTCACGGCCAGGAAGTCGGCGACCGGTACGGGCACCAGCCCGGCGCCGACCGACCAGAACACGTGCTGCCGAATCGCCTCGTCCGCCGCTGCTTCTCTGCCCATGTGCGCCTCCCGCGTTCGACCTCTCGACATTCAACACCAGGTTGCGGGCGCGGGGTCGTCACTCCTGGAGCGCCGAACGATGACCCGCCGTCAACGATCGCGCCGGGGGATGCAGCGAAGGGGGTCAGCTCCCGAGGAAGCGCCGGACGAGACCGAACAGCCCCGACGCGCCGGCGGCCTCGAGCTCGTCGGGTGTGAGCTCGACACCCTCGAGCCGGGCGATTCGCCGCCGCGTCGCCTCGGGGGTCTGCTCGGTCGCGAACACCGACGACGCCACCCGGCCTGACGACGGCTCGGTTCCCCGAATCGTGAGCACGCACTCGCCAGACAGCTCGAAGCTGAGCTCGATCGACACGGTGCCCTTCGGCTGCCTCGGAAGGCCCGACAGCCGGAAGACCCCCAGCGGGTGGTCGTCCTTCACGAGCGGGGCCTCGCCCTGGAAGAGCGCCAACTCGAGCTCGGCCTGCGCGTCCCTCGTCGTCTGCACCCGGTAGGAGCGGGTGGCCGGGAGCGCCGTGCCCCTGCGGATCACCGGGTAGAAGCGGCCGCCGGGCAGGCCGACCCCGATGGAGCGCGGCAAGACGCCGACGCCCGCGCGCGCGGCCTTCTCCTCGAGCATGCTTCCGAGCAGCGCCGCCCCCCGCACGACGGCCTCGTCGGGAGGCACGCCCTCGAGCGGCCGTCGCCCGAAGGTGCTCGTGAGCTGCTCCTGCACGAGGGGCGCCCGGGCCTGTCCCCCGACCAGCAGCACCTCGTCGATCTGATCGACGCGCAGGAAGCGCTCGCGCAGCACGGCCTCGCAGAGCTCGATCGTCCGCTCGACGAGGGGCCGCGTCAGCGCCGCGAGCTGGGCTCGCGTCAGCACCACGTCGAGGTCGACGGGCTGGTCCTTCGCCATGGTGAGGAACGGCACGTGGACCCGGGTCTCGGTCGCCTCCGACAGGGCGATCTTCGCGCGCTCGGCGGCGTCCTGGACGCGCTGCCGGGCCGTGCGGTCGACGACGGGCACGCCGTGCTTCGCGGCGAGTTCGGCCAGCAGCCACTCGACCACGATGCGGTCGAAGTCGGCGCCGCCGAGGGCCGGGTCGCCGCCGCGGGCAACCACCCGGTACCCCCCCTCGTCGAGCTCGAGCACCGCGGCGTCGAAGGCGCTGCCGCCCAGGTCGTACACGAAGACCCGCTCGCTGCGGCGCCGGCCATGGCCCCAGGCGAGCGCCGCGGCGGTCGGCTCGTCGATGACGCGCTCGACGTGCAGGCCCGCGAGCCGGCCAGCCTCGTGCACCGCCTGGCGCTGCGCCTCGGTGTACCAGGCGGGCACCGCGATGACGGCTCGGCTGACGGGCCGCTCGAGCGCCTGCTCGGCCACGAGCCTCACCTCGCGCAGCACCAGGGCCACCATCTGCTCGAGCGGGTAGATGCGGTCTGCCAGACGGACGCCGCACGTCCCCGGCTCCGTGCCGGCGAGCTCGTGCGAGACGCGGGGCGCCACCTCGTCCACTTCGGGCGAGTCGAAGTCCAGCCCGACGAGGCGCCGAAAGCCGCTCACCGTCCACTTCGGGTTGGTGACGCTCTGTCCCCTGGCCGGCGCTCCGACGACGAGCTTCCCGCGCGGCGTGAGGGCCACCACCACTGGCACGAGCGACGCGCCGTCCTTCGCGCGCAAGACGGTGGGCTGGCCCCCGCTCACCACCGCTGCGTACGCGTTCGTCGCGCCGAGCCCGATGCCGATGATCGGCCCCGCGCGCGCCGGCTCGGTCAGCGGCCCCTCGAAGGCGGGCGCACGCACTTCGGCCTCGGCGGCGCCCTGGACGACGAGGCGCCCGGCCTGCTCCGAGGGGAGCACCGGTTGGAGCTGAGACGGCGGCGGCGCGGACTCCGCCCCGAGCGGGGGAGGCTCGTCGGCACTTGCAGGCGCGACAGGCGCAGGGGGAGGGGAGGGCGGCGGCGCCGCCACGGCGTCTGGATGGGTGTCGATGGGCCCCACGTTGCGGGGCACCGGCGGCTCGGGGCTCCTCGCGTGCGGCATCGCCGCCGCCGCCGCCTCGAGGAATCGCCGGCTGGTCGCGTCGAGGGTGATGAACTTGAAGCCCATGCCGGCGACCCCCTCGCCCCGGGTCCCCGTCACCCATGACACCGTCGCGTTCGCGTAGAGCAATCGCTTGCCGTCTTCGAGCTTCACCTCGAGCGTCACCGGCGTGCCCGGCGGGTGCAGGCGCCGGGCCCTCAAGTAGATCCCGCCACGGCTGATCATCAGCCCGTACCCCTGCAGGAACGCCTCGGGCGTCGCGAACGGGAGGCGCACCGACAGCTGGATCGGCTTGGCGCTCGACACGGCAGCGGCAGGCAATACCACGCGCCCCCGTCGCGCGGGGCCCTCAGTGCGCCTTCGACGCAGGCCTCAGCGGCGGGAGCGCAGGAACCTTGGGGAGAGAAGGGAGTGGGACGACGACGGTCTTTGGCGTTCCGGCGCAGAGCACCTCGTAGGTGATCGCCTCTCCAGGTCGCAGCGCCGCGAGCGATGCGCCGATGGCCCTCGGTTCGCTCGTCGGCAGGCCGTTGACGCGCAGCACGAGGTCTCCGCCCAGCAGCACCGTCGCGCCGCCGATCTCGGCCTCGATCGACCCGCCGTGCAGCCCGGCCTCGGCGGCGGCGCCCCCGGCCTTCACCTTCTCGACCAGCAGCCCCGCGCCGCTCGGCCAGTTCATCACCTCGGAGAGCTCTCTCGAGACGAAGCGCACCGAGACGCCGACCCACGGCAGGGGCGCGTCGAAGAGCCGGCTGCGCACCGTCGACGCCGGCACCGCGAAGTTGAGCCCGACGGAGCCCCCCGAGCGCGAGGCGATGAAGCTGGCGATGCCCACCACCTCTCCGGCCTCGTTGAAGATCGGCCCGCCCGAGTTGCCCTGGTTGATGGGCACGTCGGTCTGGATGAGGCGGCTCGGGTGCAGCCCCCTGCGCGCGTCGGTGCGCAGCGCGCTCACCACGCCGGACGTGACGGTGTGCGTGAGGCCGAGCGGGGCGCCGATGGCGAACAGCCGCATGCCCGGCTTGAGCGCCTCGGAGTCGCCCAGCGTCGCGACCACCGGCCGCTTCGGGGGGCGGTCGAGCTTCAGCAGCGCCAGATCTTCGGTCCTCGACGACGAGACGACCTGCGCTGTTGAGGACTCGTCGCCCACGAACTCGACCTCGATGCGGTCAGCGTCGTCCACCACGTGCGCGGCGGTGACGACCCAGCCGTCGGCGTGGAGCAGCACGCCCGACCCCGTGCCGGTGGTGATGGTGACGCTCCTCTCACTCGCGCGCCGCTCGGCGACACGAACGGTGACGACCGCGCCGTCGACCCGCTCGACGAGCTGCTCGAGTGGCACTGCCGAGACGGCGACGACCAGCGCGAGCGGGCTCATGTCGAGAACCTGCCAAAGCCCCGCCGGGCGCGCGACGGCCTTCACCTGCGGTAGTCTGACGCCCCACATGGCGCTCGACGACGAACTCCCACCCGCGCGTCGGGGCCCCCGCATCGCCAGCGCCCATCGGTGCCTCCGGGTGACTTGCCTCGCCTTGGCTGCGGCCGGGTGCGCCCCGAGGCCCGCGCAGCTCTTCGCGCCCGAGCCACCCGCGTCCGTGGACGGCGGCACGACGGCCGATGGCGGCGCCCGCTGCGCACCGACGTGCCGTGCGTGGAGCGCGCCGCGCGCGGTGGGCCTCGTCAAACCGCCGGTCGTCGAGCTCTCGGGCCTGGTGGCCAGCCGGACGCAGCCGGTGCTGTACGCGCACAACGACTCTGGTGACTCGGCGCGCTTCTTCGCGCTGTCGGCGGTGGACGGCGCGCTGCTGCAGACGTTCACCGTCACCGGCGCCACCAACGTCGACTGGGAAGACATCGCGCTCGGCCCCTGCCCGATGGGGACGTGCCTGTACCTGGGCGACATCGGCGACAACCGCCGGGCGCGGACGAACTACGCCGTCTACCGCGTGCCGGAGCCCCTCGTGCAGGCCGGCGCCGACGTCGCGGCGGTGGCAGGGGAGCGCCTGCCCTACGCCTTCCCCGGGGGCGCGCGGCACAACGCCGAGGCGCTGCTCGCCGACCCCACCTCGGGCCGGCTCTACCTGCTCACCAAGGAGGACGTCGGCGCGCCGAGCCTGCTGTTCCGCTTCCCGGCCGAGCTCGCGACCGACTCGCCGGCGACGCTCGAGCTCGTCGCGACCCTCCCGGTGCCGGCCAGCGGTGATCTGCAGCTCACCGGCGCCGACGTGAGCCCCTGTGGCGACGCGGTGCTGGTGCGCCTGTACAACCGGCTGCTCCTCTTCACCGTGCCCGAGGGAGGGGGCCTCGAAGACGCCTTCGCCGCGGCCTTCACCGAGGTCCCAGTGGCCCGGGAGCCGCAGGGCGAGGCGGTGGCCTTCTCCGCCGACGGGCGGGCGTATTTCACGGCGAGCGAGGCGCTGGGCGCCGACCCGGCGCTCTTTCGCGCGGCGTGCCGATGAGCGGCTGGAAGGGCCCGGTCGGCCGTGCGCTTGCGCTGGTGGTGAAGCGCGTGGGGGCCTCGAGCGCGTCCCCCCGACGGCCCCTCACCGGCGAGGAGAGGGCGCTGTTGGGGCGCGTCTTCGACGGGGCCCTCGACGTCGAGCGCGTCGTGGTGCGCGAGGCCCTGTCTGGGCTGATCAACGTGAGCCGCCGCGCCTTCGTCATCGAAAACGTCATTCACCTTCCGATGCCGCCGCACACGGCGCCGGCGCACCTGCTGGTGCACGAGGCGACGCACGTCTGGCAGTTTCAGCACGGCGGCCATGCCTACATCGCGGACTCGGTGGTGGCGCAGACGGTGGGTGACGGCTACCAGCTGGAGAAGGGCCTGCTGCAGGGAAAGCGGTGGCCCGAGCTCAACTGTGAGCAGCAGGCGACCCTGGTTGAGGAGGCCTTTCGACAGGGCTGCTTCGACGGCCGGCCCTTCGTCGTGCGCGGGCGGGACTGGACGGCGGCCTTCGATGAGGCGAGGGCGGCGCTACGCGCAGGGCAGGGCGCCTGCTTCACGGCCTCCGGCGGAAGACCCGGTCGATGACGATGGGCGGCTGGCCCTCGGGCAAGAGCGTGATGCGGTACAGCATCAGCCCGTCCTCCCGCATCGAGCGCCGCAGCGTGATGCCACCCTTCTTCGCGGGGTCGGTCATCTTGCCCGTCGAGACGAAGGCGCCATCCTCGAGCACCGTCGTGTACTCGAAGGGGTCTCCGAAGAACTCGTCCTTCGTGGGTGTCTTGCCGTCGAGCGCCAGCTGGTAGCGGCGCTTGGCGACGGCCGCGTCGATCTCGAGGAAGACGGTGCCCGCGTCGACGCGGATGCGGTGCACGGGCCTCGCCGACTTCGCCACCTGGCGGACGAACCAGTTGACGCCGAGCTTCTCGAGGATCGGCCCGGTGTCCGTCGACTGCGCGAGGTCGAGCTGCCAGGTGCCCTCGAGCGGGTGGGCCAGCGCGACCCCGGCGTCGGCCTGCGACAACACCAGCATCACCACGAGCGCGCTCACGTCACTTCACCTCGGGCAAGAAGAGCTGGAGTTGCGACGCCAGCTCGGCCACCGGCCGGCCCGGCGCCAGGCGCTTGTTCTGCTCAACGAGGAAGCCCTGCTCCAGCAGATAGCCCAGACCATTTTCGAGGCTCGATTTCGACACCGCCTCGGCCGAGCGCACCGTGCCGGCGAGGAAGTCGGCGCGCCCGTTCTCGAGCGCCTTCTTGAGGAAGTCCTTCCGGTCCTGGCCCTCCTTGGGCACCTCGGCCGCCTGCCGCGCCGCGATGAGGTATGACTCGAGCAGGTCGAGCAGCAGGTCGGCGAGGAACTGCACCGACGGCCGCCCGTGCGCCTCAGGCGCCACCGCCAGGGTCTCGCCGTCGCGAACGAGGAGCCCCAGCGCCAGCAGGTGCTCGACGGTGGCGTCGAAGAGCTGCTCGAAGGTCTGCCCGACGGGGTAGATGAACTCCATCTTCAGCAGGCGTGACAGCACCAGCGCGCGCTCCCGCACTGCCGCCGCCGTCCGGTTCGGTTCCACCGAGAGCAGCGCCGCGCACACGATGGTGCGCCCCGCGACGAGGTTCATCAGCGTGTTCTTGTAGAAGCACAGCTCGGTGCGGCGCTCGTCCTCGACCTGGTAGATGGGCTCGCCGCGCGCCTCGACGATGCGCACGAACCCCTCGGACGAGAACATGCGCATCGCGTCCTGGACGGGGCCGAGCACCGTGGGCGACGAGGGCGCGTCCTTCAGCTGTACCGAGAGCGGGGCGCCGAGCTCGGTCGCCATGCGGCGCAAGAGGCCGATGCGATCGGTCAGCTCCCGCACCGACACCCCGCGCCGCCGGTGGGCGAGCAGCGCCGCCGCGAGGAGCGCGTGCGGCGTCACCGTCGACACGCGCGAGATGCCGTACATCACCCGGTTCCCCAGCGCGCGCACGAGCGCTTTCTTCTGTTCGTCGGTCGCCGTCTTCGCGTCGACCTGCCGCTCCTTCATCAGCTTCGCCAACGACACCGGCTCGTCGAAGGTGAGGTGAATGCGGCCGTAGTTCTCGGCGAGCACGCTCGGGGCCGAGAGGAGCGCCTTGAGATCTTCGGGCTTCTTCTCGCCGCCGGCCAGCTCGGCCCGGTAGCTGGCGCCCTCGACCACCTTCTCGTAATCGATGGCCACCTGCACGAAGAGCAGCTCGTTGCGTGCCCCCTCGAGCACGGCGTCGACGAGCCAGGTGAAGAGCCCCAGCTTGGGCGAAAGCAGCTTGCCCGTGCGCGAGCGCCCACCCTCGGGGAAGAACTCGTGGTGAATGCCGTCGTGCACGAGCTTCTTCAGGTAGGCCTTGAAGACGGCCGTATACAGCTTGTCGCCCTTGAAGCTTCGCCGCAGAAAGAACGCGCCGCCCCGGCGGAGGAACGGGCCCAGGGGAAAGAACGACAGGTTCGCGCCCGCGGCCACCAGCGGCACCGTGTACCCCCGCTGGAAGAGCACGTAGCTCATGATCAGGTAGTCGACGTGGCTCTTGTGGCTCGGCGTCAGCACCACCGGCGCGTGCGCCGCCGCCTTCATCGCCCGCTCCAGCCCGGCCTCGTCGACCTCGACGCCGTCGTAGATGCGGTTGAACACCTGGTGGAGGAGCGGCGCCGCGAACCCGACCACGCTCGGGCTGTAGCGCGCGGCGATCTGGCCGAAGTTGCGCCGGGCCGAGCGGTTGAGCGCCTCGACGCTCCTACCCGTCTCCTTCGAGAGCGCCTCGACCGTCTGCTGGAAGACCCGGTCACGCATCGCCTCTTCGACGAGTCGCTCGGTGGGCTTGCGCGGCGGCCCGAAGACCGCCCGGGTCTCGCGGGCGAGGTGGTGATGCAGCGAGGAGCGCACCTTGCGGGCGATCACCTCGGTCGGCTGCCCCTCGTTCGCCGAGACGAAGGCCTTGAGATCGATCGGCTCCCCCACGCGGAACTGCGCGCGGCGGTAGTTGCGGAGGAAGGCGCCCACCGAGTGGAGGAACCCGGGTGCCTCGGGGCTGCCGAAGATGCGGTCGAAGATCGAGGGCGTCAGCTTCTGGAGCCACTTCTCCCAGACGAAGAGCTCCGGCACCAGGAAGACGGGCTGCTCGCTCGACCTCGCGAGCTCGACGAGGGCCGGGAAGGGGTCTTCGGCCGTCGACTTGCCGCGCGCCGAGTTGAAGGCCGCCTCCTTCAGAAAAACGAGGCCCGAGCCGCCCTGCCGGCGCGCCGCCTCGAACCGCTCCGGGAAGGGCCCCTGCTGCGCCGTGAGCGTGAAGGGCCGCGTAAACCAGGGGCGCAGGTTCACCACCGCGCGTATCGGCGGCAAACCGCGCCGCACCATCGCCCAGTGCAGGTAGAGGAAGTTCACCCAGGCCGTCGTGCGCATGACGTGCACGACGAAGCCCCTGTGGTGGAGCGCGGAGAGCTCGTCGACGGCCGTCTGGGCGAAGCGCACCGGCTCGAAGTACCGGCGAGCGAGCCACCGGCCGAACGGCCCGAACTCACGCTGGAGCTGAGGCGCCACGAGGGCCTCGGGCTTGGCGATCGACACTTCCACTGGGAGCCACCATAGCGGCAACGCCCCACCCTTGGGCCGCCTTTGTCACCCGCCCCACTCGGGGCGCGCGCTTGCGCGGCCGCCGGCTCGTTGCCACACTCAGGGATAAAGGTTCTGCATGCGACTCCTCGGCCTGACGGTGGTCCTCTTTGGTGGTCTCGCGGCCGCACAGCACGAAGGCGGCGGCGTGTGGACGGGGTACGTGGGCGGGTGGCGGCCGAACCATGTCGTGCCCCAGCCGTTGAGCGCGGGCCGCGCCCCGACGCTGGACGAGCGGCGGCTCGCCCAGTGGCAATGGTGGCAGATGGCGAACCTGCAGACCCACTGGGCCATGCAGACCGAGTTCCAGCGCCGCGCGGCCGCCGAGCAGGCCCAGGCCGAGCGCCAGGCTGAGGCTGCCCAGGCGTTCGAGCTCGAGCAGGCCCGACGGGCCCAGGCCGACGCCGAGCGCCGCCTGGCCCTCGAGCGGGAGGCCGCGCTGCAGCGCCAGCTCGACGACGCCCGCCGCCTCGCCGCCGAGAGGGAGCTCGTCACGCTGCAGCGCCTCGAAGCCGAGCGCGCCACGGCCGCCGCTGCGCTGGCGAAGGCCAACGCCGAGAAGGCCGCGCCGGCGCCCGCGGTGCTCGCGGCGCGCGAAGACGCGAAGCCCGCCACTCCCGGCAACGAGATCTACCGGTGGGTCGACGACGAGGGCGTCGTGCACTATTCGACGCGGGTCCCCGACGCCGTGAAGGCCAGCGCGAAGCGCGTCAGCGGCTCGCGCTGACCCCCGTCACCCAGCGCCCTGTCGCCGCGGCTCTCGCTGCGCCCTGAGGCTCGACGGCGCACCGCGAGGCACGAAGGCCCCGCTCAGCGGCGGCGGGGTAGGGGCTCGAGCAGCTCGTTCGCCTCGGCGCGGCTGGGGTATCCCGGCGGCCAGGCGGCCAGCGCCGCGCGGACGAGCGCCCGGGCCCGGGTCGGGTCGCTCCGGCGCAGCAGCCGCGCCAGCTGAAACGCCGCGTCCCCGTGCTCGGCGCTCGAGGGCGCTGACAGCCGCAGGGCCTGCTCGAGCAGCGGCTTGGCGACCGCCGGCCGTTTCATGGAGAGGTGCGTCTCTCCCAGCCCGAGCAGGTTCCGGGCGGCCTCGGGGCTCTGCGCGCCTTGACGCGCCAGGCGGATCTCCAGGGCCCTGCCGTCAGAGGCCAGCGCCTCGACGTACCGCCCGAGCTTACGCTGCGCCGTCGCGAGGTTCGTCAAGGTGACCGCCACGGTGACCGCGTCCCGTCCGGCGGTGTGCTCCTTGAGCCCGAGCGCCCGCTGCAGCACCCGCAACGCGTCGTCGAGGCGGCCCTTGTCGAGGTAAGCGGCCCCGAGGTTCGACAGCGACTGCGCCACCTTGGGGCTGTCGGCGCCGAACGCCGCTTCGCGAATGGCCAACGAGCGCTCGAGCGCCGTGACGGCGTCGTCGGTGGCGCCCTCTTCGAGCAGGGCGTTCGCCAGGTTGTTCAGCGTGTCGGCGACGGCCGGGTGATCGCTCGCCAGCACGGCCTCCTCGACCTCGAGCGCCGCCCTGAACGAGGCGATGGCCTCCCTCGGCCGGCCGAGCGCGCGCAGCGTGCTGCCGACGTTGGTGAGGCTGCGCGCGGCGAGCGGCGACCTCGGCCCATAGAACGCCTGCCGCAGCTCGAGCGCGCGCTGGTGCAGGGGGAGCGCCTCGGCGGGGCGCCCCTGCCGGTTCCTCAACACGGCCTCGTTGTTGGCGAGCGAGGCCTCGAGCTCGCGCGGGCTGCCGGCCCGCCGCACCGCCACTCTGGCGTAGCGGGCCCAGCGCTCGGCGTCGTCGAGCAGGCCCGTGCCTGCGGCGGCGAACCCGACCCGGTCGACCCACGCCCGGGCGAGCACCTCGTCGTCGCCATGCTGCTGCGCGAGCAGGATCGCGTCTTCGGCGAGCTGGTCGCCCTTGACGTAGTCGAGCTCGGCGGCGGCGAGCCGCGCCGAGAGCAAGGTCGCCTCGGCCAGCGCGCCGCCCTCGTCCGCGGCCAGGGCGCCGGCCAGCGCCTGGTCGGCGGCGGCGTGGGCCTCCTTGAGTTTGCCGGCCTCGAGGAGCGCCTTGGCCTTCGCCAGGGCCTCGCGAGAGGTGCCCACCTCGTTCGGCGCGGGCGTCATCGACGCAGCGCGCGGGTCGCACCCCTCGAGGTCGGGCAGCGCGGCCGCCAGAGAGACGGCGCGCTCGACGACGTCAGGGTCGGCGCTGCGCAAGAGCCGCGCCGTCGCGTCGAAGTCTGCGAGCTTCCGCCCCAGGCACACGATGGTGGCGCCGACCTGCTCGTCGGCCTGGCCGAACGAGGCCTCGCAGACCGCCCGGCGCCGGTCGACCCACCGGCGCCCCCACACGTCCATCAGCGACTCGGTCGCGCTGAAGGCGCTCGCGGCCCAGGGGCGGCCCGTGGCGAGGAAGGCGCGGCGCGCATCGCCGCGGGCCCCGTCGTCCCAGATGCCCGAGAGCCGCGCCGAGACGCCGGCGCAGCGCTGCGCCTCTCGGCGGGCCATCGCCGCGACGATGGCGACGGAGGTGACGGTGAGCGCCACCAACGAGGCGGTGATGAGCCCGCGGCGCCGCGAGGTGCTGCGGCGCCCGAGGTGGATGAGCAGCGCCCGAAGCGACTGAAACCGCTCGCCGGGCTCGACGCGGAGCGCCTTCAGCAGGAGCAGGTGAATGCGCCGAGGCACCCGGGTCGCGCGCGGCGGCGGGCGGACCCGGTTGAGCTGCATCTCGACGATGACGGCCGGCACCGTGTCGCCCTCGAAGGGCCGCACGCCGTACAGCGCCTCGTAGAGCGCGACGGCGAAGCTGAACTCGTCGCTGCGCGGATCCGTCGGCTTGCCGAACAGCGCCTCAGGCGCCATGTACGCCGGCGTGCCGAGCATGGTGCCGGGTTGGGTGATGCGACGCTGCAGCGAGCCCGGCGGCACCGTGACGGGCACCGGCGGCTGCTCGCGCTCACGCCCGTGCTCGAAGGCCAGGCCGAAGTCCATCACCCGCGCGCGGCCCTGGCGGCTCACGACCACGTTGTCGGGCTTGAAGTCACGGTGGGTGACGCCAGCCGCGTGCGCCGCCGCCAGCCCCTCGCCGGCCTGCAGGAACAGCTCGAGCACCTCGCGCCACGACCGGGGCTTTTCCGACAGCCAGCTGGTCAGCGTCTGCCCCTCGACGAACTCCATCGCCAGGTAGATCTGATCGTCGATGACGCCGACGTCGTGCACCGTCACGACGTTGGGGTGGCTCAAGCGGGCTAGCGCCCGCGCCTCGCGGAGCAGCCGGTGGCGCAGGTCGTCGGCGTACGAGGTGCCCTGGTGCTCGGCCTTGAGCAGCTTGATGGCCACCTTGCGGTCGAGCATCGGGTCCCAGGCGGCGTAGACCTCACCCATGCCACCGGCGCCGAGCGGGGCGAGCACCACGTACCGGTCGATGGTGGCACCCCGGGCGAGGCCCGGGCCGTGTGGCTGCTCGGGGCCGGGGTGTTCGCCCGAGTGATGAGTCGTCTCGAGCCCGAGCTCTGGCGGATCACCGGGCGCCTCGCGCTCTCCGGAGTGGACGGTGTTCGACAGGCCGATGTCGGGCTCGGAGGATGGGCGGCCGCCCGCCGACGACTGTCCCTCGAGGGGAGGCGCATTGCCGGCCTGGTCACCGGCTCTGGGGTTCGAATTGGACACGGGTGACGTGCGGCCCTCGCGCCGCCGACTCAGAGACTATGGCGCATCAGGGCACGACGCTGCCGAGAAAGGGTAGGGTCCCGGACTACCCCCATGAGCGACGAACGCACCCTTCGACTTGCATCGGTCCAGTTGTCGTCGGCGTCGGTCCACGCCTTCATCATGTACCAGCAGACCCTCCTTCAGGCGCTCGACCCGGCCTGTGGCGCGAGCGAGCCTTCGACCGCCCGCCGGCTCGCCAAGGCGCACGCCCGGGCGCTCGAGGAGGCCGGGCTCGACGCGCTCACGCAGCAGCGGCTCTCGGCGGCCATCTCGGAGTACGTGGGGCGCAGCGTGGCGCGGCGGGCCATCGGCCAGCGCGTCAGCGAGGCCGAGGCGGCGGTGCAGGCGGCGCGCGCCAGCGGGCAGGTGCCGCCGGAAAGAGAGGCGGGGCTGCTCGAGCGCGCCCGGCGCGTGGGGACCCGGCTCGACGAACAGACGCGCTTCGTCGCCCGGTACGGCCCCGAGGCGCTCGCGGCCCTCGCCGCTCGCGAGGACGAGCTGCTCACGCTCCACCTCGAGCTGCGGCGGCGATCGGGGGACGGGCTGGCGAGCGCGCGGTGAAATCAGGGCCCTCGGTCGCCGTTGACAGGCCCACCGAGGAGCGTCAGAAGCCCGCCCGCCATGACGACCAAGAAAGACTTGAAGGAACTCAAGAGCCCCGACGAGTTCCAGAAGCTCGGCCAACAGGCCGTTCCGTTCCTCGAGCAGCACGGCAAGAACGTCGTCCTCGGCGTGCTGGCGTTCGTCGGTGTCGGGGGCATCGTCGCGCTCGTGAGCCACGTCCAGAAGCGCGCCAACGAGGCCGCGATGTACGAGTACGGCGCGGCCTTGAAGGTGCTCGACCGCCAGGTGAGCGCGACCGCGCCGGCCGACGCCCCGAAAGACGAGGACCCGCCCTTCAAGTCCGATAGGGAGAAGGACGAGGCGATCATCGCGAAGCTCTCGGGCTTCCGCGCCGAGCACAAGGGCCGCAAGTCGGCAGCTCACGCCGCGCTCCCGCTCGCGCAGGCGATGCTGCGGCAGGGCAAGGCCGATGACGCGCTGAAGCTCGCTGAGGAGTTCCTGAAGGACGCCGACCCGGCCGACCCGCTGCGCCCCGTCGCGCTGGAGGCGAGGGGGTATGCGCTCGAGCAGACCGGGAAGCTCGATGAGGCCGCGGCGGCTTTCGAGAAGCTCGCTCAAGAGAACAAGACGGACTTCCTCAAGGGTATGGGGCTGTACCACCACGCCCGGATCCTCGAGAAGAAGAACGACCTGACGGGCGCGATGAAGCGCTACGGCGAGGTGTCGTCGAGCGCCGCCGACTCGTCGGCGGCCCGGCTGGCCAAGGAGCGCATGGGCCTGCTCGCCGCGAAGGGGGTCGCGCTCCCTGCCGCTCCGGCGGCCGCCGCTTCCGACGCGGGCCTCTGATGACAAGGCGGTTCGGGCTGCTGGGCGTCGTCGTGCTCGCCGTCATCGGCTGCCGCGCGATTCCCCTGAGCGACGACCCGACGATGCCGGTTCGGGTGGCGCAGGTCAGCCCCCCGCGCCTGTGGGACGTCGCGTGGTCGTCGCCGCTGGTGAAGCTCGAGCTCCTCGAGTACCAGCCCCGAGAGACCGCCCGCCCGGCCGTCGACCCCGACACCGAGCGCATCATCGTCACCACCCGCGACGGCGGCATTCGCTGTCTGTCTCCCATCGACGGCGCCCTGCTGTGGGAGAAGAAGACGACCGTGCGCTTCTTCTCGGGCGCCGCCATCGCGCAGGGCATCGCCTACGTGCCCGGGGGCGACGGGGTGCTCTACGCCCTCCGCGTGCTGTCGGGCGAGACGGTGTGGGAGTTCAAGGCCGGTGAGGAGCTGCTCACCACCCCCGTCATCTCCGAGGGGCTCGTGCTGGTGACGTCGTCGCAGGACACGCTGTTCGCGGTCGACCGCTCGAGCGGCAAGTGGACGTGGCAGTACAAGCGCGACCTTCCGCAGGGCTTCACGGTGCGGGGCGCGTCGCGGCCGGTGGTCGAGGACGGGCTGGCCTACGCGGGCTTCGCCGACGGGTTCCTCGTCGCCGTGGGCCTCGACGACGGCGTCGCCCGGTGGGAACGCCGGCTGACCCTCTCGGGCGGCCAACAGTTCAAGGACGTCGACTCGGCCCCGGTGCTCGACGAGAACGGGCGCCTCTACGCAGCCAGCTACAAGGATGGCGTCTACGCCCTCGACGCGAAGACCGGCGACATTCTGTGGACGTCGCCGCGGGGCGGCATCACCTCCCTGCTGCTGCGCGGAGAGGTGCTCTTCTGCACCGGAGACGGCACCCTGACAGCCATCGAGACACGGACGGGCCGCGCACTGTGGGCGCTCGACCTCTCGGATCGGACGCCAAAGGGGAAGGGGAACAACGCAGGCCTGGCGCCGGTGATGACGCGCGGGTACGTCGTCGTGCCGACCTCGACGGCGCTGGCCTTCGTGGACCCGTCGGTTGGGCGCGTGCGGGCCGCCTGGAACCCCGGCCGCGGGGTGACGGCGACGCCGTCGCGATTTACCTCGGCCCGCGGCGGCAACCGCCTGTACGTGCTCACCAACCTCGGCACGCTCTACGCGCTCCAGCTCGTCGGGAGCGGCGGTTGAGGCGGATCCGCGTCGTCGCCGGGCTCATTCCCAGTCCCGGTGACCCGAGCCGCTTCCTGGTGCAGCAGCGGCTGCCCGGGGCGAGCCGCGCGAACCTCTGGGAGTTCCCCGGCGGGAAGGTGGAGCCGGGCGAGTCCGAGGCGCAGGCGCTGGTGCGCGAGGGCGAAGAGGAGCTCGCGGTGCGCCTGTCGGTTGGCCGCCGCCTCTGGCGCACCGAGCACGCGTACCCGGACGTGCTGGTCGAGCTCCAGCTCTTCGCCGCCGAGATCGTCGACGGTGAGCCCCGTGCCCTCGGCGCCCAGGCGCTGCGCTTCGCGACGCCGGCCGAGATGCAGGCGCTGCCGTTCTGCGAGGCCGATCTGCCCCTCATCGACGCGCTGGTCGGCGGCACGGTGCCGACGCGCTGAGATGAGCGGCTTCCTCGAGCGCACCTTTCAGCTCTCGAAGGGGGTGGGCCCATTCCGGGAGCGCGAGCTGTGGGCGCGCGGCCTCGAGAGGTGGGACCAGTTTGAGGCCGCGGCCGCGAAGGGCACCGTCATGTCGCCCCGCCTCGACGCCGAGACCGTGGGCCGCATCGCCGAGGCCCGCGCAGCCCTCGCCGCCGGCGACGTGCCCCGGCTTGCGGCGCTCGTGCCGCCACGGGAGCACTGGCGCCTGTACCCGCACTTCGTCGACCAGACGGTTTTCTTCGACATCGAGGCCGACGGAGACGAGCAGCCGACGGTGGTGGGCCTGATGGACCGTGCCGGCGTGGCCACGTTCCGCCGCGGCCACACGCTCCAGGGCCTGCCGGAGCGGCTCGCCGCCAGCCCCATCTGGGTGACGTTCAACGGCGCCGCCTTCGACGTGCCGACCCTGCGAAAGGCCTTCGCCGAGGGTGGGTTCCCCGAGGCCATCGCCCACGTCGATCTGCGCTTCCTCGTGCGCCGCGTCGGCCTCAAGGGCGGGCTCAAGGGCATCGAAGAGGCGCTGCAGCTCGATCGACCGCCGCACCTCAAGGGCGTGAGGGGCCTCGACGCCGTTCACCTCTGGCGCCTGTGGAACGCCCACCGCGACGTGAAGGCCCTGCGCGTGCTCGTCGAGTACAACCTGTACGACGCGATCAACCTCCGCAGCGTGCTCGAGTGGTGCCTGTGGCGCCTCGCGGAGGAGTCGGCCTGGCACCTCGAGCGCCGCCCGCGCTTCGAGCGCGGCGAGGTGCTGTACGACGTCTCGAAGCTGCTGCTCGCGTTGCCGTAGGACGCGACGCCGCGTGTGCCCAGGTCTCGAAGCGCGCCAGTGTTGGAACCGACCAGGCCGGCGGGGGACGGTCGCTCGGCGAAGCTGGTCAGGGCTGCAGAGGCTTCTTTCGGGAGGGCCTGACCTGCGTGCGCGTAGGCTGAACGTCGCCGTCGATCTGCAGCCGCAACCGGACGTCCGCGTGCTGCCGACCGAAGGTGTCGGAGAAAGTCGTGTCGATCTCTCCATCGACGACGAGCTCGTAGGCGCGGCCGGCCTCGAGCGCACGCAGCGGCCGAATTCGGGCCTGGAAGCCGCCGTCTCCTGACGTCACCATGTCGTCGCCCGGGACGACGGAGTCGCTCCAGTCGAACAGCCGTACGCGGGCCCCGACGAGTTCGAGCGGGCTGCTCAGCTCGAGCGCCACCGCCGGCGGGGCGTGGGCCAAAGACGACGCGGCGTCGAACGACAACCAGCCTCCGTCGGCGAGCTCGACCCCCAGGCGAAAGGCGAGCGGGGGAAGGAGGAGCCCCGCGTCACTCCTCGCGCCGGCGTCGAGCGCGCTTACCGGCGACTCCGAGGCGGTGGATTGACGCGGCGACGGGCATGCCACCAGCACCACGGCTCCACCCAGCGAAGCGACAAACCGGCGACGGAACGCGAAGGGACACGGCCACACTTGGGCTGAAGGTAGGCCAGACCCACGACGCACCCACCCTCGAAAGCGACCCGTCGCAAGTTGACATAACGCTCATTATTCGACCTTGCGAGGTGGTGCGTTGCGCAGGGCTGGGGCGATTCTGTGGGCGCTCCCGGTATCGCCAGCCCGGGCGATTCAGGGTCATCGTCAGCGAGGAGCTTCGCCCGTCACGGGTGGCCGAAGGTGAGCTGACGCGACTCGATGAGGTCGAGCACCTGACGCGGCACCAACCCATCGGGGCGGAGCCCGGCGTTCAGCGCAGCACGAACGGCGGTCGACGACACCTCGACGATCGGAGGCCCAAAAGCCCGCGGTGACGGGAAGCCGGCGCGGTGCAGCACGACCACCTCGACCAGCGCCTCGATTCGATCCCACGCCTTCCACTTCGGCAGGTCGGCGAGAATGTCGCTGCCGATGACGAAGTGAAAGCGCGTGTCCGGGTGCTGGGGCAGTAGGTACTCGAGCAGCTCGATTGTGCGGCCTTCCTTGCCGACCTCGGCCTCGGCGCGGCTGACCTTGAACCAGGGCCCGCAGTCCTGCCCGAGGCGCTCGCAGAGCGCGACCCGGTCGTCGAACGGCGTCAGGGCTTTTCCGAACGGGTGGTCGAACGCCGGCACGAGCCATACCTCGTCGACCGCTCGCGTCGCGCGCACGAAGGTGGCCGCCATCAGGTGGCCGACGTGCGGCGGGTTGAAGCTGCCTCCAAAGAGCGCGACCTGGCGCACGTCACTTCACCGACAGCTTCGTCTTGGTGCCACCAATCGGCAGCGGCTGCCGGTCGATCAGCGTCGCGCCGTCGAGCGAGAAGGCCGAAAAGACGAGCTGGCGGTCGACGACCTCGAGCAGCCCCACCGACGACTTCGAGCCACCCTTCACGCGGCCCGGCGTCACGAAGTAGCGCGGGCCAATCTGCACCACCTTCGGCGCGCCCTCCTTCCCGTGCACGAGCACCGCGGCGTTCACCATGTCGTCTTTATCGAGGTCGTTCTTGTCGTGCACCACGCAGCACAGCACGTCTCCGACGATGTCCATCGCCTTTCGGGGAACGGACGAGTCCTGGTACTGAAGCGAGCCCCTCTCGGGAGTCCGCACGACCTTGTCCTTCATCAGCATGACGTCTTCGATGGCGCGGGCGAGCTCCCAGGCCGAGCCGAAGGCCGCGGGGCGCTCGAGCTGGTCGAGCCCCAGCAGGTACCGCGAGACGTCCTCGAGGAAGTCGCCGTTGGAGTAGTCGGCCTGCGCGCGCGCCTCTTCGCGCTTGAGCCGGAGCCACTCGTCGAGATCCTCGTACCGGCCGCCGGCGAAGAGGAACCGTCGGGCGCCCCGGCCCGCCAACAGCTGGAGCGCCGCGTCGAACGAGGCGATGTCGCCGCCGGTGTCTCCGAAGATGCCGAGTGCGGTGGCCATGGCTACAGTGACGTGTCGAGAAGCTAGTAGATCAGGTGCCGCTTTCGCAGGGGCAGAAAAGGCTCGAGCTCGGCCTCGAACCCGGCGACCAGGCGCTCGAGCGGCCAGCCGGCCTCGATGCCCTTGCGGATGTGAGCCGTTCCACAGAGCAGATCGAAGGCGGGAACGTCGTCGACGAACTCGTAGGCGTCGGCCCGCCAGGCGAAGTGGCCCTGCCCCAGCGCGTGGCAGGCCTGGAAGACGGCGATGCCGGTGACGAACGGGTCGAACGCGCGCGCGTCGGTGACGTGAAGGAAGGCGCCCTCGCACGAGCTGCCGCGGAACTTGTCGAAGGTGGGCGTGAAGGCGCACGCCCTGAACGTCACCCCGGGCAGGCGGAGCGCGTTGAGGTGGTCCGCCACCTCGGCGCCGCGCAGCCACGGGGCGCCGAACTGCTCGAAGGGCCGGCAGGTACCTCGGCCCTCGCTGACGTTGGTGCCCTCGCCCAGGCACATGCCCGGGTAGACCAGCGCCGTCTTCGGCGTGGGCATGTTGGGAGACGGCGAGATGAAGTCGCGCCCGAGCTGCTCCCAGCGTGTGCTGCGGCGAAGGCCCTCGCAGGGCACGACGGTGAGCTCGCAGCCGAGGCGCTCGCGCTCGTTCAGCAGGCGGGCGATCTCTCCGGCGGACATGCCGTGACGCGTGGGCAGCTCGTAGAGGCCGACGAACGAGCGGAACCGCTTGCCGACGAGGTTGCCCTGCACGACGTCGAGCCCGATGGGGTTCGGCCGGTCGAGCACGAAGAACGGGAGCTTCGCGCGGGCAGCCGCCTTCATCGCCAGCGCCATCGTGTAGATGTACGTGTAGTAGCGCGCCCCGACGTCCTGGATGTCGAAGACCAACGCGTCGAGTGGCTGGAGCCACGAAGGCTTCGGTGAGAGGGACTCGAGGGTGTGACCGTAGAGGCTGTGCACGGGCACCCCGGTGCGCGCATCACGCGGCACGTCGTCGACGGCGACCATGTACTGCGCCTCGCCCCGCACGCCGTGCTCGGGCCCGAAGAGCGCCGCGAGGGTGACGTGGTCAGCGCCGTGCAACAGGTCGACGAGGTGCCGGTACGAGGCGTCGACGCTCGTCGGGTTCACGATGGCGCCGACGCGCAGCCCCCGGAGCGCCCGGAAGCACTGCTTCACCCAGACGTCGATTCCAAAGCGAACCGCCATTCACTTGCCTCCGGAGAGCGGCCCCAGCTCGAACTCGAAGACTGGCTCACGGCGCTTCTTCTCGAACTCGGCCTCGCGGAGCGCGAACAACGCGTGCGCGGCGAGCACGGGGTCGCCCACCGTGTCCTCGGTCACCTCGGCGAGCTCGACCACGCCCGCGGCGCTCACCTTGACACGCACCTTCATGACCCCGGCGAGCTTCGGGTTCGCCTTGGCCCGCGCACGGAAGAGCTGGTCGAGCGTGCCGGCGACCTGGCCGTAGATGCGATCGACCGTTCCCTTCGCGCGCTTGGTGGGCAGCTTGAAGAGCTCCTCGAGCTTGAGGGCCTCGGCCCGGCAGTCCTCGGCGCCCGGCGTCGTGGTGGCCGCGCCCAGTCGGAACCGCTCGAGGGCCTGGGAGAGGAGGTTCTTTTCGAGGCTCAGCCGGCCGAGGCGGAGCCACGTGTCGGCGCGCTCCCGGTTCCGCTCGACGGCGGCGAGCAGGTTCTTCTCGGCGCCGTCGACGTCCTTCTTGGCGGCGCGGAGCTCGGCGAGACGAATCAGCGGCGCCACGCCGTCGCGGTCGAGGCCCGAGAGGATGACCGTGAGGCGCTCCTCGCCCTCGGCGTCGCCCAGCTCGCGGTACATCGACTGCATTCGCTGCGCGGTCTCGAGGTCGGGGCTGCCGAGCTTGAGCAGCTTCTCGTACTCGTCGAGGGCGCCCCGCTTGTCCCCGGCGTCGAATTTGAGCGTCGCGAGCTGCCTGCGAACGTCGCGGTCCTTCGGCTGCAGCTCTCCCAGCGTGGCGAGCTGTCTGGCGTAGGCCGGGTCTGCCGGGCCGAGCAGCTTGACGAGCTCGCGGAGCGCCGCTGGCTGGTCGGGCCACTGGCTGAGGGCGGCCTGGAGCTCGACCTTCGCCGCGTCGGCCTTGCCCTGCTTGAGGATCACGAGCCCCAGCCCGGTGCGCGCCTCGGCGTCGTCGGCGATGGCCAGGGCCTGGCGGTACTTCGCCTCGGCCTGGTCGAACTCGTCTTTGAGGCGGAGCACGTCTCCCTGGGTGACGAGCGCGGGGTAGAACTTCGGGTCCTTCTTGAGCGCGTTCTCGAGCGCCGTGGTTGCGAGGTCGCGCATCTTCCACCCGACGTAGATGCGCCCCATGCCGTAGTGCACCCACGGCAGATCGGGAAACATCTGCGCGATGCCCTTGAGCTGGTTCCAGGCGTCGTCGGTCGGCATCGAGCACCACGCGACGTAGACCCGCAGCATCGGGTCGCTCGGGCGAGCCCTCTGCAGGTTCTGGAGCTCGACCCGGACCGCGTCGAGGCGGCCATGCCAGGCGGCGCTCTCGATGCGGCGCAGCTCCTTCATCACCTCCGGCAGCGGCGCCGTCACCCCCGGCGGCTCCGCGGCCCACGCCTGCGCGCAGCACATTGACAGCACCACGGCGCCCCCGACAGCCAGACGAATACGCATGGCGACGGTGTTTAGCGCGCCCCGCGCTCGTCGTCCGGTGAAGTCGACGGGGAGGGCCGTCAGCGCGTTGACGCCTTGAGCGGTCGCAGGGCTCGGGCCGGGGGCTCGAGCGCCCTCCTCCAGGTGGCGGCCTTCGCGTGGCGTCCCGAGCGCTCGAGCAGCCCGACGAGCGCACGGATCGCCGGCACCCGCGCGACGTCGACGTGGGTCAGCGCCTCGAGCTCGGCCTCGGCCGCCTGCAGCGCGCCCGAGGCCTCGAGCGCGAGCGCGAGCTGCTGCCTGGCCCCGTGGGCCGTCGGCGAGCGCTCCAGCACGGCGCGCCAGCCCGCCACTGCCTCGGGCCACCGCCGCTGGGCCGACAACAGGCCGGCGAGACGGAACCGGGCGTCGGGGTAGTCGCTCCGCAAGGTGAGCGCGACCTGGAGCGCCGCGATGGCCCCCTGCCGATCTCCGACTTCGTCGAGCGCCAGAGCGCACAGGTAGTGGGCCCGCGGGTTCTCGGGAGCGAGCGATCGTGCGATCTCGGCGTGCAGGAGCGCCTGCTCGACGGCCACGCCCACCTTGAGCCCCAGCCTGGCAGCCTCGAGCCGCGCCAGCTCCGAGGTGGGGTCGGTCTGCACCAGCGCCTCGAGCCGCCGCAGCGCCTCGGCCCCCTGCCCTTCCTGTTCGAGCTGCAGCGCAGCCGTGAGGCGTGCGTCGACCGGAGAGGCGCCGACGGCGAGGCTGACGACGAACAGAATCACGCTCCCGGCGCCTACCACCCGCCGGCCAGTCAGGACATGCCCGTCACGGGCGTCGCGTGCCGCGCGTGCCTTCGCTATGGACGGCCTCCCCCGCACCCGAGGAGTCCCCGTGGACGTCTCCGATCGTACGCTCAGCGCCCTCGGCTTCGACGACGTCCGCGCGGCCATCGGCGCCCGGTGCCGCACCGAGGTCGGCCGGGAGCGGGGCCTCAAGCGCCCCTTCCTCGACGGCCTCGATGCGGTGCTGGCGAGCTTAGCGCTGGTCGACGAGGCGCGCGCCCTCAAGCGGGAGCCCCTGTCGCTGCCGCTCGGAGGCCTCGTCGACCTCCGCAGCGCCATCGACCGGGCGGCCAAGGGCGGCATGCTCGAGCCGCGGGAGCTGATGTCGATCTGCGCCGCCCTCTTCGCCTTCGAGCGCACCTACGAGGTGCTCCAGGAGCGCCGCGAGAAGGTGCCCGGGCTCGCCGCCATCGGCCGGCGGCTCCCGCTCCTGGGGCGGCTGGCGACGCGTCTCGACCGCAGCTTCGAGGCGAGCGGAGAGATCTCGGACCGCGCGAGCGACGAGCTGCGCGAGGCGCGGGAGCGCGCGCGGGGGCTCCACCGGCGCATCCGGGGGCGCCTCGACGAGCTCCTCCGCGACGAGCGGTTCTCGGTGAACCTGCGCGAGGGCTACTACTCTGTGCGCAACGATCGGTACGTGGTGCCGGTGCTCTCGAGCCACCAGCGCGAGGTCGAGGGCATCGTCCACAACGCGAGTCAGTCGGGCCAGACGCTCTTCGTCGAGCCGCAGGAGCTCATCGGGCTGGGCAATGAGCTGGCGATCGCCCAGTCGGTGGTGCTCGAGGAGGAGCGCAAGGTGCTGCTCGAGCTGTCGGGCCTGGTCGCCCGCGAGGCCGGCAAGCTCGAAGACGGGCTGTTGGCCTCTGCCGAGCTCGACGAGCTCGAGGCCCTCGCGCGGCTGGCCGAAGAGCTGCTGGCCACCACCCCGGCCGTACACCCCGCCCACGGCCCGCTGGCGGTGAAGGGGCTGCGCCACCCACGGTTGGTGCTCAAGGGAGACCAGGTGGTCGCCAACGACGTCGACCTGTCCCAGGGGGCGCGGGCGCTGGTCGTGTCGGGCCCCAACGCGGGCGGCAAGACGGTGACGCTCACTGGCATCGGCCTGTGCGCGCTGATGGTGCGCGCCGGCCTGCCGATTCCCTGCGACGCGGGTTCGTCGATACCCCTCTTCAACCAGGTGCACTCGGCCATCGGCGACCTGCAGGACCTCGAGCAGGGGCTCTCGACCTTCTCGGCGCACGTGACGGTGCTCAAGCAGGTGGTGGCGAGCGCCCGGCGCGGCGCGCTGGTGCTGATCGACGAGATCGCCGCCGACACCGACCCGCGCGAGGGAGCCGCCATCGCCACGGCGGTGCTCGAGGACCTGCTCGAGAAGGGGGCGCTCGTGCTCGTCACCACGCACCTCGAGGAGCTCAAGGCCCTCGCGCACCTCGACCCGCGCTTCGTGAACGGCCGGGTGGGCTTCGACGCGAAGAAGATGGCGCCCACCTACCGGCTGCAGCTCGGTGTCGCGGGGGCCTCGTCGGCCATCGACATCGCGCGCCGGGTCGGCCTGCCCGAGGGCATCTGCGTGCGCGCGCAGCACCTCGCGGAGAATTCCGGCGGTGCGCTGTCGAAGGCGCTGCAGGCTGCGGAGGACGAGCGGCGGAAGATGCTGGACCAGCGCGATCAGGCCGAGCGCGACGCGAGAGAGGCGCAGGCGCTCAAGGCCCGCGCCGAGGCCCAGCTCGCTGAGGTCGAGAAGAAGAAGAAGGAAGAGGAGCTGCGCTTCCGCGAGGCGTTGCGGGCCGAGCTCGACTACGCGAGGGCGCAGGTGCGGGCGCTCGTCGAGCGGCTGGAGTCGGACCGCTCCGACAAGGCGCTCAAGGCCGCCAAGGCGGCGGCGGCCGAGCTGACCGAGCGGGCGAACGAACAGGTGGTCGCGGAGCGCGCGGTGCGCGCCGAGATGAAGTCGGGGCCCGAGCCGCTGGGGCCCCTCGAACTCAGGGTCGGGGCCCGGGCGCGCCACAAGTCCCTCGACGCCGAGGTCGAGATCGTCGACCTCGGCCAGGACGCGGTGGTGGTGACGATGGGGGCGCTGCGCATGCGGGTGCCGGCCTCGGAGCTGCTCCCGCCGAAGAAGGCCGCCGCGGCGACCAGCCGGTTCCCCTCCCCCGCCGGCGCGAAGGACGAGCGGCTCAAGCGCGCCGACGCCTCGGCTGCGAAGCCGATGACGCTCGCCAGCCCCACCCTCGACCTGCGCGGACAGCGCGCCGAAGACGCCCTGCGCGAGGTGGAGCGCTTCCTCGACCGCGCGGCCCGCGACGGCGAGGCCGCGGTGATCCTGCTCCACGGGCACGGCACCGGCGCGCTGAAGAAGGAGATCCGCGAGGCCCTGCGCGGCTCGCCCTACGCGAAGACCTTCAGGCCGGGCGACGGGCCCGAGGGCGGCGACGGCGTGACGGTGGTGGAGCTGGCGTGAGGCTCGGAGGGCTCGAGCTGGCGACGCCCTTCATCCTCTCGCCGATGGAGAGCGTGTCCGACGCGGCGTACCGCCGGCTCTGCTGGTCGCTCGGCGCGGGTCTCACCTGGACCGAGATGATCCGCGCGCGTGGCCTGGTGCGGAACAACCGGAGCACCCTCGAGCTCGTCGACTCGTTCGACGCCGACGTGCCGACGGGGCTGCAGCTGATGGTGGTGAACGAGCGTGAGCTGGCCGAGGCGCTCGAGGTGATCGACCGGCTCGCGGGCTCGACGCAACGCCACTGGCGGAACCTGGTGGCCGTCGACCTCAACTTCGGCTGCCCCTCGCCCGAGGTCATCAAGGTGGGCGCCGGGCCGGCGCTGCTCAAGCGACGCAACAAGCTGCGGGCGCTCTTCGAGGTGCTGCGGGCGTGGCGGGCGCGCACGGCGCTCCCCATCGGCGCGGTGACGGCGAAGATCCGCCTGGGCCTGAACCGGATCGAGATGGAGCAGAAGGTGTACCTGCCGATCGTCGAGCTCGCCAACGAGCTGCTCGACGGCCTCACCGTGCACGCCCGCCACGCCCGGGAGGAGTCGACGACGCCCGCGCACTGGGAGGCGATCGCCGAGGTGAAGCGGCTCGCGCGCGTGCCCATCATCGGCAACGGTGACGTCACCTCGCTCGACTCGGCCCGGCGGCTGATGCGCGAGACCGGGTGCGACGGCGTGATGATCGCGCGCGGGGCCATCCGCTCCCCGTGGCTCTTCCGGGAGCTGACGGGCCGCGGCCCGGGCACCCCGACGCTGGCCGAGGTCGACGCCGCCGAGGCTGCCTGGCGCGAGCGCGCCACCGTGCTCGGGAGCAAGCCGAAGTTCTTCGAGTGGCACGCTGAGGGCTTTCGCCGCATGCGGGCCCGCCTCGGCGGGCAGCCCCTCCCGGGCGACGCGATGCCCCGCACCGAGCACATGCGGTGAGCGCGGCTCTTCGGTCGGCCCGCCGCGCACGGCCCAAGGGACCTGGCAGCCTATCGGCGTCGCCCGCCCCGCCCGTTCCGGTCTCGAGCGCCCCTGCGCTCGTCTCTCACGTCTTGGTCGTCGTCACGCCCCCGCGGGGCCCCACCGCTCAGCGGCTTGCCGCCTCGCTCGCGCCACAGGCGATCGAGGACGGCGCGGGCGTCGAAGCCCTTCCCGCTGGGCGCCCCGAACGGCGCCTCGTCTCTCGGGCCCGCGACGGGGCGCTCGTCGCGTCTCGTGGGCGCTTCGTGCGGCCTGGGCGCCGGCCGCTCGTCGGAGCGCGGCGCGTCGACCACCCGTCTCGACCGGAAGTCCCCTTGGCGCGAGGGCGGGCTGGCGCTCCGTGAGGGGCGCTCGCCGGAGCTCGGCTCGTCGCGGCGGGCGCCCTGGAGGCGCGCGGGCGCGGCGCGATCGAAGCGCCTCGGCCCGCCCCGGGCGTCCGGGCGACGCTCGCTGCGCTCGTGCCGCGGCCGCGCCGGGTGTCGCTCGGCCGGGGTGCCCTGCTCGTCGGCGAAGCGCTCGACCCCGAAGTCCATCTGCTTCTTCGTCAGGTTCACCGAGAGCAGCGTCACGGTGCACGGCTGCCCCACCTTCACGACGCGCCCGTTGCCGAACGACAGCCGGTACGTCGCCGGGTCGAACTCGAACTCGGGGTACACCGTCTCACCCTTGACGAGGCCCTCAACGTAGAGGCCGTCGAGCTCGACGAAGAAGCCACCGTCGGTGAGAGAAGACACGGTCGCGGCAAACGACTCGCCGACGCGGCCCTTCATCAGCAGACACGCGTAGAGCGCGTTCACCTCGCGCTCGACCAGCATCGCCGCGCGCTCGCGCTCGCTCGAGTGCTGCGCCATCGCCTCGAGCGCCTCGAGCTCGCGGTCGCTCCCCTCGTGCCCCTCCCACCACTGCTTGAGCAGCCGGTGCACCAGGAGGTCGGGGTAGCGGCGGATGGGCGACGTGAAGTGCAGGTAGTCCTCGGCGCCCAGGCCGTAGTGGCCGCTGGTCTCCGACGAGTACACCGCCTGCATCATCGAGCGCAGGGCGAGCTGATGGAGCGCCTTCTGCTCCGGGTGGCCGTCGAGGTCCTTCAGCAACTGGTTGAGCTGCCGCGACCCGATGCGCCCCTTCGGTACCGCGACGCCGTAGGCGCCCAGCAGCGTGAGGAAGGCCGAGAGCCGGTCTTCGTCGGGCTCGCCGTGGATGCGGTTGACCGTCACGCGCTCGTGCTTGCGGAACTCGCGGGCCACGGCCTCGTTCGCCGCCAGCATGCACTCCTCGACGAGCCGGTGGCTCTCCCAGCGCTCGCGGCGCACCAGCCGCAGGGGCAGCCCGTCGTCGCCGAGCTCGGGCCGCGTCTCGGGCAGGTCGAAGTCCACCGCGCCCCGGCGCACACGCATGGCGTTGAGCGCCTTCATCAGCTGGTGCGCCTCTCGCAGCATCGGCGCCAGGTGGTTCCGGTGCGGCACGTCCTGCCCGCTCAGCACCTCGTGCACCTCGGTGTACGTGCAGCGCGCCTGGCTGCGCATCACCGCCGGGTATACCTCGGCGCCGACTGGCTCACCGTGCGCGTCGATGCGCAAGTCGGCCACCATGCACAGGCGGTCTTCGTCGGGCTTGAGCGAGCACAGCCCGTTCGACAGGCGCTCTGGCAGCATCGGCAGCACGCGGCCCGGCAGGTAGACGCTCGTCGCGCGGTGCAACGCCTCGGCGTCGAGCGCGCTCTTGGGCGTGACGTAGTGCGAAACGTCGGCGATGGCGACGACGAGACGCCACCCGGCGTCGGTGGCCTCGACGAAGATCGCGTCGTCGAAGTCGCGCGCGTCTTCGCCGTCGATGGTGACCAGCGGGAGCGCGCGCAGATCTCGCCGCCCCTGCAGGTCGGCCTTCGAGAGCTGGAGCGGGAAGGCGTCGGCCTCGTCCATGACGTCGTCGGGGAACTCGTCGTGGAAGCCGCGCGAGAAGGCGACCGACAGCACCTCGACCGAGTGATCGGCTTCAGCGCCGAGCGACCCCGACACCTCGCCGACGAGCCGGCGCTCGTGCCCGGCGAGCAGCTTCTCGCCGACGCCCAGGCGCACCTTCACGAGGTCACCTGGCCTGGCGAGCTGCGTCTTCGGGACGTCGATCTCACCCAGCGCCCCCTCGCGCGGCTCGACCCAGGCCTTGCCCTTGCGCTCGACGTAGGTGCCGATGACGTGCTGGCGGGTGCGCCGCTTGACCTCGACGATGCGCCCGAGCGTGCGGCCGCCGCGCTGGGGGATGACCTCGACCACCACCCGGTCGTGATCGAGGGCCTTGCGGGCCTCGTCGGGCGGCACGAAGACGTCCTCGGCCTTGCCGACGAGCGCGCGGACGAAGGCGAAGCCGTCGGGGTGGTGGTTGATGATGCCCTCGACGAGCACGGGCTGCGGGCCGCGTGGCCGCTGGGAGCTGCCGTCACCTCCTCCGGCGCGAGCGCCCTCGACGCTCGTCGCCCCCGCGTGGAGCCGCTCACTCCGCTTGTGTGGCCGGCCCTCCGATGGCGCCGCGGGCCTCGAGGCGCCGGGCCTGAAACCGGGCGCGACGCCGGCTTTCGCCCGCACCCCGGCGGGCCTCCGCGAGTCCCACGCGGGCCCGGACTTTCGCTCGGAGGGCCGGCCCGGCACGCCGAAGCGCTTGCCGTCCTGCTCGAGCCGCCCGGCCTTCACCAGGTCGCGCAGCACACGCTTGAGGTTCACCTGCTCGCCCGGGTTCAAGCCGCCAGCGCGCAACAACTCCTTGAGTCCAACCAGGCGCCCGGCGCTCTGCACCAGGGCGACGACCTGCTCTGCGTCAATTGCCACTCATTTGTCCAATCGTAGGGGCGGCGCCGCTGCGCAAGAGCGCAGCCGCACGGCCCGGGGAACGCCATCGTACGCGGTTTCTGGCTGGCGAACAGACGCCGGGCCGAAGGCCGTGCTCGACGCGAAGCAAGGTGCTCGAAGGCGCGTTG